>NZ_AP025523.1:2870478-3189420 GCF_027923555.1 Vulcanimicrobium alpinum | reverse complement strand
CAAGCGGGAAGGCGCGATCCGAAAGGCGACAAAGCGGTTAGCCCTTTTGCTGCCGATATGGTTGCGGCTCGCGCGCTGGTCGCGAGTCGCTATGATTGATTGGCGTCTCAAAGCGCTCGAAGTCAGGAGCGCGCAAGACGGTTTGGTGCTGACCGAATCGCAGATCGCTGCCCTCGAGAAAGCGCAGACAGACAACGAAGCGCACGGTGACACAGGCTCAATTTCTGACTTGTAGAAGTCAGGATTTGATCTGACGGTTGTCGAATACCGGTGGTGAATCCTCCTGAGGAGCCATCCATGAACAGCGACCGAAAAGTCATCAAGGCGAAAGTGGGCCTACTCCAGCTCGGCAAGCAGCTCGGAAATGTGACTGAAGCCTGCCGCGTGATGGGTTACAGCCGTGATAGCTTCTACCGTTTCAAAGACCTCTACGAGACGGGCGGCGATCTGGCCTTGGCCGAGATCACCAAGCGAAAGCCGAACCTCAAGAACCGCATTGCTCCCGAAGTCGAGGATGCGATTGTCGATCTTGCGATCGAGTTCCCTGCGTACGGTCAAGTGCGCGCAGCGAACGAGCTCGCCAAGCGTGGGATGCGTATGTCGCCGGCGGGACTTCGCGGGGTGTGGCTGCGACACGATCTTGAGACGATGAAGAAACGGCTCAAAGCGCTGGAAGCAAAGAGCGCCCAAGATGGGCTCGTCCTGACTGAGGCGCAAGTCGTCGCGCTGGAGCGTGCCAAGCTCGAGAAAGAAGCGCACGGCGAGTTCGAGAGTGAGTGCCCCGGCTACTGCGGCGCGCAGGACACCTTCTTCGTTGGGACGATGAAGGGCGTCGGCCGCATCTACCAGCAGACCTTCATCGACACCTATGCGAAGGTGGGCGTCGCGAAGCTCTATTTGGACAAGACACCAATCACTGCGGCCGACCTGCTCAACGATCGCGTGTTACCGCTATACGAAGAGTACGGGATTACGTTGCAACGGATCCTGACCGACCGCGGCACGGAGTTTTGCGGGCGTGAGGGACATCCGTACGAGCTCTACCTGGCGATCGAAGACATCGACCACACCCGAACGAAGGCACGCCATCCGCAGACCAACGGCATCGTCGAGCGTTTTCACAAAACGATGCTTGATGAGTTTTATCGGATCGCGTTTCGCAAGACGATCTACACGTCGCTCGAGCAACTGCAGCGGGACCTCGATGCGTGGACCGAGGAGTACAACACGCAGCGTCCGCATCAAGGACGCTGGTGCTACGGCAAGACGCCGATGCAGACATTCGTCGACAGTGTCTCCCTTGCGAAAGAGAAACAGATCGCTTAGACTGAAACCCAACCTATCTGACACTACCGCAAGATCGTACGACTGTCAGATCACATAGTAGCTAGTACATCTGACTGCCGCTACGGGTTCGAATTTCCGCCGCCGTTCCATCCGGTACTGAAAGGCCACGCAAAACATGAGCATGCCGACCGGTTCAAGCTTGTTCGACCCGACGACACGCCGCCTCATCAAGGCGTTTCTCGTCGCGGCAATCGTGCTAGTCATCGTCGTGCTTCTGGGCATGGTCGCAACCGTCTTCGATCGAGTTCATACAACGCTCATGGAGATCGTTTTCGCGATCCTCTTCGCGTATGCGGTGTACCCGCCAGTGAAATGGCTTGCAGCCCGGCGACTTCCCGTGCCACTCGCTGTCATTCTCGTTTATGTGATGCTGGGAGTTCTCGTGCTTGGCGCCCTCGCTTGGCTCGCACCGGCAATTGCGAGCCAAGTCCAAGTGTTCAGCCGCGACTACCCGCACCTCGTCACCCAGACACAGCAGCAAATCGCAGACCCGACGCACTCACCGCTCCTGAGCCGCCTTCCGACTAGCGCACGAATGGCGATCGCGGCAAACGCCGGTAAGTTGGGGACACTGCTGGGCGGCGTCGCCGCCGGGTTCGGAACGCAGACCTTGGCAATTCTCAGCGGGACGACGGCGCTGCTCATCAGCGTCGCCCTAATCCTCGGCCTCACGCTAATCATCCTCGGCGACCTTGCAGGAATCCAGGCCTTCGCAACGCGCTTGGTGCCAGCTCGCTACCGTCCGCAGGCCTTATCCTTTATGAACGACGTCGATGAGGTGATCGGCGGCTTCGTGCGCGGCCAGATCCTGCTTGCGCTCGTTGTGGCCGTCGCGGGCACGATCGTTCTTATCGCTGTCGGCATACCCTTTGCGCTCCTGCTCGGGCTCCTCGCCGGAATCGTCAGCATCGTGCCACTCATCGGCCCGATCGTCGCCGTCATTCCAATACTCGTGATCTCGTTCTTCACCGTTGGGCTCGTGAAGACGATCATTGTCGGCGTGCTCTTCGCCGTGATCATCGGCGTTCAGCAGAACGTGCTCGTACCGATTTATGTGGCGCGCTCGGTCGGGGTCACGCCGCTCGTCATTTTCGTCTCACTCCTGCTCGGGAGCGAGGCCTTCGGTATCCTCGGCGCGCTGCTCTCGATTCCGATTGCGGGGATCCTGCGCGTCGCGGCCGAGCGGCTCTTTCCGCCGGAGCCACGCGCGAACGCACTGCTGGCAGCAACACGCGATCGCGCGAGTGAACCGAAAGAGGCGACTCGCAAGGCCACAACGACACCTTGAGCACGGAGAAATTTCTCGTTGAGGTATGCTTTTGAAGCGCCCTTGCCGAGATATGCTACCACCGTATTCACGACGACTTCGACCGCTCGTTATCCGTTTCGCTCTCGCCGGCGATTATCTGCAAGGGCGCGTGCGCTTTTCCCAACGCGTCGGTCGTTCTTTCGGCTTTGGCCAAGCGCCGCTCGAGCCGTTCGTGCTCTTTTCGTAGTCGCGCATTGTCGGAGCTGAGCGGATTGTTCGATTGGCTTCGCGGTCGAGGGACCTTGTGACCTACGATGTCGCGCGCGCGAGCATTGATCGGATCAGTTCGTCGCGCTCGCTCGGCCCGGCGGATCGTGTCCCGGCCCGTGGTGTATGAGAGGGTCGCCCTTGTAGCATAGAGAGCGGCCATCGTGGCTTTCGGCGAAGGTTGTTTTTGCAACAAATAACCGACCGAAAGGGATCCACGATGGCCAAACCCAGTATCGCACTTTCCGAGCTCGTCGAAAAGGGCGGCGACGTCGACTTCGTTCGCGAGATGCTCCAGTACGCCGCGCAGCGGATCATGGAGATCGATGTTGAGGAACTCTGCGGCTTGCCCTACGGCGAGCGCGGCCCCGGCCGACAGAACGCCCGCAACGGCTTCCGCGAGCGCCAATGGGAGACGCGTTCCGGCACGATCGGACTGCGCATCCCCAAGTTGCGCAAAGGTAGCTACTTCCCCGCGTTCCTCGAGCCGCGCCGCACGGCGGAGAAGGCGCTCACCGCCGTCATCCAAGAGGCCTACATCCAGGGCATCTCCACGCGCTCGGTCGACGAGCTCGTCAAGGCGATGGGGATGACAGGCATCTCCAAGAGTCAGGTCTCACGGCTGTGCGAAGAGATCGACGAACGCGTGAACGCATTTCTTACCCGGCCGATCGAAGGCGACTGGCCCTATCTTTGGATCGACGCGACGTACGTGAAGACGCGCTCCGGCGGACGCATCGTCTCGGTCGCCGTGATACTGGCCGTCGGCGTAAACACCGATGGGACACGGGAATTGTTGGGCCTCGCGGTTGGTCCGAGCGAAGCAGAGCCGTTCTGGATCGACTTTCTTCGCAGCTTGAGCCGCCGCGGATTGCGCGGTGTCAAGCTCGTCATTTCCGACTCGCATGTCGGCCTGAAAGCGGCCATCGCGAAAGTATTCAAAGCAACGTGGCAGCGCTGCCGCGTGCATTTTATGCGAAACGCGCTCGCACATGCGGGTAAAGGGCAACGGCAGATGGTCCTCGCGTTGATCAACACGGTATTCGCGCAAGAGACAGCGGAAGCTGCGCACGAGCAATGGCGTATCGTCTCCGAGCAGCTTCGGCAGAAGTTCCCGAAGCTCGCGGCGATGATGGACGACGCCGAGAACGACGTGCTCGCGTACATGGACTTTCCCAAGGCGCACCGCAAGCAGATCGCCTCAACCAATCCGCTCGAACGGGTCAACGCGGAGATCAAGCGGCGCACCGATGTCGTCGGTATCTTCCCGAACGATGCTGCCATCGTACGCCTCGTCGGTGCGCTCCTACTGGAACAGAACGACGAATGGCAACTGCAGCGGCGCTACATGCAACTCGAAGGACTCAGTGCCGTCAGCGATAATCAGCCCGCCAAGCTCTCCGCCGTGATTAACGGCTGAGCGCTACCCTCGCCGAGCCACCGCTCGTACACCACGGCTGGGGACACGATCAATTACAGCGAAGTCGAAATGGAACATGGCGACGTGAAACATGCAAGGAGCCTTTCAAAGCGATCGGCGGAAGGAACGGCCGCGGGCAGAGTCCCTATAATTGATGTGGGTCTTCCGGTTTTGTAGTGGGCGGGCGAGAGGAAATCGGTCGGCCGTCGTAATGCTACGCCATGCGAGACACCGAATTCATCCGCGGGTTGCTGCGCGTCGAAGATCCTTGGGACGTGACCGAATCAAAGCTCGATCTCGAGCGAAATCGGGTCGATGTTCGGCTTGAATGGCAAGGCGCGGGTCGCTGTCCAAAATGCGATCGGGAGTGCCCCAAGCACGATCATCGCGAGCGCGTCTGGCGTGACCTCGATCTGGCCGGCGACCAACTTTTCTTGCACGCCTCCGTACCCCGGATCGATTGTCCCGAGCACGGCGTCACGACCGTTGCGATTCCCTGGTCAAGCGGTCGCACCGAGTTTACGTCGCGCTTCGAGCGTTTGGCGATCGCCCTCCTACTCGAGATGTCCGTCGCGGCGGTCGCGCGTCGCTTGGGCATCAGCTGGGAGCAAGTCGATTCCATTATGCTCCGGGCGGTCGAGCGCGGTAAGCAGCGGCGACTGCCACGTCTTGTGCGGCATCTCGGCATCGACGAGAAGGCCGTCAAAAAGCGGCATCGGTACTTCACGATCGTGTCCGACTTGGACCGCGGCGAGGTCCTGTGGGTCGGTCGCGGTCGCAAGCGCGAATCGATTGACGCTTTCTACGACGGCCTTTCGCACGAACAACTTCATGCCATTGAGGGCATCGCGATGGATATGTGGCAGCCGTACTTCGAGTCGACCGTAGCACACGTGCCCGATGCGGCACGGAAGATCGTCTTCGATAAGTACCACATCACGGCATATCTCACCAAAGCCGTCGATCTCACTCGTCGAGCGATGATGCGTGACAAGACGCTCGACCGAACGGCATTGAAAGGGACTAAGTATTCCTGGTTGCGCTCGTTTGCGAATCTCGACCGCGACGAACGACGTGATCTGAGCGCCTTGCGGAGCCAGTACAAACGCCTTGGCCGCGCGTGGTCGATGAAGGAGCACTTTACGGAGTTCTGGCGATATCGGCGTGAGTCCGCAGCGCGTCGTTTCTTTGCCGATTGGTACCGGTGGGCGACGCACTCTCAATTGCCCGAAATGATCAGCGTCGCGCGCACGCTCAAACGTCACTTTGCGAACATCATCACGTACATTCGCAAGCCGATCACCAATGCGGCAGCCGAGAGCCTCAACAGCAAGATCCAAATGATCAAATTCCGCGCGCGCGGCTATCGCAATGAGGGCCGATTTGCAGCGGCGATTCTATTCCACTGTGGTGGGCTCGACCTCTTGCCCGCCCACCCGAAGTCCTGAAGCGCCATTGATGTAAATTCAGCGGGCGGGTAGCCACCGCTCCGGTTCGAAGATTGACGTTGACAACACTTCAATCGAAAGGACCGGAACGGTGGCCGATTACGATCTTACCCTATCCCGCGACGCGATTCCAGCGTTGCTCGATCAACCTGCGGCGCTCGGGAAGCTCGTCGAAACGATTTTGAACCAAGTGCTCGAGGCGCAGATGCGCGATCATCTGGGCGCCGAGCGGTACGAACGCTGTCAAGAACGGGAGGGCTATCGGAATGGGTATCGCGATCGACAGCTCTCGACCCGCGTCGGATCGCTGGTCCTGCGCGTGCCGCAAACGCGCGACGGCAGCTTCTCAACCGACATCTTTGAGCGTTATCGCCGCAGCGAACAAGCCTTTGTCGTGGGCCTGATGGAGATGGTCGTCAACGGCGTCTCGACGCGGAAGGTCACGCGGATAACCGAAGGTCTGTGTGGGACGTCGTTTTCGAAGTCGACGGTCAGTCGCCTCGCGAAGGCCCTTGACGAGCCGGTCGCGGGATTCTTGAATCGTCGGCTTGATGCGGCGTACCCGTTCATCATCGTTGACGCGCTCTTTACGAAGGTGCGCACCGACAAGAGCGTCGTCAGCAAAGCGCTCCTCATCGCGAGCGGCATTCGCGCTGACGGATACCGAGAAATCCTTGGTCTTTCGATCGGCGATTCGGAGAGCTTTGCGACGTGGAACGAGTTCTTTCGCGGCCTCAAAGCACGCGGCTTGCACGGCGTCGACGTTGCCGTCTCCGACAATCACTCGGGCTTACGCGAGGCGATCGCCAAGCAATTCGTCGGCGCGACATGGCAGCGCTGCCAGTTCCACGTGATGAAGAACTTGCTCGATCACGCGCCCAAGAAAGAACGCGAAAACGTAACCGCTGCAGCTCGGCTGATCTTTCTCGCAACTGATCGCAAAGAGGCTGAGCGTCGATATGCGGAATTCATGGCCCGCTTCGCAGAAACAGCGCCGAAGTCGTGCGTGTGCTTGGAAGGAGCGTTCGAAGACATGTTTGCGATCTTGCCGCTGCCGGAGAAATATCGTCGGCGACTGCGCACGAGCAACATGCAAGAGCGGCTCAATGAAGAGATTCGTCGCCGGGAGAAAGTCATTCGCATTTTCCCAAACGACGCCGCAGCGATTCGCATGGTCGGCGCGTTACTCTCCGAGCAAAACGACGAATGGTTAAGCCGAGCCTACTTCGACATGACCGAATACTTCGAATGGAAAGCAACGACGGTGGCCAAGCCGGCCGCCGTAAAACGAGACAGACGAGCAGCCTAACTTACGCGATCGACGAACCGGAATTACAGCAGATTTGGGACTTGACTCGGCCGCGGTAATGATGTCTTTACAATACAGGCCTGAAGTCGCTCGGCGTGAGACGTGAATCACACTTTAAGTTGCAACCAATCCAGGCTTGCTTCAAAGCCGTTGCACGGCCTGTCTAAAATGGCCTGCAAGTCGTGCATCACTTTACTATTTTGCGAAGCCAGCGATCGCGGGGTGCGCCGCGCAAAGGCAAACCAACGAGCCGTGCGAACATATGTTCGATGCCCGAGACTCAGGCCTGACGCCATGCTCAGCGCGCGAGGTCGCGGTAGGATCGAGCCGGCGGCCGATCTTCGATGAGCAGTGTTGACATAGTAGGCTATGGACACGTGGGTAAGCGATTAGCTGTCCAGGAAGTCGGCGACCTCAGCATCATCATCCTCGGCGCGAACGTGACAAGCGGGATCACTTCGAGTGTCTTCCGAGTTAGGAGCAAGCAACGATGGAGGACGAGGCGCTTATTGCTCGTGCTCGTCGGGGCGATCTCGCGGCAGCGAGTGAACTCCTCCGGCGCCATGAGAAAGCCGCCTATAGCGCCGCGCTACGTCTGGTTGGTAGGCGGACCGAAGCGGAAGATATCGCGCAGGAGGCACTCGTGCGAGCCTACACTCATCTCTCGGAACTCGACGACGATTCGACGTTTGGAGCCTGGTTACGGCGAATCGCCGTCAATTTGAGTCTTAACGCCTTGCGTCGACGCGGGCGCATACAATTCGAATCACTTGACACCAGCCCCGCGTCGTTCGATGCGGTGGATCAATTCGAGCCCGCACCTGAAGAACGGGCGATCAATGCAAGTGAGGTCACCGGCATGGACGCACTCTTTGAACGCCTTCCTCTCGAACAGCGCGTCGCCGTGGTTCTCAGCGATGTGTACGACTACGACATCGTCGACGTTGCTACATTATCACGCTGTACGCTCTCGGCCGCGAAGATGCGTATCGTTCGCGGCCGAGCAACGCTCCGCGAACTGCTTCGAGACCAAGCCGAGCCGAAGGCGCTCTTATTTCATGAAACGCTTTGAGCACCACCCCAATATCATCGAAATTGGCACGACGGCATTTGAAAATCGCGTCGCTACACAATTGCATCTCGCGAAATGTTCCTCGTGCCGTACGCGGCTAGCTGAACTTGAGCAAGTCCGCCAGGCTTTAGCTTCCACCGCGTCGATCGACCTGACGCCAAGTCGCGTTTTAACCGACAGCGCTCTCAGGCAACTGCGTCGCCAGAAGACTAACGTCGCTAGGGTTAACCGTCTTCTTTCTGTGGTCAGTGCTATTTTCGCAGCTTTTGCCGTGCTCCTACCTCGACACAAAGCGGCCGCCGCAGCGCCCATAGTCTCAAAAGAGGCGGCCGAACATGATTGACGCCGGCCGCATTTTCGGTCGTGACGTCGAAGCCGTCGTGGGTTACCTCCCGCACCTTATCGGCGCCGTTATTATCCTCGCGGTGGGGAGCCTTCTCGCTTGGCTCATCAGCCGCGCCGTCGCAGCCGTCCTAACACGTCTTGGACTCGATCGACGGGTTGCGGATACCGGATTTCGCGAGAATTTGGTCCGTGTCGGGCTCCGCGAGCGGCCCGCGCGGTTAGTAGCCCGCTTGGTGTTGCTCATCGTCTGGCTTGCGACGCTGGTGCAGGTCGTCGATGCACTGGAGCTCACACCGCTCTCTGCGGCTTTACGGAGCCTATTAGACTACACGCCACATCTCGTCGTAGCCGTCGCGATTGTCCTCGTCGGCATCATCGCCGGCGATGCGCTCGCGCGTGCGACGACGGCCACGTTAGCCCGCACTGGCATTCTGTATCCGACCATCGCCGGCACGTTGATGCGCGCGATCGTCACGACCGTCGCCGCTCTCATGGCGTTACAGCAGCTTACGATCGAATCAAGCTTTCTTTTCGACGTGTTGCTGCTGCTGCTCGGCGCTGCCGCCCTATCCGCCGCGATCGCCTCCGGCTACGGGGCACGGACGTTCTTTGAAAACGTGGTCGCCTCACGGTACGTCGAAGAGAATTTCAAAATCTGAGACGGCATCACCGTGGACGGCGCCAGCGGCGTCCTCGAGCGCGTCGGGATGACGAATGTCGTCATACGGACGAGCGAGCGAGGGAGGGTCGTCCTGCCAAATCGCATTCTCGCACGATATGCCGTCCATAGCGACGCGCCGAAAAGCGCAGGTTTTCACGCCGAGATGTGACTATCGCTACGACGCGCGTGTCCTAATAATAGAAAACACACCGCTACGAGGAGTGCAACATGGGTCTCAAAGATGAGCTCGGCAAGGCCGTTGACAACGTGAAGGATGCCGCCAGCAAGGCAGTTGACAATATTAAAGACGCCGCCAACGAAGCTTCGCATAAGACTGCCTCCGAGGCGGAGCAAGGCAAACGCGACGTCGCGGGCGATCAGATGACCACACGTGAGAAGGCCGGCTCGATGCTAAATCAGGCCAAAGAGTCTGTTCAGGGTGATATCGCTGCGACGAAGCGAGACGTCCGGAACAACACCTAACCGAGGCTCGATCTTGGTCTGCCGACAAAGCGCGCTTCGTCGGCAACCACACTTTATTTTAGGAGCCTATCATGGTCGAGTCTCGCCTCGCACCTCAGATTTCTGGTGCCTTTCGTCGCATTTCGTGGGGAGCGATCTTCGCTGGCCTTTTTGTGGCGCTCGCGACACAGTTGCTCCTGAGCATTCTCGGCGTCGGAATCGGCGCGAGCACGATTCATATTGGCTCAAGCGATAGTGCGTCGGCGAGCGGCCTCGAGATCGGTAGTGCCATTTGGTTCTTTTTCTCAATTCTGATCGCGCTCTTTGTCGGCGGCTGGGTCGCCGGCACGGTTCGGAATCTGTCAAGGTGTTTGGTCCTGTTAGTCATCTGCTTTTTGTGAGCGCCTACACGGCGACCCCGTCGTGAGCGGGCGGATTTATCCACACCGCGGGCGGTAACACGATCCGCTTTGGCGATCCGCCGATGAATCGTTCCGGTTTGGCGCGGTAAGCCGCGAGCATCACGTCGTGTCTGGCGGCGAGCACGCGGTCCGCCTGGCCGTGATGCACCATTGCCGGCGTCAGCATCGCGATTCCGGAGTGCCGGTGCTCGTTGTTGTACCAGGTCATGAACTCACCAACGAAATCGTGCCCGTGCTCAAACGACCCAAATCGATCGGGGAATTCGGGATGGTACTTCAGCGTGCGGAACTGGGACTCCGAGAAGGGGTTATCGTCGCTAACGTGCGGACGGCTGTGCGAACGTACGACGCCGAGCTTGTCCATCAGGGCGCACACGGGTTGCGCCGTCATCTCCGCGCCGCGATCGGCGTGAACGATCGCGTGCCCGGGCTGGATGCCTTCACGTTCCAGCGTCTGCGCGATGAAGTGCCGTGCGAGTTCGGCGTTGGCCCGATGCACGAGCATCCAGCCGACGACAAACCGGCTGAAGATGTCGAGCATCACCAGCAGCGAGAACCACTCACCCGGGTGCGGGCCGCGCAGCTTCGTGATATCCCACGAGAAAACTTGACGCGGACCGGTGGCCACCAGTTCGGGCTTACGGTACTCCGGATGACGTGCAATACGGCGACGTTCGCGCACCTCCGCGTTTGCTCGCAGCAGGCGGTACATCGTGCTCACCGAGCACAGGTAGATACCTTCGTCCAGCAAGGTCGCGTGGATCGTCGCCGGCGCGCGATCGGCAAACCGCTCGCCATGCAGCACCGCGAGCACCTCAGCTTGCTCGTGTTCGCTCAGTGCTCTTCTCGAGCGCCGGCGCGAGATCACGGACGGAAGTCGTTCCGGCGTGCCGTTTAGGCGGCGCCGCAGCGTCGAGCGGCTGATGCCCGCTGCAGTGCACAACGCGCGCTGCGGAATCTCGTGGGCAAGTTCCAGCGCCGCACTCATTCTGCGTTCTCGTTCGTCTCGGGGCTCTCCAGATCGACGCCCAGGAGCCCCGCAAATTTTTTTTGGATATCGTTTATGAGCTCGGCGCGCGCCAACTGGCGACGGAGTTTCCGGTTTTCCCGCTCGAGTTCTTTGAGCCGCTGCGCAACCTCGTCGGCTTGCATTTTGGCTTTTGCACGTTGGCGCACCGCACCTGGATCGAGGTCGCCTTGATCGCGCTGCCTTCGCCAGGCATAGAGCTGCGATGAGTAAATACCTTCGCGCCGGAGAAACGCTCCGATCGTGCCGGCTGGACGCGCATCAGCCTCGCGCACGATGCGCAGCTTCTCGGCGGCGGAGAACCGACGTCGCTGAGGTTTTTGGGGTGAACTGGTTGCCTTGATTTCCGTTGAAACGGTTCCGTTCGAGGACTGCATCTGTTGCAGGACTTTCTCGCCCCCGCGTGCTTTGCATCGTTCCGGATGTTTTCCACAGTATCCCCGTTATCCACAGCTCTGCTGCTGCGACGAACGTTGTACAAAAAACTCCCTATGCTACCGGTACCACTCTATCTTGACACGGGGGGGTTGCGGGCATGCCTCGCCGCATTGAAGGGTTGCTCCACGGAATCGTCGTGTGGAGCCTAACGACCCTGGTCACCGTGTATTTGCTCACAACGGCGATCGGCGGCATTCTTGGTGGAGCAACGGGCCTTCTCGGAAAAGTTGTGGGCGCCGCGGGAACAGGGGCGGCGGGGGCGGCGCCTGCCATCTCTTCGGCAGTCGGCACGCAATTGAAAAAGAACGGCATCACGGTCGATACCGTCACGAGCAAAGTCCAAACGATCCTCAGACAGACCGGCAATCCTAAACTCTCACCCGAAGCGCTTAAGGCGCAGGCTCAGCATCAAGGTAATCTCGCAAAAAGTACCGCCGGGGCATCGGCGCAACATCCACAGGCGACGCACCAAAACGTGAACGAGCTCGTGTATCGCTTCTTACATGATACGGGGGCGACGTCGCGAGCCGCCGATCGTCAAGCGCTCATCAACGTCGTCGCTCGCAGCAACACGTGAGCAAGGCGCAGGCGACGAAGACCGTCGATAGCTGGGCACAGGAAGCCGCTGCTGCCCAGCAGCAAGCGAAGGCTGCCGAAACTGCGGTCGGGCAGAAGGTGCAACAGGTGGCGAATGCCACGGCGCAAAGCCTTTCAAGGACCGCGCTTAGCGCTTTTTTCCTTCTCCTCATCGGTGCAATTGCAGCTGCGGTGGGGGGATGGTTTAGCACTCGTCCTGAATTTACCTAAACGGCATGCAGCGTGTCGCGCTCGACCTCGGCCTCTATCCGATGACATCGGCAAATGGTACCTCAGGCTCGTCAGTCGCCACCGCATGTGCCCAACACTCGTGCCTGGGCTTACAAAATTCGTTACTCTCGCCCGCTCCCCGAAGAAGACAAGAACGGTCAAGCGCGCCGAACCGTCTTTGACCTCGTTCGCGAAGGCCGCATGTACCGCTGAAAGCTCGAAACGAGTTCTTAAAAAACAATCGCTCCAAGGCATAAAGGCATAGCCTCTATCGTTTAGCAACTGAAAACCAGCAATTTTTGTTATACGCGGAGCGTTATGATCTCGCACTCCACGCTTGATAAGGATCCTCTATGACGACTGTCACCGATTGGACTGCAGGTCTCATAACCGGCTTAACGGCTGGCCTATCGCATTTCTTCGCAGCGATTCCGAACATTTTGGGCGCTCTCATCTTACTCATCATCGGCTGGGTCATCGCCGGAATCGTGGGCGGCCTCGTTACGAAGCTTGCTCAAGGTGTGCATGTCGACACTGTCGGCAACCGCGTCGGTGTAAATAACTTTCTGGAGAAAAGCGGCTCGAAACTGAAGGCCAGCAACGTTATCGGCGAGATTGTGAAGTGGGTCGTTCGGCTCGTTTTCATCGAGATGGCCGCCGAACAGCTCGGCATGCCGCAAATCTCGATCATCATCAACCAGATTCTAGGCTTCATCCCGAACATTCTCGTCGCTATGGTCATTCTCGGTGTCGGTGCTTTCTTAGGACAGTTGCTCGGCGCAATCGTGCGCGGCGCTGCGAGCGAAGCGATGGTCGGCAATTCGGGGTTGCTCGCGAAACTGACCTCGGGCGCAGTGATGGCATTCGCCATCATTGCTGCACTCAACGAACTCAATGTTGCTCCGGTCGTCGTCAACACCTTATATATCGGACTCGTTTCGGCGCTCGCGTTGGCACTTGGTCTCGCATTCGGGCTCGGTGGTCGCGAGACGGCCGCACGGTTGACCGAGAAATGGTCTGGTCAGCTCGAGACGACGGTGACAAAAATACAAGCGATCCAAGAGTCACCTGCAGCCGAAGCTTCCGCTCATGTGGCGAATGCGTCAGCTAACCCTTCGATCCGTTCGCGCTAAGAAACGTACGAGAGAAAGTCGAGTGTCGTGGAGCGGAATGTGTCAAACATCTTTGAGACCGGAAGTTACGCGGCTTTTAGGAGTTCGGGTCGGTTGATGTAGGTCGTCGGCTCGAGAGCCGGCGGCTCCGGTTGACCGCGAACGAAACGGTCGGGGTTACGTTCCCAAGCGTGCCGGAGAACCGTACGGCGCGCGTCGCGCCGCTGCTCGGCGCGTCCATGATGCACGTCGCTCGGCGTGAGTAGCGCAATGCCCGTGTGCCCCGGTGCCGGGCTCGCCGGCGCTGCAGTGGCTGGGCCAGCGAGAACGTTCAAATGCTTGGTGCCATCGGCATCTGCCCCAATCACCACGAGCAACACGCGCCGTTCGTCAGCGGGGCCGGCGCCAAGATGGATGCCGTCGACCCACAGGTACACGTAGCGATTGCCATCGAGGCGGCGTTTCTTCCACGTGTCGTACTCCGCACCGAATTCGGCGTTCACGCGAGCGATCGTCGAAGCCGAAAGCGGAGCTTCTGCGCCGAGTAATCCGCGCAGCGTCGGCTCGAAATCGCGATGCGCGAGGCCTTCGATCCACAGCTGATGGATCGTCTTGTCGATCGACGGAAGCCGACGTCGGTATTTGGGGATCAGCGCTGACTCGTGCGCAACGCCGCGAACGCGCGGACGGCGGATCGCGATAGGGCCGATGCTCGCGGTGACCATCCGCTCGGGGTCGTGCCCATCGCGGAAACCAATGCGCTTGCCGTCTCGGCGTTCGTAACGGAGTCGGCCGAGTAACTCATCGACCTCCGCTTCGAGGTACGATTGGACGAGTTCGGCGACTTTGGCCCGGCACAATTCGTCCAGTTCGACTGAAAAGTCGCGCTCGGGCTTGGCAACGGGATCTGGTTTGGGGTAAACTTTCTTCAAGGCGTAGCTCCTTTGGTGTTAGCAACCGGAGGCTACGCCGCTTCTTTTTCAATTTCCCCGAAAATCGTCACGAGCTCCGCTCAAACCCGCGCTAGCAAATCGCCGACCCGCTCCCGGCCTGCTGTTCCATTCCGATCGTGGAAGCCAATATGCAAGCGGCGACTACCGTGCGCTGCTCGAGCAATTCTCCATCACAGCGAGCATGAGCGGGAAGGGCGAGTGTCGGAATGTGTCAACATCTTTGAGACCGGAAGTTACGCGGCTTTTAGGAGTTCGGGTCGGTTGATGTAGGTCGTCGGCTCGAGAGCCGGCGGCTCCGGTTGACCGCGAACGAAACGGTCGGGGTTACGTTCCCAAGCGTGCCGGAGAACCGTACGGCGCGCGTCGCGCCGCTGCTCGGCGCGTCCATGATGCACGTCGCTCGGCGTGAGTAGCGCAATGCCCGTGTGCCGGTGCTCGTTGTTGTACCATTTTACGAATCGACCACACCAGGCGCGTGCCTCCTCGATCGTCTCAAAGTGCTCGGGATACGACGGCCCGTACTTGAGCGTCTTGAAGAGCGACTCGCTGAACGGGTTGTCGTTCGAAACGTGCGGGCGCGAGTGACTGCGCGTGACCGCCAGATCGCTGAAAAGCTGCGCGAGCGTCTTGGACGTCATCGCCGCGCCGTTGTCGCCGTGCACCGTGAGCTGCGACGTGTCGACGCGTTGCGCCGTGAATGTCTGGGCGAAGAGCTCCTCGGCCAGTTGCGCGTCTTCGCGCGCCTCCACGCGCCAACCGACGAGGTACCGACTGGGCAGAGTCCCTATAATTGATGTAAATTCAGCGGGCGGGTAGCCACCGCTCCGGTTCGAAGATTGACGTTGACAACACTTCAATCGAAAGGACCGGAACGGTGGCCGATTACGATCTTACCCTATCCCGCGACGCGATTCCAGCGTTGCTCGATCAACCTGCGGCGCTCGGGAAGCTCGTCGAAACGATTTTGAACCAAGTGCTCGAGGCGCAGATGCGCGATCATCTGGGCGCCGAGCGGTACGAACGCTGTCAAGAACGGGAGGGCTATCGGAATGGGTATCGCGATCGACAGCTCTCGACCCGCGTCGGATCGCTGGTCCTGCGCGTGCCGCAGACGCGCGACGGCAGCTTCTCAACCGACATCTTCGAGCGTTATCGCCGCAGCGAACAAGCCTTTGTCGTGGGCCTGATGGAGATGGTCGTCAACGGCGTCTCGACGCGGAAGGTCACGCGGATAACCGAAGGTCTGTGTGGGACGTCGTTTTCGAAATCGACGGTCAGTCGCCTCGCGAAGGCCCTTGACGAGCCGGTCGCGGGATTCTTGAATCGTCGGCTTGATGCGGCGTACCCGTTCATCATCGTTGACGCGCTCTTTACGAAGGTGCGCACCGACAAGAGCGTCGTCAGCAAAGCGCTCCTCATCGCGAGCGGCATTCGCGCT
Organism: Vulcanimicrobium alpinum; assembly: GCF_027923555.1. GTDB lineage: Bacteria > Vulcanimicrobiota > Vulcanimicrobiia > Vulcanimicrobiales > Vulcanimicrobiaceae > Vulcanimicrobium > Vulcanimicrobium alpinum. The sequence continues at coordinate 3,173,643 of NZ_AP025523.1, read as the reverse complement.
GACGGATACCGAGAAATCCTTGGTCTTTCGATCGGCGATTCGGAGAGCTTTGCGACGTGGAACGAGTTCTTTCGCGGCCTCAAAGCACGCGGCTTGCACGGCGTCGACGTTGCCGTCTCCGACAATCACTCGGGCTTGCGTGAGGCGATCGCCAAGCAATTCGTCGGCGCGACGTGGCAGCGTTGCCAGTTCCACGTGATGAAGAACTTGCTCGATCACGCGCCCAAGAAAGAACGGGAAAACGTAACCGCTGCAGCTCGGCTGATCTTCCTCGCAACTGATCGCAAAGAGGCCGAGCGTCGATATGCGGAATTCATGGCCCGCTTCGCAGAAACGGCGCCCAAGTCGTGCGTGTGCTTGGAAGGAGCGTTCGAAGACATGTTTGCGATCTTGCCGCTGCCGGAGAAATATCGCCGGCGACTGCGCACGAGCAACATGCAAGAGCGGCTCAATGAAGAGATTCGTCGCCGGGAGAAAGTCATTCGCATCTTCCCAAACGACGCCGCAGCGATTCGCATGGTCGGCGCGTTACTCTCCGAGCAAAACGACGAATGGTTAAGCCGAGCCTACTTCGACATGACCGAATACTTCGAATGGAAAGCAACGACGGTGGCCAAGCCGGCCGCCGTAAAACGAGACAGACGAGCAGCCTAACTTACGCGATCGACGAACCGGAATTACAGCAGATTTGGGACTTGACTTACCGACTGAATACGTCGACGATCATGTACAGATGGAAGTACGTCCACTTCCGCGTTCCGGGAAGCCGCGTAATATCCCACGACCACACCTGGCACGGCATCGTCGCGAGAAGCTCCGGCTTAACGCGTGCCGGATGCGTCGCAAGACGCCGCCGTTCGGTCGTTTCCCCGGTCTGACGCAGGATGCGATACATCGTCGAGATCGAGCAGAAATACTCCCCCTCGTCCAAAAGCATGGCGTAGATCGAGCGCACGCTTCGGTCTGCGAAGCGTTCCTGATGCAGCACGGCAGAAACGTTCTCAACCTCAGACGGCGTCAATGCGCGCGACGAAGCACGCCGCGGTCGCGAGAGCGGCTCGATCACTGCGGCGGTTCGTGCGCGCCGATACAACGTCGCACGAGACGCGTTGAGAATACGTGAAGCGTAGCGCCGCCCGACGACGGTCGCAAGGTCGTTCACGATTCCCTCGAACTCGCCTGGGGTTCCGCGTCCTGCTCGGCGAGCATCTGCAAGAGCGCGTGCGCTTTTCCCAGGGCGGCGACGGTCCTCTCCGACTTCGCAAGCTTGCGCTCGAGTCGGGCAATCTGATCGTGCAGGCGACGCGTCTCCGTCGCATCCGGATCTGGACGGCGTCCACGCGGCGCGCGAGGGACGCTTGCCGCGATATGCTTGCGCCAGTTCGAAACGGACGAAGTGTAGATGCCGTGTCGGCGGAGAACCGCGGCGCGCTCGGCGGGCGTTGCGGCGGCGTCGTATTCGGCGACGATCTCGCGGCGCTTTTCCTCGGAGAAAACGCGGCGGGAGGCTTTCTTGGGAAGGTCCACGTCTTGGATCATGGTTCGGTAGCCTTGCTCGCCCTCAGTATTTGTTCCGGCTTGGTGGTCTCACCTCACGTTGACACAGAGAGAAACCGGGGATTCATGCCGTACCACCAGGCCTTTGCGACCAACGCGCTATCGCTCATTACGAGTATCCGCGTCGCCTGCAGCGCCGTTGGCAGCCGAGCTTCGGCGAACGCCGCTGATCGATATGCGCCTCCCACCTCCGCAGATCGTCCGTGTTCCCCACATCGCAGGCGGCGGCCGTCGTGGTTCGCGCCGAGCGTCTCAATGAGTTCGCGCGACGACCGCAGGGAACGGCAGCTGTCACCTGCGCGATCGCGACCTCGTCAACGATCCTCGTTTCGCGCCTCACGCTTCTTCGACCCGATGAACCGCGAATTGAGCTTCGGCGTCGGCGTCGTCGTCGGCCAAAACCGGACCGCCGGCGCCGGCCACAGCGCGCCGATCTCACCGACGAGGGTGATGTCGCCGCACCCGGTTTTTGCCTCCTCGATTAACCCGAACATACGTTCGCGTGGGTAGGGCTCACGCCGCTCCCTGAAAGCGCCGCCGGGGCGTCGAAGGTTCAAGCACTTCTGACGAGTGGCGACTTCTTCTGGCAATGCACATTTTTCTTCGTGTGCGTCCTTGTGGCGCGGTGATGTGGTGGGATATAGTGGAGGGAGATGGAGCGTTTTGGGGGCAAGGGGTGATCCAGTGTCGGATCGTCCCTTGTTCACCGGTTCGGCCGAGCACAGCCTTGACGACAAGGGCCGGCTCGTCGTGCCCTCGCGCTTCCGCGAGCGTCTCGGCGCCGGCTTCTACCTGTCGATCGACGAGCCCGACGGGTGTCTGGTCCTCTATCCCGCGGCGACGTGGAACGACGTCTGCGCGAAGCTTCAGGCGGCGCCGGTGAAGGATGCGCGCTTCCGGACGTTCGTGCGGCGGCTCTTCGCCCATACCGAAGAAGTCAGCTGCGATCCGCAGGGGCGCGTCGGCGTTCCGGCCGCGCTGCGCACGTGGGCCGGGATCGGCAAGGACGTCGTCTCGATCGGCTCGATGACGCGGGTCGAGGTGTGGGCGAAAGAGCGCTACGATCGCCACGTCGCCGATCCGACCGAACTCCCCGACTTCACGTCGGAACTGGGGCTGTTCTGAGTGGGCCCGTGCGCGCGAGGTGCCGGTAGCGATGGCCGATCACGTCGCCGTGCTTGCGGCGGAAGCGGTCGAGGCGCTGGCGATTCGTGCCGACGGCACGTATGTCGATGCGACGTTCGGGGCGGGCGGTCACGCCGCGCTGATCCTCACGCGGCTCGATCCTGCAGGGCGGCTGATCGCATTCGACGTCGATCCGTCGGCGCAGGCGCGTGCGCTCACCGATCCGCGCTTTACGCTGGTCTGCACCAACTTCCGCACGCTGGCGGCGTCGCTCGACGCGCTGGGGATCGCACGCGTGAACGGCGTGCTGTTCGATCTCGGGGTGAGTTCGATGCAGTTCGGTGAAGGGGAACGCGGCTTCTCCTTCCGCATCGCGGCGCCGCTCGACATGCGGATGGATCCGACGGCGGGCGAGAGCGCGGCGCAGTTTCTGGCGACGCGCGACGAGCGCACGATCGCGAATACGATCTATGAGTACGGAGAAGAGCGTGCGTCGCGCCGGATCGCGCGCGCGATCGTCGCGCTGCGCGATGCGGGGACGCCGGTACGCGACACGCTCGACCTGGCGAACGTCGTTGCCCGCGCAACGCGCATCCCCGGCCACGCGAAGATCCATCCGGCGACCCGCACGTTTCAGGCGCTGCGGATCGCCGTCAACGACGAGCTCGGCGCGCTGCGCGAGGGGCTCGCGGCGGCACTGCAACGGACTGCGACCGGCGGGCGGATCGCGGCGATCAGCTTTCACTCGCTCGAGGACCGTATCGTGAAACAGACGTTCCGTGACGATCCCCGCGTGCGCGCGGTGACGCGCAAACCAATCGTCGCGAGCGACGCCGAAGTCGCCGCGAACCCGCGCGCCCGCAGTGCGAAACTCCGCGTCGCGGAACGGATCGAGGCGGCCGGATGATCGCTCAACCCAAACACGTCGAACCGCCCCGTCACGTCGAACGCGTGCGGGCCGCGACGAAACGCCGCGTGCGGCGCTCGAAGCGGCGCGTCCATCGTCCGCTCTTCGCCGTCCTCGCGCTCGCCGTCGCCGCGCTCCTTCCGTTGCTGGGGTACGTGACGCTCACCGCCTCGATCACCTCGCAGAGCTATGCCGTCTCGCGCGCGCAGCGCGAACGCGCCGCGCTTGCCGAGGAGTCGCAGCGGCTCGAGAATACGATCGCGCGCCTCAAGTCGCCCGAACGCCTCGCGCAGCTCGCCGTGCAATTGAAGATGCACGATCCGCGCGTGTACGCGGTCGTGCCCGTGCCGCTCCCGCACGCCCGTCCGCAGCCGTCGGGCCTCGCACTCTTCTCGTGGATTAGCGGGCGGTAACATGGCGGCGCGTGCCTTCGCGCGCGTCGCTCCGGGCCGGGCGAAGATCGCGCTCGTTCTGGTTGTCGCGCTGGCCGGTGCCCTCGCTCTGCGGCTGGGCAACGTGCAAGTCCGCGAGGGTCCGAAGCTCGCCCGGTTCGCGCTCGCGCAGCACAACGAAGCCGTCGACGATTTCGCTCTGCGCGGGGCGATCCTCGATCGCGACGGCAACGTGCTGGTCCGCTCGCTCCCGTCCGAATCGATCTACGCGGTCCCCGCCGACGTCGCCGACCCGCAGGACGCGGCGCGGCGGCTCGCGCCCGTCCTTCACGAGCCCGCGGCGCAGCTCGAAACGGTGCTGCGCGACAGACTGCAGTTCCGCTGGCTGGCGCGCAAGGTGCCGCACGAGGTCGCCGAACGCGTGCGCCGGCTGGGGATCGCGGGGATTGAGACCAAGGGTGAAGAGACGGGTCTGCGATTCGTCGCGTCGGGACGCCTCGCTTCGACGGTGATCGGCTTCACCGGGACCGACGAGAACGGACTCGACGGCCTCGAGTACGGCTTCGATCGCCTGCTGCGCGGCGTCCCCGGAAAGATGCGGATCGAGGCCGATCAGTTCGGGCACGCGATCCCGCTCGGCGAGAAGCACGTCATCGAACGCGCCGTCCCCGGGACGACGATCGTCACCACGATCGATCCCTACGTGCAGTTCGAAGCGGAGCATCTGCTGCGCGGCGCCGTCGCGCAGTGGCACGCGCGCAGCGGGACCGCGATCGTGATGGACCCATGGAGCGGCGAACTGCTCGCGGTCGCGAACATGCCGGATTTCGATCCCGCGCACTTCGGCGCGTTCGCGAGCGACGCGTGGCGCGACCGCGCGATCACCGACGCCTACGAGCCGGGCTCGACGTTCAAATTGATCACCGTCGCCGCCGCGCTCGACAGCGGCAGGATCACGCCGGCGACGCGTTTCCCGAGCCGCGACACGCTCGAGGTCGGCGGCCGCGTGATCCACAACGCCGACGACGGCTTCAACGCCAGCGTCGGCGGCACGACGTCGCTCGACGACATCATCGCGTACTCGTACAACGTCGGCGCCGCCGAAGTCGGGATGGCGACCGGCGCTTCCGCGATCTACCGGACCCTCACGCGCTTCGGCTTCGGCGATCCGACGGCGGTCGAACTCCCGGGGGAGAACCCCGGGATCGTCTTGCCGCCCTCCACGTGGAGCGGTTCGACGCTGCCGACGATCGCGTTCGGACAGAGTATCTCTGTGACGCCGCTGGCGATGATCCGCGCCTACGCGGCGATCGCCAACGGCGGCCTCCTGCTCCGCCCGCGGATCGTCCACGCGCTCGCCGACCCGTCGGGGAAGACGATCTACACCTACCGTCAGGAGATCGAGCGGCGCGCGATCTCCGCCGCCACTGCCGCCAGGCTGCGATCGTATCTGCGCCAAGTCGTCACCCGCGGGACAGGCAAGGGGACGGCCGAGGTTCCGGGGTATGCGACGGCGGGAAAAACCGGCACGGCACAGATCGTCGAGAACGGGCGGTACGAGCCGGGCGCCTACAACGCATCGTTCATCGGGATGATCCCCGCCGAGCATCCTCGCTACGTCATCCTGGTCAAGGTCGAACGCCCGGTTGGTTCGATCTACGGCTCGCAAGTCGCCGCGCCCGTCTTCGCGCAGCTCGCTCGCGCGACGATGCTGCATGCCGGGATCATGCCGGCCGCGCCGCCGCGCTTGGTCCGTCGCAGCGGGCGCGCGAAGGACACACGCTGATGCGAGAGACGTCGGGACTTCTCGCGGCGCTGGCCGGCGCGCGGGTGGTCGGGACGCCGCCGCCGCGGATCGATGCGATCGCGAGCGATTCGCGCGCGGTCGGGCCGGGGACGGCGTTCGTCGCGCTGCGCGGCGAACGCGACGACGGGCACGAATTCATCGGCGACGCGATCGCGCGCGGCGCCGCGCTGATCGTCGCCGAACGCGCGCCCGACACCGAGGTGCCGTGCGTGCTCGTCGACGACACGCGCATCGCGGCCTCGGCGCTCGCCGACGCGTTTCACGACCGCCCCTCGGCGTCGATGCTGGTCGTCGGCGTCACCGGAACGAACGGCAAGACGACGACGACGCACCTGGTACGCGACATGCTCGAGTCGTCCGGCGTCCCGTGCGGCGTCGTCGGGACGCTCGGCGGCGCGTTCCGCGAGCGCTCCTGGCCGCTCGCGAACACGACGCCGCTGGCGATCGAGCTGCACGGTCTGCTCGCCGCGATGCGCGACGCCGGCGCGCGCGCGATCGCGATGGAAGTGTCGTCGCACGCGCTCGCCCTGCGCCGCGTCGACCACGTCCGGTTCGCGGCCGCCGCGCTGACCAACATCACGCGCGATCACCTAGATTTTCACGGCACGTTCGAACGGTACGTCGCGGCGAAGCGGCGGCTGTTCGACCTTGCTCCGTTCGCGGTCCTCAACGTCGACGACGCATCGGGCGCGGCGTTCGCCCGCGAAATCGCCGGGCTCCGGCCGATCACGTACGCGATCGACGCCGCCGCGATGCTGCGCGCTGAAGAGGTCCGGCTCGACGGCGACGGGTCGCATTTCCGCGTTGCCGGAACGACGGTGGCGATCGCGCTGCCGGGGCGTTTCAACGTGCGCAACGCGCTGGCGGCCTTCGGCCTGGGGCGGACTCTGGGGATCGGCGACCGCGAGATCGCGCGCGGTTTGGGCTCGACCAAAGCGGTCCCCGGCCGGATGGAACGGATCGGCGCGTTCGGGATCGACGCGGTCGTCGACTACGCGCACACCCCCGACGCGCTCGAGAACGTCTTGCGCGCCGCGCGCGAGACGACGCGCGGACGACTGATCGTCGTGTTCGGGTGCGGCGGCGACCGCGATCCCGGCAAGCGCGTGCAGATGGGCGAGATCGCCGCGCGCCTCGCCGACCGCGTCATCGTCACCAGCGACAACCCGCGCAGCGAAGACCCGATGGCGATCGCCGTCGCCGTCGCGACCGGTTTCCCGCACACCGATATCGTGCTCGATCGCCGCACCGCGATCCGCCGCGCGATCGACGACGCGCACGCGGGCGATACGGTCGTCGTCGCCGGCAAGGGACACGAGACGTATCAGATCGTCGGGGCGGACGTGCGCCCGTTCGACGATCGCGACGAGGTGCGCAACGCGTTCTCGACGCGCGCGGAGGGAGCGCGAAGGTGAGGCTTCCGCTCGGCGACGCGATCGCGGCGACGCGTGCGGCGGCGGTGAACCAGGGGGCGCTGCCGGCGTCGCTCCTGGTGCAGACCGACTCGCGCGATCTCGAACGCGGCGCAACCTTCCTCGCGCTGCGCGGCGAGCGCTTCGACGGTCACGCCTACGTCGCGCAGGCGTTCTCGCGCGGCGCGGCGTGCGCGATCGTCGACGACGCGTCGGCGGTGCCGCCGGGGCGGCCGGCGCTGGTCGTCTCCGACACGCTGCAGGCGTATCTCGATCTGGGTTCGCTCGCGCGCACGCGCGTGCGCGGACCGGTCGTCGGGATCACCGGCTCGACGGGGAAGACGACGACGAAGCAGTTTCTGCTCGCGCTCCTGCGCGGTGCCGGCGTCCCGGTGACCGCGACGCCGGAGAACGAGAACAACGAAGTCGGCGTCGGAAGGTTTCTCTGCGGCCTCGAGGACGGCGACGCGCGCGTCGCGATCGTCGAGATGGGCGCGCGCAAGTATCGCGACCTCGACGTGCTGGTCGCCGCGGCGCGGCCCGACGTCGGCGTCCTCACCAACATCGGCGAAGCGCACTTGGAGATCATGGGCAGCCGCGAGCGGATCGCGGAGACGAAGTGGGCGCTCCCCGCCGGCTCCCGGCAAGCCGTGCTCAACCTCGCCGACGAGGCGTCGCGCGAGCGCGCGCGTGCGTTGAGCGCGCACCCGGTATGGTACGGAATCGATCTCGAACGCCCGCCGCACGGCGATCGCGGCGTCGTCGTGGAGCCGGAAGCGGTGTGGGCGATCGCAGGGGATGGGACGACACAGACGCATCGGCTGTCGATCCGCTTCCCCGGCGATCACAATCGCCGCAACTTGGCCGCCGCCTTCGCCGCCGCGCTGCTGTGCAGCGAACGGGTGCCGGGCGGCGCCGACGCGGCGGCGCTCGCGGAGGCGGTCGGCACGCTCGCGCTCCCGCACGGCCGCTACGAAGTCGTCGAGCTGCGCGACGACGTGCGGCTCGTGTTCGACGCGTACAACGCGTCGCTCTCGGGGACGCTCGCGACGCTCGCGACGTTCGGACGCGAAGAAGCGGAGCGTCGCATCGCGGTGCTGGGCAGCATGGCCGAACTCGGCGACGACTCGCCCGCGATGCACGAGAAGATCGGAGCGATCGCGGCGACGCGCGCCGACGTCGTCCTCGCCGGCGGTCCGTTCGCCGACGACACCGCGCGCGGCGTCGAAGCGGCCGGCGGTCACGTCTATCGGTACGCGACCAACGACGACGCGGTCGCGTGGCTGCGCGCGAACGTTCAGCGCGGCGACGCGATCCTGCTCAAAGGTTCGCGCCGGTACAAGATGGAGGAGATCGCGACGGCGCTCGGCGCCGAGGTGTTCCGATGATTCCGGTCGCAGTCCGCGAGCCGGGGATCCCCGACGGGCTCATCGCGATCCCCGTGCGCACGCGGCTGATCGCCCCGGGCGACGATCTCACGGTGCTGGTCGGCGAGTCCGTGCGCGGGATCGCGCGCCCGGGCGACGTCGTCGCGGTCGCCGAGACGGCGGTCGCGATCGCGCAGTCGCGTTTCATCCCCGCCGAGTACATCCGCCCCTCGAGGCTCGCGCTCGCGCTCTCGCGCCGGGCCGGGGCGCTCGCGACGATCAATCAGCCCGAATCGCTGCAGCTGGTGATCGACGACGTCGGCGCGGCGAACGTGGTGCGCGCCGCGATCGCGCACGTGCTCGCCGCGCTGCGCGGAAAGCGCGGCGTGTTCTACGAGATCCTCGGCGAGGCGATCGCGGCGATCGACGGGTACACCGGCACCCTGCCGCCGTACGAACGCGCGATCGTCCTCGGCCCGGCCGAGCCCGATCGTGTCGCGTCGGAGCTCGCCGCGGCGCTCGGCGTGCACGTCGCGATCATCGACGCCAACGATCTGCACCGCGCGAAGACGCTCGGTGCGTCGCCGCAGCTCGACCGCGGCGCGGTGGAGCGCGCGCTGCTCGGCAACCCGCACGGCAACGGCGACGAGCAGACGCCGCTGGTCGTGCTCACGTGGCGCGGGGACGGGCCAAGCCCGCTGGCGGCACCGTGACGGCAAATCCGGCTGCATTCGCGCTCGTCAACGCACCGCTGGGCCTCGGGATCCTCGCCGTAACGGGCGTGTTCGCGACGCTGCCCGCGTTCATCCTGACCGCGCTGCTGGGGCGCCCCCTCATCGCGCGGCTGCAGCGCGCCGCAGCGCGGCAGACGGCCTACGAGGACGCGCCCAAATCGCATCAGACGAAGACCGGGACGCCGACGATGGGCGGCGTGCTGTTCGCGATCGCGCCGCCGATCGCGCTGCTGCTCGCGCCGTCGCGCACCACGGCCGCTCTCGCGCTGCTCGTTTACTCCTGCATGGCGATCGGCGCGGTCGACGATCTCGCAAAGATCCGCAAGCAGAAGAACAAAGGTCTGCGCGCGGTGCCGAAGTTCGCGCTCACCGCCGCCGCGGCGACCGCGTTCCTCCTCGTCGCCGGACCGCAGACGATGTCGTTCGTCGCGATCGGTCCGGTCCCGGCGTGGCTGTGGTACGGGCTCTCGATCTGCGTCGTGCTCGCCACGACGCACGCCGTCAACCTCACCGATGGTCTCGACGGGCTCGCCGGCGGGACGGTCGTGCCGCCGCTGGTCGCGTTCGTCTGCATCGCGGGGATTCTGCACGCGATCGGCGTCGCGATCTTCGCCGCCGCAGTGCTCGGCGCGGTGTTCGGCTTCCTCGTTTACAACCGTCATCCCGCGCGCGTCTTCATGGGCGACACCGGCTCGCTCGCGCTCGGCGGCGCGCTCGCCGGCGTCGCCGTGCTGACCGGCGCGCACCTGTTCCTGCTGCTCATCGGCGGCGTCTTCGTCGCCGAAACTCTCAGCGTCATCATCCAGGTCGCTTCGTACAAGACGACGCGCCGCCGCGTGTTCCGGATGAGCCCGCTTCACCACCATTTCGAACTCGGCGGCTGGCCGGAGACGAAGGTGACGTCGCGCTTCTGGCTCGCTTCACTCCTGCTCTCGCTCGTGGGCTTCGCCCTGATCGCACGCACGACATGAACGTTCCCTCACCCAGCGGCCGCTTCGACCGCTCCGAACACGTCCTCGTCATCGGCCTGGGCCGCAGCGGACGCGCCGGCGTCGCGGTGCTGCGCGAGCGCGTCGGCTCGATCGCCGCGACCGACGAGGCGCCGCGCGACGCGCTCGGTGACGCGCTTGCGGAACTCGCCGCGAGCGGCGTCCCGTTCGTCGATCCCGGCGCGCTCGACGCGCTGCTCCCCTCGCTCACGGTGGCCGTCCTCTCGCCGGGGATCCCGCTCAACGCCCCGATCGTGCGGCGCGTGCAGGCCGCCGGCGTCCCGGTGTTCAGCGAAGTCGAAGTCGCGTACCGCATCTGCAAGGCGCCGATCGTCGCGGTCACCGGAACGAAGGGAAAATCGACCACGACGGCGCTCGTCGGCGCGCTCTTCGCCGCCGCCGGGAAGACCGTGCACGTCGGGGGCAACATCGGCAACGCGCTGATCGGCGAGACCGCCGGCGCGGCGCCCGACGACTGGGTGATCGCCGAAGTGAGCTCGTTTCAGCTCGAGTCGATCCGTTCGTTCAAGCCGCGGATCTCGCTGATCACGAACATCACTCCCGATCACCTCGACCGCTACTTTTCGATGGAGGAGTATGCGGAAGCGAAGTTCCGCATCTTCGCCAACCAAGGTCCGGGCGATACGTTCGTCGGCAACTACGACGACGAGATCGTGCGCGCCGCGCCGGGTGAAGACGGCAATCGCATCAAGAGCCGCCAGTTGTGGTTCGCGTCGGAGCCGCATCGCTCGACGAGCCTCTACCTGCGCGGCGGCGAGCTGATCGTATACGCGCCGCCGACCGGCGATCCGCGGCCGATCGACGTGATGCGCGTCGACGAGATCCCGCTGCTCGGCCGGCACAACGTCGAAAACGCGATGGGCGCGATCCTGGTCGCGCTCGCCGCGGGCCTCCCGCTCGAGGCCGTCCGCGAGGGCGTGCGGGGATTTCGGCCGCTCGGTCATCGCCTCGCACCCGTCGCCGACGTCGACGGCGTGCAGTACGTCGACGATTCGAAGGCGACGAATCCCGGCGCGGTGATCGCGGCGATGCGTTCGTTCGACCGGCCGATCGTGCTGATCGCCGGCGGCAAAGCGAAGGGGACCGAGTTCGCCGAGATGGGGAAGGTCGTCTCGTCGCGCGCGAAGGCGGTCGTGCTGATCGGCGAAGCCGCCGACGAGATCGCCGCCGTTGTGAAGCGCGCGACCGTCGAACGCGCCGCGTCGATGGAAGAGGCCGTGCGTCGCGCGCACGCGCTCGCCGCGCCCGGTGACATCGTGCTGCTCTCGCCGGGCTGCGCGTCGTTCGACATGTTCCGCTCCGCCGAGCATCGCGGCGAGTTGTTCGTCGAAGCGGTGCAGGCGCTCGACCATCGAGTCGCCGGTGCTCGGTAGCGCCAGCGTCGCGCCCCGCGCGCGGGGGCGCGAACGCGAACGCGGCCGGGAGCGCACGCTGCGGATCGCGCTGCGCCCGCCCGACGCGCTGCTGCTCGGCGCGGCCGCGTTCCTGGTCGCGATCGGCCTGGTCATGGTGTTCAGCGCGTCGAGCGTGACCGCGTACGCGAGCTATCACGACAACGCGTTCTATCTCAAGCGTCAGCTCGCGTATCTCGGCGCCGGGATCGTCTTCGGCTACCTCGCGTACCGCATCGACTACCGCAAGCTCCGGGCGCTCGCGCCGGGGACGGTGATCCTCGCCGTCGTCCTGCTCGTCCTCACGCTGATCCCGCACGTCGGCTTCGCGACCGGCGGCGCGCGGCGCTGGCTCGGCTTTCACGCGCTCTCGTTTCAGCCCTCGGAGTTCGCGAAGCTGGCGCTGGTGCTGTTCCTCGCCGCGAAGCTCGCCCAGCTCGGCGAGGGCGTCCTCTCGCTCTCGAAAGGTGTCGCGCCGGCGTTCTTCGTGACGTTTCTGCTCGCGGTGCCGATCTTTCTCGAGCCCGACATGGGAACGGCGTCGCTGCTGATCTTCACGGCGTTCGCGATGATCTTCGTCGCCGGCGCCCGCTTCGAGCACCTCGTCATGGTCACGCTGGCGCTGCTCCCGGCCGTCGCCGTCGCCGTCGGCTCGTCGGCGTACAAGCGCGCGCGCGTGTTCGCGTTTCTCAACCCGTGGAAAGACGCGCAGAACACGGGATTCCACATCGTGCAGTCACTGCTCGCGCTGGGAAGCGGCGGCGTGATCGGCTTGGGCCTCGGCGCGTCGCGGCAGAAGTATTTCTATCTCCCCGAAGCCCACACCGACTTCATCTTCGCGGTGCTCGGTGAGGAGTTGGGTCTGCTCGGCGGCCTGGTGGTGATCGCGCTCTTCGTCCTCTTCGCGGTCCGCGCGATCACGCTCGCGCAGAAGGCGCCCGACCGTTTCGGGATGATGCTTGCGCTCGGATGCACGTTCCTGATCGTGATCCAGGCGTTCATCAACATCGGCGTCGTCACCGGCTCGTGGCCGGTCACCGGGGTGCCGCTCCCGTTCATCTCGTTCGGCGGGACGTCGCTGGTGGTCTCGCTCGTCGCGGTCGGGCTGATCGCGAACGTCGGCCGCTGCCGCGCCCTGCCGTGACGCGCTGACCGTGCCGTCGTGACACTGCGCGTCGCGTTCACCGGCGGCGGGACCGGCGGCCACATCTATCCCGCGCTCGCGATCGACGGCGCGTTGCGCGCCGCGTTCGACGACGGTTATGCCGCGCATTTCTACGGCAACCGGCACGGGCTCGAAGCCTCGCTGGTGACGGCGATGCCGCTGACGTTCGTCCCAAGCGCACCGCTGCGGCGCCGCTTCTCGCTGGGAACGCTGCGGACGATCGCTGCGAACGCCGCCGGCGTCGCCGTCGCGCTCGCCGCGCTCACGCGCTTTCGCCCGATGATGGTGATCGCGACCGGCGGGTACGTCTGCTTTCCGGTCGTCGTCGCGGCGCGCGTTCTGCGCGTCGCACGCCTCCTGCGGTGCGGGATCGCACTGCTCGAGATCAACGTCACGCCGGGGCTGACGAACCGGCTGCTCGCGCCGCTGGTCGACGAAGTGTGGACGACGTACGCGGCGTCGCGCGCGTCGTTCGGGCGCAAGACGGTCGTCACCGGCGCGCCGGTTCGCGGCGCGCTGCGCGCCGCGAGCGATCCGCGCGCGGCGCGCGCGCGGCTGCAGCTCGATCCGGAGCGTACGACGATCGTCGTGATGGGCGGCAGTCAAGGTGCGCGGTCGATCAACGAAGCGGTGGCGGCGCTGGTGACGCGCCGCACCCTTCCGGATGCGTGGCAGGTTCTGCACGTCAGCGGTGAACGCGACCATGCATACATGCAAGCCGAAGAACGCGAGCTCGCCGCCGGAAACCGCGTGCGGCTTGTCTCGTATCTCGCCGACCCGAGCGACGCCTACGCCGCCGCCGACGTCGTCGTCGCGCGCGCGGGTGCGTCGACGCTCGCCGAACTCGCGGCGACCGGCACACCCGCGATTCTGATCCCGTACCCGCACGCCGCGGACCAGCATCAGGCGCACAACGCGGCGCTCTTCGCCGAGGCGGGAGCCGCGACGGTGCTCTCCGACGCGGAACTCGACGGCGATCGGCTGTGGTGGGCGCTGCGCGACGTCCTCGAACCGGATCGCACCGGCGCGATGGCCGCGGCGGCGTGCGCGCTCGCGCCCCACGACGCGGCGGCCGCGATCGTCGAACGCGTTGGCATCGCAGGCTTGCGCCCGCTCCGGCTCACGCGCGCGCAGCGCGACGCGCGGGTGCGCGAGAACGCCGACGCGAACGGGGGTCGGCCGTGACGGAGGGGGCGTATCATCTGGTCGGCGCCGGCGGGATCGGCATGAGCGCGATCGCGCGTCTGCTGCTCGCGCGGGGCGCTCGGGTCAGCGGATCGGACGTCCGCCGCACGCCGCTGATCGAGGAACTCGAGGCCGAAGGCGTCCGCATCGCGATCGGTCACCGCGCCGAGAACGTCGGCGATGCGGCGACGGTCGTCGTCTCGTCGGCGATCGCGAAGGACAACCCCGAGTTCGTCGCCGCGATCGAACGGCGGCTCGACATCGTCACCCGCGGGAAGCTGCTCGCAGTACTCGCCGAAGGCCGCAAGCTCGTCGCGGTCGCCGGCACGCACGGAAAGACGACGACGACCGCGATGCTCGCGTCGGTCTTCGAAGAGGCAGGCTACGATCCGACGGTCGCGGTCGGCGGCGTCCGCGTGGACACCGGCAAGAACGCGCGCGCGGGGAGCGCGTGGTTCGTCACCGAGGCCGACGAATCGGACGGCTCGTTCCTGCATCTCAATCCGACGATCGCGGTGGTGACGAACATCGAGAACGATCACATCGGCTCGGATGCCGAGATGGCGTCGCTGATCGAGCAGTTCGGGACCTTCGTCAACAAGGTGCCGCCGACGGGCCGCGCGGTGATCGGGACCGACAACCGTTCGAGCGCGTTCGTCGGGCGGATGGCGCGCGCGCCGGTGACGACGTTCGCGACGCGCGCCGCCGCCGACCTCACCGTCGCCGATATCGCGTACGACAACTTGGGCTCGCGGTTCAGCGTCCTCGAACTCGGGACGCCGCTCGGCGAGATCGCGCTCAACGTTCCGGGTGAGATCAACGTGCAGAACGCGCTCGGTGCGACCGCCGCAGCGCGCGCAGCCGGAATCCCCTTCGCCCCGATCGCCGCCGCGCTGCGCGGTTTTCACGGCGTGCGGCGGCGCTTCGAGATCGTCGGCCGCGGCGCGTTCACCGTCGTCGACGATTACGCGCATCACCCGACGGCGATCGAGAAGACGATCGCGGCGGCGCGCGGCGTCGCGCAGGGCGCGCCGATCGTCGTCGCGTTCCAGCCGCACCGGTACACGCGCACCGCATACCTGCGCGACGCGTTCACCGAGTCGCTGCGCGGCGCCGACCGCGTCGTGCTCGCGCCGATCTATGCGGCGTCGGAAGCGCCGATCCCCGAGATCTCGGAGCGCTCGATCGGCGAGCCGCTCGCCGCGAGCGGGACGCCGGTCAGCTACGTCGCCGACGTCGAGGAGCTGCTCGACGTGATCCCGCACGAAGCGCCGGACGGCGCCCTCGTGCTGATGCTCGGCGCCGGCTCGATCTCGGGCGTCGCGCATCGCCTCGGCGAGCGCGTCGCCGCCGCGCTCGCGCGGTGAAGACGGTCCGGCTCCTCGACGACGGCGACCGCGACGCGCTGCGCGAACGGTTCGGCGAGCGCGCGCGCTTCGCGCAGCCGCTCGCGCCGTTCACCTGGTGGAAGATCGGCGGCCCGGCCGACGCGCTCGTCGACGTCGAGAGCGCTGAGGAGCTCGCGTTCGTCCTGCTCCGCGTCCGCAAGCGGCGGCTGCCGATGTTCGTGCTCGGATCGGGTTCGAATCTGCTGGTCGGCGACGGCGGGATCCGCGGGATCGTGCTCCGGCTCGAAGGCGAGTTCTCGACGCTCGACGTGCGCGCGGAGAACGGGACGGTGATCGCGGCCGCCGGCGGGAGCGCGTCGCTCCCGGCGCTGTGCGCGCAGGTGGCGACCCTCGGCGGGATCGGCGTCGACGGTTTGGCGGGGATCCCCGCGACGGTCGGCGGCGCGATCCGCATGAACGCCGGGACCGATCGCGAGATCGGCGAGTTCGCGCGCGAGGTGATCGTGCAGGCCCCGGCGCGCCCGGAGCCGCACCGCGTCGACGTCGGCTGGCGCTACCGGCAGACGTCGCTGCCGCGTGACGCGATCGTCGCGCGCGCCGAGCTGCGGTTCGAACGCGGCGACGCGGCCGCGGTGCGCGAGCGCCTGCAGTCGCGCCTGGTGCGGCGCAAGGCGACCCAGCCCGTCGCGATCCCGAACTCCGGGTCGTGCTTCCGCAACCCCGAGGGCGATCACGCCGGACGCCTGATCGAAGCCGCCGGCGCCAAGGGCTGGCGCGAAGGCGGGGCCGAAGTGTCGCCGCTCCACGCCAACTTCATCGTGAACACCGGCGGCGCGTCGGCGCGGGACGTCGCGACGCTCCTGACGCGCGTGCGCCGCGCGGTCCAGGATGAGTTCGGCGTCGAGCTCCATCTCGAAGTGCATCTCGTCGGAGAATTTCATTGAAGGTCGCCGTGGTGATGGGTGGTCCGAGCGCGGAACGCGAGGTGTCGATCCAAAGCGGCACCGGCGTGATGCGCGCGCTCGCCGCGCTCGGCCACGATGCACGTTCGCTCGACTTCGACGGCCGCTTCGTCGAAGCGATTCGCGAGATCGCGCCGGACGTCGTCTTCAACGCGCTGCACGGACCGGGCGGCGAAGACGGCACGATCCAAGGGATCCTCGAGTGGATGGGGATTCCGTTCACCGGCAGCGGGATCGCCGCGTGCGCGGTCGCGATGGACAAGCACCTCACGAAGAAGCTGCTCGCCGCCGAGGGCCTGCCGACGCCCGCCTGGGACGTCTTCGATCTCACCGGCGGGACGCTGCCGCTGCTGCCGGGTTCGCTGAATCTGCCGTTGGTGGTGAAACCGCGCGCGAGCGGTTCGAGTGCGGGCGTGGTGATCGTGAAGTCGCACGAAGCGTGGTCGAAGGCGGTGCTCGCCGCATCGACGCGCACGCCCGAGGTGCTGGCCGAGGAGTTCGTGCCGGGGCGCGAGTTCTCGTGCGGCGTGCTCGGTGAAGAAGCGCTGCCGGTCGTCGAGATCGTGCCTAGCGACGAGTTCTATTCGTACGACGCGAAGTACAAGCCGGGCGGCTCGCGCCATCTCATCCCGGCGCCGATCGATCACGATCTCACCTCGCGTCTGCAGACGCTCGCGCTCTCGGTGCATCGCCTGCTGGGCCTGCGCGATTACTCGCGCACCGACTTCATCGTCACCAAAGAAGGGCGTCCGACGATCCTCGAGATCAACGCGCTCCCCGGGATGACGCCGACCAGCCTCCTCCCCGAAGAAGCGTTGAGCGCCGGCATCTCCTACGAAGCGCTGGTGGAACGCCTCGTGCAGCACGCCCTCGCCCGCGCAACCGAACTGCAAGTCGGCTGACGCGCTCAGCGTGAGATGGTCAGGACGATTTTTCCGATGTGGTCGCCGGCGTCGATGCGGCGGTGGGCGTCGGCGGCGCGTTCCAGCGGGAACGTCGTGTCGATGACGGGGCGGTAGGCGCCGCTTTCGATCAGCGGCCACACCTCGGCGAGCACCGCTTGCGCAATCGCACCTTTTTCGGCGACGCTGCGCGGGCGCAGCAGCGAACCCGTGATCCAGAGCCGCTTGCGCATCACGATGCCCAGGTTCACCTCGGCGTGCGCGTCGCGCATCGTGCCGACTTGCGTGAGCCGTCCGTCCATCGCGAGAACGTCGAGGTTGCGCGGCGTGTATTCGCCGCCGACGATGTCGAGCACGACGTCGACACCCCGGCCGCCGGTCGCCTCGCGCACGACGGCGACGAAGTCTTCGTCGCGATAGTCGACGCAGCGTTCCGCTCCGAGCCGTTCGCACACCGCGCGCTTCTCGGCACCGCCCGCCGTCGCGAACACGCGCGCGCCGCGCGCCTTCGCGATCTGGATCGCCGTCGTCCCGATCCCGCTCGCGCCGCCGTGCACGAGAAGCGACTCGCCGCGCTGCAGGCGCGCGCGCTCGAACACGTTCACCCATACCGTGAACGTCGTCTCCGGAAGCGCCGCCGCTTCGACCATGCTGACGCCGCGCGGAATCGGCAGACATTGCGCCGCGGGCGCGACTGCGTGCGCCGCGTAGCCCCCGCCCGAGAGCAGCGCGCACACCTGGTCGCCGACGGCGAACTCGGTCACGCGCGCGCCGCGCGCCGCGATCGTCCCCGCAACTTCCAGCCCCGGGATCGGCGAGGCGCCGGGCGGCGGCGGATAGGCGCCGAGCCGCTGAAACACATCGGGCCGGTTGACGCCCGCCGCTGCCACGGAGATGAGGACGTCGTCGTCGCCGAGCGGCGGGAGCGGAATCTCCTTGGAAACCAGGACATGGGGTCCGCCGGGCCGCTCGATCGCGATCGCAGTCGTCGTGGCGGGGATCATCGCTCGTACAATCCCGCGATCGCGGTCATCCCCGCGATCTCGGGATCGCGCGCGAGCGCCATCCGGAACAGCGACGTGACGAGCCCCGTGAGCGGGACCGGCGCGCGCACGCTCCCCGCCATGTCGGAGACGATCTCCAGATCTTTCAAGATCAGGGTGCGGCGGTCGGTGCGCTCCGCGCCGCGCGCCATCGCGGTCGCGAAGTCGCGGCGCAACGGCGAGTCGGCCCAGCCGCCTTCGACCGCATCGACGAGGGTCTCGGGATCGATGCCGCACGCGCGCGCGTAGCCGATGATCTCGGCCCAGATCGCGATCGTCGACGCGACCACAGCCTGATTGCACGATTTCGCGATCTGCCCGCTGCCGACGGGGCCGAGGTGCGTCGCCTTCGCGACGTACGCCGCGATCCAGGGCATCACGCGCGCAACGTCACCGTCGCTGCCGCCGAGAAACGACGCCAGCGTCCCCGCACGCGCGCCGCCGGGACCGCCCGAAACCGGCGCGTCGACCCACCCCGCTCCGATCTCCGTCAGTTGCTCGGCAAAACCGCGCGTCTCGTCGGGATGGATCGTCGAGTGGTCGACGACCAGCGTCCCCGCGCTCGCGCCCTCCGCGATCCCGCGTTCGCCGAAGACGATCTCCTCGACGGCGTCGCCGTCGGTGACGCAGACGAACGTCGCCTCGCAGCGCACCGCGACGTCGGCCGGCGACGCGGCGGCGGTCGCGCCGGCGTCGAGCGCGGGCTGCAGCCGCGCCGCGCTGCGATTCCACACCACCACCTCGTGACCGGCGCCGATCAGCCGCAGCGCCATCGGCAGGCCGATCTCGCCGAATCCGATCCATCCCAAGCTCGCCATCGCCTAGCTCGCCGCAACCTCCAGGCCCATCAGCGTGCGGATGCGGTCGCGATCCGCCGCGAGCTCGGCGGCCGGCCCCGAGTGCACGACGCGGCCGCTGTCGAGCACGTACGCGCGGTCGGCGACCCGCAGCGCGAGCAGCGCGTTCTGCTCGACGAGCAGAATCGCGACGCCCGTCTTCTTCAACTCGGCGAGCATGCGATAGACATCCTCGACGACGAGCGGCGCGAGGCCCTGCGAGGGCTCGTCGACGAGCAGGAGGCGCGGGTTCGCCACCAGCGCGCGCCCAATCGCGAGCATCTCCTGTTCGCCGCCGGAGAGCCGGCCCGATTTGCGCGCGCGCAGCTCCGCGAGTTTCGGCAGCTTCTCGAAGACCCGCGCGATCGTCCAGTCGCCGCCGCGCCCGTTCTCGGCGAGCTGCAGGTTCTCGAGCGTGCTCAAGTCTTTGAACATCCGGCGTCCTTCGGGGACGTAGCCGACGCCCAGCCGAGCGATCTGATAGGCAGGCCGGCCGGTGATGTCGCGGCCGTCGTAGCGGATCGTTCCGGCGCGCGGCGGCGTGAGGCCGAGGATGCTGCGCATCGTCGTCGTCTTGCCGGCGCCGTTGAGCCCGAGCAGCGCGACGACTTCGCCTTCGCCGACGGTGAGCGAGACGTCGCGCAGGATGCGGATCTTTCCGTAATTGGTGCACAGGCCGTCGACGGCGAGCAGGGGTTCAGACATGGTCGAGGACGCCTTCTCCGAGATACGCGCTGCGCACGGCGTTGTTGGCGGCGATCTCCGCGGGCGCGCCTTCGGCGAGCAATTTGCCGCGGTCGAGGACGGTGATGCGATCGGCGAGCGAGAGGACGACGCGCATGTTGTGCTCGACGAAGAGGACGGTGAGCCCGAGGCGAAGGCGCAGATCGCGGATCACGCCCATGATGCGGTCGGTCTCGGCTTCGGCGAGGCCGGCCATCGGCTCGTCGAGCAGCACCAGCACCGGATCGGTCGAGAGGCTCATCGCGATCTCGCACAACCGCTGCGATCCGTGCGCGAGCTCGGCGAGCGGGCGATCGCGCTGGTCGGCCAGATTGACGAAGCCGAGCAGTTCGTCGACGCGCGTGTCGACGGCGCGCTTCGCCTCGCCGCGCAGCGCGCCCAAGCGGAACGCATGGTTTGCGTGCGCGCGCACGCCGAGGCGGATGTTCTCGTCGACGGTGAGTTCGGGGAAGACGCTCGGCGTCTGAAACGTCCGCCCCATCCCCATCGCGACGCGCCGCCAGTTCATCATCCGCGTCACGTCGACGCCCTTGAACCGCACCTGACCGTGCTCGGGCATCGCGAAGCCGGAGATCGCGTTGAAGAACGTCGTCTTCCCCGCACCGTTGGGGCCGATCAGCGCGTGGATCGTCCCTTCGCGGACCTGCATCGAGACGTCGTCGACCGCACGGACGCCGCCGAAGACCTTCGTGATCGAATCGGCTTCGAGCATGATCGCATCAGACACCGCGGCCCACCTCCACCGGCGCGTTCGCGTCGAACGCCGCGCTCGCGTCGTCGTCGGGCGCACCGGTGCGCGCGGCGCGCAGCGCGCCGATCGTCCCGACGATCCCGCGCGGGAAGCCCAGCACGCACGCGACGAACAGCGCGCCGAGCACGATCTGCCACAGCGGCGTGATCGTCGAGATGATGTCTTTCCCGATCACGTAGATGAACGCGCCGACCAGCGACCCCCACACCGTGCCGGCGCCGCCGAGGATCATCATCAGCACGAAGAAGCCCGACTGGTGCCAGTCGAGTTCGAGCGGATACGCGAAGTTGATCAGCAGCGAGAAGAGCGCCCCCCCGAGCCCCGCCATCGTCGAGGAGATCAGCAGCGCGACGAAGATAAAGCGGTCGGTGTTGAGCCCGAGATACCGCACGCGGACCTCGTTCTGCCGGATCGCGATCAGCGTCCACCCGAACGGCGAGCGCACCACGGACCGGAAAGCGAACACGCACGCGATGAACACGGCCAGCGCGACGTAGTAGAACGCCGTTTCGTTGATCGACACGTGCCCGAGCCCGACCGGCGGGCGCGGGAAGTTCATCCCGTCCTCGCCGCCGGTGACGTCGGTGTAGCGGTAGGCGACGAAGTAGAAGACCTGCCCGAACGCGATCGAGAGCAGGCCGAAGTAGATCCCGCGCCGGCGCAGCAGAAACGGCGCGAGGAGCAGGCCGCCGGCGAGTGCGGCGAGCGTCCCGATGACGACCGCCGCCACGAAGTCGACGTGAAAATATTTGACCGAGAGCCCCGCGCCGTAGGCGCCGAGGCCGAAGTACGCCGCATTGCCGAACGCGGGAAGTCCGGTGTAGCCGAGCAGCAGGTTCACGCTCATCACCGCGAGTGCCGTCACCAGCACCTCGGTGACGATGGAGACGTCGAGATGGATCAGCGGCGAGAGCAGCGGCGCCGCGGCGAGGAGCACGAGGATCACCGCCGCTCCGACGGTACCGGAGCGCGCGTTCACCCGAAGATGCCTTCTTCGCCGAAGAGTCCGCGCGGCCGCACGAGCAGGACGATCGCCATCAGCACGTACATCGACACCTCGCTCGCGGCGGGGATGAAGAGCGTGGTCATCGAGATCGCGATCCCGATCAGCATCCCGCCGACGATGCTGCCGAAGAGACTGCCCATCCCGCCGATGATGACGGTGACGAACGCCGGCATCAGCAGCGCGTTCCCGCTCGTCGGCGAAAGGCCGAGCATCCCCGCCGCGAGCACGCCGGCGATCCCGGCGAGGAAGATCCCGAGGCCGAAGTTCACCGCGTAGAGCACCTGGGTGTTGGTGCCGAGCGCGGCGATCATCTCGGTGTCCTGCACCGCCGCCCGCAGGCGCAGCCCGAAACGCGTGCGGGTAAGGAAGAGCGCGAGCGCGACGATCGCGACGATCAGCACGGCCGCGATGAAGATGCGGAATATCGGGAAGCTCATGAATCCGAGCGACGCCGCACCCGCCAGCGCCGCCGGCGGCGAGAACGGAACGCCGTTCGAGCCCCAGATGAGCCGGAAGATCTCCTCGGCGATGAGGGAGAGTCCGAACGTCATCAGCAGGCTGTAAAACGGCTCGCGTTTGTAGAGCGGCCGCACCAGACCCCGCTCCACGAACACGCCGACGAGAACCGTGATCACCGGCGCCGCGATCAGCACGAACCAGAACGGCACACCGCGCTGGACGAGCGTGTACGCGAGGTAGCCCGCGAGCGTCATGAAGCTCCCGTGCGCCATGTTGATGGTGCCGGTGAGGTTCATGATGAGCGAGAGCCCGAGCGCCACGATCGCGTAGAACGCTCCGAGCACCAGCCCGTTGAAGAGCTGCGGCGCCAGATGCTCGATCACGGCGCTACGGGTAGCCCAGTTTGCAGACGGCTTCTTTCTGCGCGACGGTCTGTTCGATCGCTTCGGGCGCGTTGATGTCGACGACGTCGAAGAGATCGTCCTTGTCGCCGGGCGTCCCGTTCGGACGGATCTTCGCCACCCACATCGGCCACATCAGCTGATGATCTTCCTTGCGGTAGTAGGCGCTGCCGTTGAAGATCGACGTGAAGCGCGTGTTCTCGAGCGCGTGCGCGATCTTCACCGATTCGGTCGACTTCGTCTCGGCCATCGCGTTGATCAGCCGGTCGGCGGTGACGTAGCCGAAGCACGAGCGTGCGGTCGGCGGCTTGTTGAACCGCTTCATGTAGTCGGCGACGAACGCATGCGCGAGCTTGTTGTTCTTGCCCAGCGTCTTCTCGCTCTTGTAGTACCACTCGACGCCCCAGTAACCGCCGCGCGCTTCGGGCGGCAAGCCGTACAGCGGCTCGAGTTCGACCTGCGGTCCGCCGACCGGGTACTTCTTGAGCAGCCCGAACTGGTTCATCTGCTTGAGGCAGTTGGTGTAGTCGTCGCCCTGCACGAACACCAGCACGAGATCCGGCTTCGCCGCGTCGATCTTGGTGAGGTACGAACTGAAATCGGTCGTGCCCAGCGGCGTCAGCTCGTTGCCGACGACGGTGCCGCCGATGTGCGCGAGCACGTCCTTGAAGCCGCTTTCCAGCGCGTGGCCGTACGCATAGTCGGGCGTGATGAAGAACCACTTCTTGCCGAAGCGCTTCTGCAGCGAGTAGCCGGTCGCGTGCGTCTCCATCCACGTGCTGTGGCAGGTGCGGAACACGTTCCAGTGACAGCTCTTCCCGGTGACGTCGTCGGTGTGGCCGCCGCTGTCGATGAAGAGCGTGTTGAGCGAGTTCGAGACGCCGGCGACCGAAAGCGAGACCGCGCTCGAGACGGTGCCGACCAGCGCGACGACCTTGTCCTGATTGACGAGCTTGCGCGCCTTCTGAGCGGCGACGCCGGGATCGTTCTGCTCGTCTTCCTTGACGAGCTCGACCTTGCGACCCATCGCGCCGCCGCGTTTGTTCCACGCGTCGACGGCCATCTGGAAGCCGTTGGTTTCGTTCTCACCCGGGCCGGCGTAGACGCCGGTGTACGGTTCGAGCAATCCGATCTTGATGGTGTCCGCCGCTTCGCCGATCCGCGGCAGATACGCCGGGATCCCGAACGCCGCGGCCGTGCCGGCTCCGGCGAGCGTGACGAACGAGCGACGACTGAGAACGGTACGGGCCATGGGACCTCCTTCTCGACGCGCGGGCTCGGCGCAGACGCCGGCCCATCGACGTTCGATTGTGACCTTTCTCGTGTTGTGCCCTCTCTCTCGCGCGAAGAACCAGCAACCGTGGGGAGAAGCCCGGCGGCGTCGAGAACCTCCTTTCATGGCGTCCACGGTGGTCAACCCCGGGCTTGAAGGGATCGTCGTCGGCGAGACGGTGCTCAGCAACGTCGAAGGCGACGTCGGCCGGCTGACCTATCGCGGCTACGACATCCACGACCTCGCCGAACACGCGACCTACGAAGAGGTCGTGCACCTGCTGCTCTTCGGGCGGCTCCCGACGTACCAGGAACTGCTCGATCTCAAGGCGCGGCTCGTCGCCCGCCGCAGCCTGCCCTCCGGCGTGGTCGCGATGCTGCACGCCGTCCCTCGCGACGCATGGCCGATGGACGTGCTGCGCACCGGCGTCTCCGCGATCTCGCACTTCCTCCCGCACCGCCCCGACGGCTCGCACGACACGAACATCGACGCCGCGATCGATCTGGTCGCGAAGTTCCCGACGCTGGTCGCCGTGTGGGATCGTTTGCGGCGCGGCCTCGAACCGATCGCACCCGATTCGACGCTCGATCATGCCGCGAACTTCCTGTGGATGCGCAGCGGCGAGCGCCCGATCCCGGCGGCGGAGGCGGCGCTCGACACGTACTTCATCCTGCTTGCCGATCATTCGTACAACGCCTCGACGTTCTCGGCGCGCGTCACCGCGTCGACCGGCGAGGACATCTACGGCGCGGTCGCGGCCGCGGTCGCGACGCTCGCCGGCGATCTGCACGGAGGCGCCCCCAGCAAGGTGATGACGATGCTTGAAGAGATCGGCCTGCCGGAGAAGGCGGAGCCGTACGTTCGCGCGCTGCTCGGGCGCGGCGAGAAGATCATGGGAATGGGGCATCGCGAGTACAAGATTCGCGATCCGCGCGCGGCCCATCTCGAACGGATGGCGAAGAACCTCACCGAGAAGTCGCACACGAAGTGGTACTTGATCGCGCGCGCGCTCGAAGACGCGTCGAACGCGGTGCTCGCCGAGGTCAAGCCCGGGAAGCCGATCTACGCGAACGTCGAGTTCTACACCGCACCGACGCTCGCGAGCCTGGGGATTCCCAGCGACGAGTTCACCTGCACGTTCGCGTGCGGGCGCATCGCGGGGTGGTCGGCGCACGTGCTCGAGCAAGTCGCGCATAACCGTTTGATCCGACCGCAGGCGACGTACGTCGGGCCCGCGGTACACCCGTACGAACCGATCGCAGCGCGGAATGCCCGGGGCAACGGCGCGGCTTCCGGCGGCGCGGGGTCTTACAACTGAGCGCGCGCGCCGCGCGTATCGCGCGCGAAACGAAGGAGACGCGGATCGATCTGCGGCTCGCGCTCGACGGCGGTCCGATCGCGATCGAAACCGGCGTCGATTTCTTCGATCACATGCTGACCGCGCTCGCGACGCACGCGGGGCTAGGCCTGGAACTGCACGCGCACGGCGACGGGATGGACCATCACCATCTCGTCGAGGACGTCGGGATCGCGCTCGGACGCGCGATCGACGAAGCGCTGGGCGACAAGCGCGGGATCGCGCGGTTCGGCTCGATCGCCGTCCCGCTCGACGACGCCCTCGTCCAGTGCGCGGTCGACCTGAGCGGCCGCCCCTGGCTCACCTACGACGTCCCGTTTTCAGTGGACCGTGTCGGCGCGCTGCCGACCGAACTCGTCCCGCATTTCTTCCGCAGCGTCGTCGACCACGGCAAGTTCAACCTGCACCTGCTGCGCTGGGGCGGGACCAACAACCATCACCTGTGCGAGGCCGCGTTCAAAGCGTTCGCGCGCGCGTTCGCGCAAGCCAAGGCCGTCACGGGCTCGGGCGAAGTCCCCTCGACGAAAGGAACGCTCGGCGAGAACTGAAGCCCGCCGCAGGCCGCCGAAGTAGAACGCGGTGCGCTCGCCTGCCGGTGAGCCCCGGCCGAGAGATTCCGATACCGTGACCGCGCGACGCATTCTCGTGACCTGTCTCGAAAATAGAGAGAGGTTTTTTTTGATCTTCCTCCTCGCCTCGCAGGACGCCGTCGACGGGATCATCACCTACGAAGCGAGCATCGTTGCGCGCGACGCTGATCCGAAACTGCACGAACGGCTGGTGCGCGTCTATCCGAGCGACGGTGTGGTGACGGCCGACTATCCCCTGGACCTGCTCGACGAGCAGAAGCATGACGCCTACGACGATCGTCGCGTACCTGAAGAGCGACGACGTGCAGAAGCGAATCGTCGCCGAAACCTCTCGCCGCCCGACCTCGACGGCGGTCGCCTCGACGTACCCGGCGATCGTCGCGGAGACGTCGTTCCCCGCGTCGGCCGGCGCGGTCCAGCAATTGCTGCTGCGATTTCTCAACTAGGACCGCGTTCCGGCGCACTCGTTCTACGTGCTCGACAAACCGGCTCGATGGACAACGACGACGGTACGGGGAGGAGCCGGATCGACCGCGTGCGCTCGACGTCCTCACCGGCAGCGATCCGTCGCTGACCGGACAGTTCGCGCGTTCAACGACCACGAACGGATCACGATCATCACGTTCAGCGAACATCCCGAGATCGACCGCACCTTCCAGATGACGAGGGCCGACGATCCTGCCGTCTACAGCTCGGTGAAGCAGCTCGCCGCAGGGCTGCAGGCGGGCGGCAGCACCGCGATCTTCGCCGCGCGCGAAGCGGCGCTCGACGAGGCGGTGCGCGATCGCACCACCGATGCGCGATACGACACGATCGTGCTGATGACCGACGGCGAGAACAACCACGGCGACGACTTCAACGCGTTTGCGGCGAAGTGGTACGCGCTGCCGCCGTTCGCGCAGCACATCCGGATCTTCCCGATTTTCATCGGGAAACGAGTCCGGGCGCTGGTCGCGCGCGACAGCACGGCCGCTCGAGACCCACTTGAGCGCGGAGATGAACGTGCAGGACGCGGTCGCCGGCGTCCAGCGTCTCGCCGCGGAGGCGCAGCACAAGCTCCCGCCCGACATCGCGCGCGGGCCGGCCAGATCGCGACCGACGTCGTCGAGATCCTGCCCCGGCTCCCCGCGCACGGCGTCGTCGCCGCGACCTTCGCCGACGTCCGCTCGACCGCGACGAGCTATCTCCCCGACACGCTCAACGCGTCCTGACGATCCCGGCGGCCTACCGCAACACGGCGACGATCCGCGACGTCAAGACCGCCCGGCAGATCGTGGTCGAGCAGCTGACGGTGCTGGCCGCGAAGATGCACGAGATCGCCCAGGACGCGGTCCAGGACGACGCCAAGCGCTCCTGGCCAACGGCCGCTTCCTCAAGGAGCGCTTCGCCTCGGCGCCGATGTCCCGCACGGGCTGAGGCCGGGGGAAGCGTTTTCGTGCGGTTTGCGCCGAGTCGTATCCGCGCCGCCGCCCGAGGGGGTACACTACGGGTACCGTGCTTCTCCCAAGGCTGCCCCAGAACGATCGTTTGCGATGCGTCTGGGCTTTTGCCGCTCGCGACGCAGCCGCGCTGAGCCGTCAGCGGGGCCGATACCTCGCCGCTCTGCAGTCGATCGCGCGTCCGGATTCCGACTTCGACGGAGCCGGGGTGATCTTCGGCGAGTTCGTGAACAACGCAGCTGCACACGCGCCGGGTCCGGTCCTCGCCGAATTGATCGTCGACGAGGGCGCCGCGTATCTCACCGTCGAGGATCTCGGGCCCGGAGTGCGCGAGAACACGCGTTCCGCTCCGCATCCGCACGCCGTCTCCGGCCGCGGCCTCGCGCTGGTCGAATCGCTGGCCCACGAGGTCACGATCGAGCCGCGCGCAGTGATCGGTACGATCGCGCAGGCCGAACTCCCCGTCACCGTCGACGCCTCCGCGCGCGAGCGGCCCGACGCAGGCGAAGCGGCGCGCGCCGCGTTCGCCGACTACGAACTCGAATGCTGGATGACGCGTCGCGCCGAGCGCCTGGCGCAGCGCATCGCGCGCTCGGCGCCGCGCGACCTGCATGCGTTCTTCCACGCCGCACCGGGCGAACACGTCCCGCCGCATCTCGCCGAATCGGTCCGCGCGCTCGCGCTCGGCATCGGCTTGGGCACGTGGCCGCTGTGGGTCGCCGACGCCCGCTGGACCGGCCGCGTCGCCGCGGCGCGCGGGCTCGACCCCGCGGTCGCGCGGCGCGTCTGGAGCCGCTTCTTCAACGTGCTCGGCGTGAACGTTCCCGTCCCGCATCGAGCACGCATTCGCGCGATCGCGCAGCACGCGCTGCAGGACGGCGACGCAGCCGCGCACGCCGCGCTCTCTCCGCTCGCCCGGCGCTACGTCGAGGCGGTCGACCGGTCCGTCGCCGAGTCGCGCGCGCTGCTGCACGACGCGAGAGGCGGCGGCATGTCGGTCGCCGAGCTATACGACGGCGTACTCGCACCGGCGATGCAGGAGACCGGTCGACAGTGGGAAGCCGCGACCATCGGGATCGCGCACGAACGGCGCCGCACCTCCGCGACGCGCGAACGGATCGCGGAACTGCGCGACCGACCTCGGCCGCACGCCAGGCGGCTGGGGACGATCTTCGCCGCGTGCGCGCCGGGTGAAGATCACGACATCGGCTTGCGTATGGTTGCGAATCTCGCCGAAGACGCCGGCTGGGATGTCGCTTTTCTCGGTGCGCGTGTCCCGGCGGTGCAAATCGTTGCCGGCGCGCTCGCGGCGCGGCCCGACGTGATCGCGCTCTCAGCGTCGCTCACGCTGACGGTAAGCGCGCTCGTGCCGCTCATCGCGTCGCTGCGCGCGCACCCCGAACTCGGCGGCGTCCCGATCGTCGTGGGCGGCGGTCCGTTCGCCGCGTTTCGCGATTTGCACGCCGTCGTCGGCGCCGACGCGACTGCCGTCGACGCAGCGTCGGCGCTCGAGATGTTTGCACAGCACGCACGCACGCTGACCCCGTTGACGTAGACGCGCCGATCTTGCCGGCTGCGCGACGGGTACTCCTCGGACGGGACTCTCGTCCCACGCGCGAGGGCGTCGAAGCCCGGTAGCCTGGGCGAATGATCGCGGCGAAGAGACTGTGGCCCCCCGTGGTCTTGGCATGTGCCCTCGCGTCGTGCGGAGGCGGCGGATCGACGAGCACGATCTCCGGCGGCGTCCCTTCGGTGCAAAGCACGCCGGGGCCGACGGTCGCGACCGATGACTGGATCACGTATGCGCACGATCAGGCACGCAGCGGACTGCAGTTGCAAGCGACTGGAATCACGCGAAGCTCGGCGGGTTCGCTCAAGCAGCGATGGAAAGTCTCGCTCGGCGAAACGATCTACGCGAGCCCGATCGTCGCCGGCGGTGCGGTATACGTCGCGACCGACTCCGGCACGGTCGCCGCGCTCGATGCCGCGACCGGAGCGCTCCGCTGGCGCGTGCACGTCGGTTCGTCGGTCCGTGCGACGCCGGCGCTCATCGACGGCACGCTCTTCGTCGGCGTCTACGGCGTCGCGAACTTCGCCGCGCAGACGACCTCGGGCGCGGCCGTCGTCGCGCTCGATCCGGCTACTGGCGCCCAGCGCTGGCGAGCCGTGCCGCAGAATGCGGGCAACGTCGGGCTTGTCCGTTCGGAACCCGTCGTGCTCAACGGCGTGGTGTACGAGGGTCTCGCGGGCGGAGACGATACGACCGGATGCGTCAGCGGCGGCGTGATGGCGCTCGACGAGCGCAGCGGTACGCCCGTGATGAACTTTTGGGCGACCGCGCAGGCGGGCGGCGCCGGCGGCGGCGGCGTGTGGTCGCCGTTCAGCACCGACGGCACGAACGTCTACGTCGGCACCGGGAACGGGTGCGGCACGGAGACGGCCGGCTACAGCGACGCGATGGTTTCGCTGACGCGTTCGCTCTCCGTCAACTGGTCGCGCTCGGCGTTCGTCGCGCCGGGCGGCGACGAAGACGTCGGCGGCGCCCTGAACGTCGCCGGGACGCAAGCGTATTTCGTCGCGAAGAGCGGGCTGCTGTATGCGGTCGATCGCAACAGCGGCAACGTAGCGTGGCAGCGCGACCTCAAGCCGTGGACCCGCGGCGGCGGCGCGATCGGGACGCCGACCGGCGACGGAACGATGATCATCGTGACGGGCGGCGAGCTGCAGAATCCCGACCTGGTGAACCCGCCCGGCTGCGCGATCTCCGCGTTCGACCTTTCAGGAAATCCGCTGTACACGTTCTCCTCGCAGTACGTCGTCTACGGCCACGCGTCGTTCGTGCCGGGCGTCGGCGTGATCGGTTTGGATCACCAGCTCGTCGCGTTCAATTCGCAGACCGGTCAGACGCTGTGGTCGAGCGGCGATCTCGGGGCGAACCTATATGCGTCGCCGGCGATCGTACCGTCCGGCGTCTACACCGCGACGCTCGGAGGCGACGTGGTCGCGTTCTCGCAGAACGGCGTACTGCCGTCGCTACTGCGCCGGCGCTGACGCGCACGATCTTCGCGCGCGCCGCGGTCAGCGCGTCGAGGGCCTGATCCGGTAGATCGCCCCCGCGCCGTCGTCGCTGACGAACAGCGATCCGTCGGCGCCGACGGCGACGCCGGAGGGACGGCAGACGCGTGATTCGTCGGGGCGCTGACAGCCGCCGAGGAACTCGCTCCACTGCGCGTTCGGGTCGTTCCAGTCGACGTGCGTCGCCGGTTCGCTGCCGCGGAACGGGACGAACGCGACGCGCGGAGCGACGAGCGGACGATGCCAGCTCCCGTGAAGCGCCACGAACGCGCCGCCGCGGTAGCGCTGCGGAAACGCGAACCGCCCCGCCGGATGCAGCGGATAGAACGCCGCCGCGATCGGCGTCTCGTACGCCGGAAAGACGACGCGCGGAACGACGACGTTCGCGCACGACGCGCCGCCGATCGGCTTGCCGCCGTCGTAGCACGTGAGCCAGCCGTAGTCGGGCGTGCCCGGGTGCGACGAGACGTCGTCGAAAATCTCGTAGGGATGACCGGGATCGAGTTCGTCACGTCCGGCGACGCCGGCCCAGAGGTCCCCGTTCTCGCCGTTCACCGCGAGCGCGATGGCGTTACGGATATCGACGGCACGCGGATGCATCGCGCTCCCGTCGGGCCGCATCGCTTGAATCGTCGCGCGCGTCGCGTCGAGTTCCGGACTGCACGCATTGCACGACGAGCCGACGCTCGCGTATAGCACGCCTTCGCTGAACGCGACCGTCGTCGTCGTGTGATCGCGCGATTGGCCCGAGGTGCGGACGCTCGCGATCTTCTCCGGCGCCGCCCCGGCCGCGGCTTCGCCGGCACGGTACGGAAGGCGATAGACGCCGAACTGGCCGCCGGCGAAGAGTGTGTCGCCGTGCAGCGCGACGCCGGCCACCGGCCGATCGTCGAACGACGCGAACGCGCGCGGCGGCTGCGCGTTCCCTTGTGCGTCGCGCACGATCGCGACCGATGCGCCGCTGGTTCCGACGAGCAGGTCGCCGTTGGGAGTGACGGCGAGTTCGCGCGGCCCCGGGAGCGAGGCGATCCGCTCGATAGTGAACCCGGCAGGGACCGTGGGGCCGGGATCGGCGGCGCGGGCAGCGGGGACCGTCGCGCCGGCGACGAGGGCTGCGATCAGCGCGGCGGCGCGCAACACACGAGTCATGCGTTCAGTACAACGCACGCGGCGGTGACGGCGTCGCCGCGACCGCGGCCGCCGGACTGGCGGCAAGCACCGCGGCGCCGGAGGGCGAACGCCTGCGGCGATGACGAACGCGCAGATCGCGGTGATCGATTACGGCGGGGGTAACATCGGCTCGTTGCTCGCGGCGCTCGAACGGCGCAGCGTCGATCTGGTGCTGACCGGCGATCCGGCGGTGGTCGCCGCCGCGCCGGCCGCGATCCTCCCGGGCGACGGCGCGTTCGGCGCGACGATGGACGCGTTGCGCGAACGCGGGATCGACCGCGCGGTGCGCGAGGTCGTCGCTGCGGGGCGTCCGTTTCTGGGGATCTGCGTGGGGATGCAGGTGCTCTTCGACTCCAGCGACGAGTATGGCGGTGCGGCCGGTCTCGGGATTCTTCCCGGCGACGTGCGCCGTTTCACGAACGCGCCGCGCATCCCGCACATGGGGTGGAACGATCTGACGATCGAGCGCACGCACCCGTTCGTCGACGGCGTGCGCAGCGGATCGTGGGCGTATTTCCTGCACTCGTATCGCGTCACCGCAAGCGATGCGCTCGTCGCGTCCTGCACCTACGGCGAGCGCTTCGCCGCGATCGTCGCGCGCGGCAACGTGATGGCGACGCAGTTTCATCCAGAGAAGAGCCGTGCCGCCGGGGCGCGCCTGCTCGACAACTTTCTCGCGCTGTGCGACGCCCGCTCGCGCGAAGCGCTGACGTGAGCGGCCGTGCGCTGACGCTCTATCCGGCGATCGACCTGCGCGGCGGTTACGCCGTGCGCTTGGAGCGCGGCGACCCGTCGCGCGAGACCTGCTACGACGCCGACCCGGTCGCGCGTGCACGCGCGTTCGTCGCGGCGGGTGCGCGAGCGCTCCACGTCGTCGATCTCGACGGCGCGTTCGGCACCGGCGAGAATCAGGGCGCGCTGCGCGCGATCTGCGCGAGCGTTGACGTTCCGGTGCAGACCGGCGGCGGGATCCGCAGCGCCGCCGACGTCGACGCGCGCTTCGACGCCGGGGCGCGGCAAGTCGTGATCGGGACGCTGCTGGCGGAACGGCCGTCCGACGCGCGCGCGATCGTCGAGACGTTCGGCGAGCGCATCGTCGCGGGAATCGACGCGCGCGGCGACCGCGTCGCGACGCGCGGCTGGCTCGCCGACGCGGGCGCGTCGCGCGACGACCTCGTCCGCACCGTCGCCGCGTGGGGGGTGCGACGCATCGTCTATACGGAGATCGCGCGCGACGGAACCGGGGCCGGCTACGACGTCGCCGCGCTCGCGCACGTCGCATCGCTTGCGCCGCTGCGCGTCACCGCAAGCGGCGGCGCGCGCACGCTCGACGACCTGCGCGCGCTGCGCGACGGCACGCCGGAGAACGTCGACGCCGCGATCGTCGGCCGCGCGCTCTACGAAGGGACGCTCGATCTCGAAGACGCGCTCGCCGAACTGACCCGCTGAACGCGTTACGGCGAGGGTGATGGCGACGGGCGCGGCCGCGCGAGCGCGCGGCGCGGAACCGGCGTCGGCGTCACCGTCGGCGTCGGGACCGCCATCGACCGGCGTCCCGGCGGGATGGCGCGCGGCACCGAGGTCGGCGTCGCATGCGCCGGAGGCGACGCGCTCGCGGTGAACAGGCCGATCGTCTGCGGGAGCGTGATGACGCGGATCGACCCGTCGGGAAGCGTCAGGCGCGCGCCGACGTGCGCGAACGGCTGCGCGACGCCGGGCGGCACGACGACGTGCGCGACATAGCTGTTCGCGCCCGTGACGACGAGCGGCGCGATCCCCGGGACGCCGTCGACGGCGACGAAGCCCGTCATCCCGGGAACCCCGAGCACGACGACGTCGAACGCGTTCGTTCCGGGAACGACGTAGCGATCGACGTACATCGCGCGCACGGGCGGCGGCGCCGGCGGCGGGGGCGGTGCGAACGCGAACGTGTCTGCGAACTCCCACGAGGCCGCGAGCGGCGTCCCGTTCGACGCGAGCGCCGAGACGGTCACCGCATGCGTACCGGGCGCGAGCGCCGCGCGCGGCGTGTAGAGGATCTCGTCGCCGACGATCGCCGCGTCGGCGCTCACGTCGCGGCCATCGACGAGGACGCGCACGCTGCGCGGATCGATCCCGCCGGAGCCCGCGAAGCGCGCGCTCACCGCGGGATACGGCTCGTTCACCTGCGCGCTCCTCGGCGGCGTCACGATCGCGTCGCGCGCGCTCGCCGGCGCAGCGGCCGCGCCGCTGCCGGGCGTCGGCGCCGCAGCGGCGGCAACCGTGGCGGCGGGCCTCTGCGTGCGCGGTTCGACGCGCCGCGCGAGCACGACGGTTCGCGTGCGCGCAACGTACGCGGCGTCGAAACCGAGTGCGGCGGCGACCGTGCGCAGCGGCGCGTACGCGCGTCCGCGGTCGACGACGATCTCGCGCGCACGCAGCGCGGCCGTGCGGGCGTAGCGGCGCACGACGACGCGTCCGTCGCGCGCATCGTAGCGCACCTCCGCGCCGAGAACGCGGCCGAGATCGCGGACCGGCAGCAGCAGGCGTCCTCCGTGCACGGCGGCGCGCGCGTGCGGCAGGATCGTCTTCCCGTTCAGCACGATGTCGACGACGGCGAACGCCGTTGCGGCGATCACGAAACCGGCGCCGCGTACGTGCGCGGCACGTGCGCGGGAAGGCGCGCGACGAGTTCGTAGCCGATCGTGCCGCACGCCGCCGCGAGATCGGCCGCGAGGATCTCTTCTCGTCCGTCGCGCCCGATGAGCGTCACGTCGTCGCCGGGAGCCGCGCCGGCGACGCCGGTCACGTCGGCAAACGCCATGTTCATGCAGACGCGGCCGACGAGCGCGACGCGCGCGCCGCGGACGAGGACGTGCGCGGCGTTGCCGGCGGCGCGCGGCAGACCTTCCGCGTATCCGATCGGCAGCGTCGCGATCCGCGAACGGCGCGGCGCCTGCCACGTGCGCCCGTAGCCGACGGTGGTCCCGGCGTCGATCTCGTGCATCGCCGCGATCCGCGTTCGCCAGGTCAGCGCGGGTGCGAGTTCGACGCCGCGCACGCGCATCAGCGCCTCCGTCTCGACGCTCGGCCAAATCCCGTACAGCCCGATCCCGATGCGCACGGTGTCGAGCCGCGTGCGCGGCCACAGCATCGCCGCCGCCGTCGCTGCGGCGTGCCGTTCGACGCCGGGACCGAGTTCGCGCGTCGCCGCGAGAAACCGCGCGAGCTGTTCGTCCGTGAACGACGAGTCGAGTTCTTCGGCGGCGGCGAGGTGCGTGAACGCGCCGGCGAGCGCGAACTCCGGCGTCGCCGCGTAACGCTGGAGCGCGTCGGGCGCGTCGCCGGCATCGAGGCCGAGCCGTACGACGCCGGTGTCGACCTTCGCGTGAATCGTGAAGCGCCGCCCGCGCCGGCGCGCGACGCTCGCGACCTGGCGCGCGTAGAGCCCCCGGTCCCACAGCGTCAGCGCGACGTCCGCGGCATGCGCGGCGTCGAGGTCGCCCGGCGGCACCGGACCCAGCACGTGGATCGGCGCGTCGATCTCTGCTTCGCGCAGCACGATCGCTTCCTCGAGCGAGTAGACGCACAGCCGCGCGCACGTGCGCGCGAGCGCGCGCGCCACCTCGACCAGACCGTGACCGTACGCGTTCGCTTTCACCACCGCCGCAACGCGCGCGGGCGCGACGAGCTCCGCCAGCGTCGCGGCGTTGCGCGCGATCGCGCCGAGGTCGACCGCGGCGTGCGCGATCACGCGCGGGAGATCGTGCGGTCCAGCGAGCGCGCGACGATCAGCGCGACGGGGAGCCCGAAGAAGAGCGTGTGCGCGACCAGGTTGGTGAGCAGCGCGACGGGTCCCGGCCGGTGATACGCGCCGGCCGTGATCAGGATGATCTGCATGAAGACGTACACGACCAAGCCGAACGCGATCCCCGAGAGCCAGGGCCGCCGCAGGAGCTGCGGCTGGGTGCGGACGAGATAGACGTAACCGAGCGCCCAGAAGATCGCGACTGCGAAATGCAGCGCGATCCCGATTGAAGGCGCGGCGGGGTTGCCTTGCGCCGCCGGTCCCATCACGGTCGCCGCGATCCCGCCGAACATCCCGCCGACCGCGTCGCCGGCCGGCTTGCCGAACGCGATCGGTTCGCCGAGCATGAAGAGGGCAAAGAGGAGCCCGCCCGCGATCCCGGCGGCGAGCCCCGCGACCAGCTGCTGCTGCAGCGACCCTGCCTTGTCCACGGCACGCACCCTTCGCCCCGGCTAGGCGGTGACCCCCGAGCCGGCGCGGTACGCCGCCTCCCGGCGCTCCATCGCGTCGCCGATCCGCTGGAGGAGGTCACGCATCGCCGCCCGCGCGATCGCCTGCCCCGCGACCGCGTCGAAGACGCGCCCGAACGCGCCAAACGGAGGTCGGTAGGCCCCCTCGAGGGAGAGCCGGGTCGATTCGACCGAGGCGATCCGCAGCCGCAGCGTCCCGTGGAAGTCGGGGAGTAGCCGGGTGCGCGCGTTCCATTCGATGAGCAGGGCGTCGTGGATCCGGCCGGCCTCGTCCTCGTCGGGGTAGGCGGCGAAGACCAGCCGCACGGGGCGCCGCACGTGGCCGCCCAGCGAGCGCCAAAAATCGCGGAGCGGGACGCGGATCTCGATCCCGCGCTCGGCGGCCCGCAGGAAGTCAACGGCGTAGTCGTGTGCCACCGAAAACGGGCACGCTACGACGCGTTCGACCAAGACTCGCGAAACGAACGGCACGGAAATGTTGTACCCCTGCGGCCCGGCTTTGCCGAAAACTGCCGCGCCGCCCCCAAGGCGTTACTCCTCGGCGACCGTGCTCCGGCCAGGCGCGTCGGCCGCGCCTGACGAGGTCATGCGGTCGGCAACCATCAGCGCGCCGAGCACGACCAAGAGCAGGGCGATCCCGTACGCGGATAACGACATCGTGCCCTTTGCCCCCGGCGGATTGACCAGCAGCTCGCGCAACAGGCTGACGATTGCGACCTCGATCATCAAGCCGACGGCGACGCGGTGCTCGCGCAAGTAGAACAACAGCGTGCGGAAGAGCTCGACGAGGATGAGCAGCAGCACGATCTGCGGCAGGACGATGCGTGGTTCGCGGCCGTCGACCAGCGCGAGCCGCGCCAGCGTCCAGATCCCCTGGACCATGACGACGATCACCACGAGCGCGAGCGCAGCCGCGACCGCATCTTGCGCCCACTCGAAGTAGCGCGAGAGCGCTTCGTGTACGTTGGTGTGCTCGATTTCGGGTTTGCTCGGCGTCGTGCCGCTGCGGCGGACCATGTCTACGCGGCGGGGACGGCATCGTCGCAGGCTCTTGGAAGAGTTCCCCGTCGCATCCTGTGAGCGGCTGCGGAGGCCGCGCGATCAGCCGCACGTAGTCCTCCCCGCAGCCGCCTTGGATCCGCGGGAGGGTATGAGCCATTGGCCGCCTTTCTTGCTGAACGGCGCCGGATCGCGCCGTCCGATGAAGCGGACTGCACGTGCGACGCCGAGCCGAATTTTCGTCGTGGTACCCCTCGAGACCAGCCTCAAGCGCGTCCGTGGGGTCGCCGGGTCCCCAGTTTTTGTCATCATGGTCGGGCTCGCGTGGCCCTTGCCCGTCCCTGCCTCCCCTCCCCCCTTGCACTCGGCAAATGACTCTGCTAACGTTAGTGGTCGCTGGCACTCTCGTGCTGGTAGTGCCAAGCAGTCCTGAGAGGGGATAGTTTTTCGTGAATCTCAAGCCACTGGGCGATCGCGTGGTCGTCGAGCACGTGGAACAGGCTGAGAAGAGCGCCGGGGGCGTCTTCCTTCCCGACACGGCGAAAGAAAAGCCGCAGGAAGGCCGCGTTCTCGCCGTTGGTTCCGGCCGCACGCTCGACAATGGCCAGAAGCTCGCCATGGACGTCAAGCCCGGCGACAAGATCATCTACTCGAAGTACTCGGGGTCGGAGATCAAGCTCGACGGCAAAGAGTACCTCATCATCTCGGAAAAAGACGTTCTCGCCATCGTGAGCGACGAGCGCGTTCCGGCCGGAGTGTAGTTCAAACAACATGGCTGCTAAACAACTGGTATTCGACGAGAACGCACGGCGCGCGCTCGAGCGCGGTGCGAACATCCTGGCTGATGCGGTGAAGGTCACCCTTGGACCGAAGGGCCGCAACGTCGTCCTCGACAAGAAGTTCGGTTCGCCGACGATCACCAACGACGGGGTGACGATCGCGAAAGAGATCGAACTCCCCGACACGTTCGAGAACATGGGCGCGCAGCTCGTCAAGGAAGTCGCGTCCAAGACCAACGACATCGCGGGCGACGGCACGACCACCGCAACGGTGCTCGCGCAGGCGATCATCCGCGAAGGTCTGCGCAACGTCACCGCCGGCTCAAACCCGTTGCTGATCAAGCGCGGCATCGAAAAGGCCGTCGAGACGGCGGTCAGCGAGATGGAAAAGCTCGTGCAGAAGGTCGATTCGACCGAGAAGATCGCGCAGGTCGCGTCGATCTCGGCAAACGACAAGACGATCGGCGAACTCATCGCGCAGGCGATGAACGAAGTCGGCAAAGACGGCGTCATCACGGTCGAAGAATCGAAGTCGATGAAGACCGAAGTCGAGACCAAGGACGGGATGCTTTTCGACAAGGGCTACATCTCGCCGTACATGGTCACCGACTCGGAGCGGATGGAAGCGACGCTCACCGATCCGTACATCCTCGTGACGGAGCGCAAGATCTCGGCGATCGCCGACATCCTGCCGCTGCTCGAGAAGATCGTGCAGGTTCAGAAGCCGCTGCTCATCATCGCCGAGGACGTCGAAGGTGAAGCGCTCGCGACGCTCGTCGTCAACAAGCTGCGCGGCACGTTCACGACAGTTGCGGTCAAGGCGCCGGGTTTCGGCGACCGCCGCAAGGAGATGCTCAAGGACATCGCCACGCTGACCGGCGCGACGGTGATCTCGGAAGAGCTCGGGCTCAAGCTCGACAAGGTGACGCCGGATCTGCTCGGCGCTGCGAAGACGGTCAAGGTCACGAAGGAAGAGACCACGATCGTCGACGGCAAGGGCAAGCAGGACGCGATCAAGGGCCGCATCGAGATGATCAAGCGGCAGATCGAGGAGACCGACAGCGATTTCGATCGCGAGAAGCTCCAGGAACGCCTCGCGAAGCTCTCGGGCGGCGTTGCGGTAATCCAGGTCGGCGCGGCCACCGAGACCGAGCTCAAAGAGAAGAAGCACCGCATCGAGGACGCCCTTTCGGCGACCCGCGCTGCCGTGCAGGAAGGGATGATCCCCGGCGGCGGTTCGTCGCTCGTGCACGCGATCAAGGCGCTCGAGAAGCTCTCGGGCGAGACCGCGAGCCACGACGAGAAGATCGGCGTCGACATCATCCGCCGTTCGCTCGAAGAGCCGCTCCGCCAGATCGCGGAGAATGCCGGCTTTGAGGGTTCGGTCGAAGTAAACCGCGTGAAGACCGCGCCGCCGGGTCAGGGCTTCGACGCCATGACCGGCAATCTGGTCGACATGGTCCAGGCCGGGATCGTCGAGCCGTTCAAGGTCACGCGCTCCGCGCTGCAAAACGCGGCGTCGATCGGCGCGCTGATTCTGACGACTGAAACGCTCATCGCCGACAAGCCCGAACCGAAGACCGCCCCCGCAGGCGGCCCTCCCGGCGGCGGCATGGGCGGCTACGACATGATGTAGCCCCGGACGGGGGCGACGTCGTGCTGAGCTCGTCGGAGCCCCGCCCCCGTCAGGCTGAGCTTGTCGAAGCCCAGCGCACACGAATGCCCCGCAGGGAGCGATCCCGCGGGGCCTTCGCGTTCTGTTCTGCGGGTCGGGCAGCCGCTACGTTTTCGCGTCGAACTCGCCCGACGTCAGCACCTTCACCGTGTTGTCGTTGTCGTCGTTGAAGTAGATCTTGACGTTGTTCGGCTCTCCCGCCGTCCCGCTCACCGCGATCCCGAAGATCGCGCCGGATGCCCCCTTGTCGACGTTGCGCTTCGCGAGGACGCGACCGCTCGGCGTGACCTCGACGAGCAGGTTCGTCCCGTCGGGGTCGAGCGTGTTGCCGACGACGAGGTTGCCGTTAGGGAGCAGCGCCGCGCTGATCGGACCGTTGAGCGGTGCGCCCGCGAAGACGCGGCGAGCCGACGACGCGAACGGGCCGGTGAACGACGAGCCGCTGACGTGGACGCCGCCGGCGGGGATCTGCCCGACGTGCTCGAGTGCGGTGATGCTGTTGTCGACACCGTCGATCACGTACAGGCGGTCGCCGTTCGGATCGTACGTCAGCCCCGACGGCGCGAGGATGCTGCCGGGTGCGCCGCCGTTGACCGGAAAGCCCGTCGCGATCACGTCGAACGCGAACGGTTTGCCCGGATTCAGGTCGATGCGCACGATGCTGCCGTCGCCCGCGTTGCTGGCGTAGAACGCGCCCGATGCGCCGAACGGTCCGGCCGTCGCGCTGAACGCCTGGCCCCACGGATGGTGCCACGGACCGCTTGCGATCGCGGTGACGAGTGCGCCGGTCGCCGAGACGATCGGGTTGTCGTTGGCGCCGAACGCGGCGGCCCAGATACCGTCGCCTGAGCTCAGTGCCAGCGCGTCGCAGCCGAGCAGCGCCGCATTCTGCGCGATGTGCAGCGGCGTCGAACCCGGCACCGGGTGCAGCGCTTCGATCGTCGTGCCGTTGCCCTGCACGTTGGCGGCGTCGTTGAAGTTGCAGATCACGAGATCGCCGGCTTGCAGCAAGCCCTTCGTGATCGGCGCGATCGTCAGGCCGTAGGGATTCTGATCGCCGTTGATCGGATCGACCGTCGATCCGATCGTGGTGATCTTGTGCAGCGTCTGCAGGATCGAGCCGGCGTCGCCCGGCGTCTGCGCCGAAGACGTCGTCGTTGCGGTCCCGCGCGTGCTCTGCATCGCGCTCGCGGCGGGCGTGTTCGGGATCGTTGCCGGGGACGGGCCGGAACCGCCGCCCCCGGAGCAGGAGGCGAGTGCAATCGCCGCCGGGATGAACACGGCGGCGACGAGCGGGCGAACATCGCGAATCATCGGCGGCTCCTACGGTCGTTCAGCGTCATGGAACGACCGTAGGTGCCGAATGTGAAAGAACTCTAAAAAACCCGGGCGACTGAGCCGGCCGTTACGCGGAGAGCAGGCGGTCGAAGTACGAGCGGTAGCGCTGGAGCGCGATGAGCAGGCCATCGGTCGAGACGTCCTCGCCCGCGTCCCGGTCCCATCCGGCCCTCGCGCTGCTTCGAGAAACGCTCGGTGAGCCGGGTGACGACCTCGTCGACGAGATCGTGTGCTTGCTGGACCGCGTCGCGCGGCTCGTCGACGAACATCACTTGGACGCGGTCCCAGCGCGTGCGGAAATCATTGAGTGCGTCGCTCGGGAGCAGTTCCACGTCGCCGCCGTCCGTGCTCTGCGCCTGCGCCGCGGCGTCCGCGACATCGCCGCGTTCGGTCGGGATGCGCTGGTCGGCGGTCGCAGTCGTGGTCGGCGCTGCGGCGGTCGTCGTCGGTCCCCAGGTTGGCGCGGTCGTTCATGAGCGTACTTCCTGTGCGTCCTCGGCGCGGCCGGTTCGACGATGCGGCCTTCGACGGTTCCGCTCTGCACGGGATCGGTGCCGAGCAAATCGTTGAACAGCGCGCGGTACGAAACCAGCGCCTGGCGCATTTCTTCGGTCGTCGCCTCGCCACGCGCATTGCGCTGTGCGATTGCGGTAGCGGTGCGGTAGTTGTCGAGCACGCGCGCGTGCTCGACGGAGAGATCGTCCATCGATGCGCCGTGTCGTCGACCGGATAGCCGCGGTCACGCATCACTTCGTTTACCAGGCGGTCGGCGTCGGTCACGGCAGCGCCCGGATCGTCGACGAACTTCGCCTGCACCGCGCGCCACGACTCGGCGTAGCGATCGCGCGCGCCGGGCGTGAGCGGCCGGATGTCCAGCGATCGGTAGCGATTCTCGCGGCGCGCGAGTTCAACTTCCGCTCGCCGCGGCGAACCCATCTCCTGCGCGGTGCGATCGTATTCCGGACCGAATCGTTCGCGCAAACCTTGCGAGCGACGGCGCTGCGCGATGACGACCGCGGCCGCGATCACGACGATAACGACCACGGCGATGACGATCCATCTTGTGCGAGCATGGCGCCCTCTCCCTTGCGCGGCACATCGGCCGTCGCCCACGCATGCTACGCGTCCGGCCGGCGGATGTAACGCGGTCGCATGCCGCCGGTGCGCCGGCCGCCCGCCCGCCTGCACGGCAACCGCTCCGCGTGCGGCGCGGTTGTGAGCGGCGATGCCGATTCGCTGCGCGTGGGCGACCGATCCACTCGACGTGATCTATCACGACGGCGAGTGGGGCGTGCCCGTACACGACGACCTGCGGCTCTTCGAGTTCCTCATCCTCGAAGGCGCGCAGGCGGGTTTGTCGTGGAACACGATTCTGCGTAAGCGCGACGCCTACCGCGCCGCGTACCGCGGCTTCGATCCGGCGAACGTCGCGCGTTTCGGCGATCGCGATGTCGCGCGCCTGATGAATGACGCCGGCATCGTGCGGAACGCGGCGAAGGTCCGCTGGTCGATCGCCAACGCGAAAGCGTTTCTCGCGGTTCAGCGCGAGTGCGGATCGTTCGACGCGTATTTGTGGTCGTTCGTCGACGGCACGCCGATCGTGAATCGCCCGCGGACGCGCGACGAGGTTCCAGCGCGCACCGAGCTCTCGGACCGCATCAGCAAAGATTTGCGCAAGCGCGGCTTCGGCTTCGTCGGATCGTCGATCGTCTACGCGCTGCTGCAGGCGGTCGGCGTCGTCGACGACCACAGTGCCGACTGTTTTCGCGCCGCCGCGCCGGCCGGAAAGAAACGAGTGACCCATGCTCTTCGACGGTGACGCGATCGTGCTGGCGGGCGGAACGGGCCGCGTCGGCAAAGCGACCCTCGCCGCGCTCGTGCGCGAAGGTGCGCGTGTGCTGGTGCTTTCGCGTTCGCTTGAGAGCGCGCGCACCGCGATCGACGCGGTGCTCGACGGCGACGAGCGCGCCGCCGCGATCCCGTTCGTCGCCGATCTCAACGCGCCGGAGCAGGCGGCGGCGGCGATCGCCGGCTGCGTCGAGCGCTTCGGCCGGATCGACGCGGCGGTCAGCCTCGCCGGTGACGCGCGCACATCGCGCCTCGTCGAATCGACCCTCGACGACCTTCGGCACAACCTCGCCGCCTTTGCCGAAACCGCCTACAACTTCAGCATCCCCGCGCTGCGCGCGATGCTCGCGCAGCCCTATCGCGACGGCGCCCGCTCGCGCGGTCGCATCGTGGTCGTCACGGCCGGATCGTCACGCGATCCGGCGCCGGGCCGCGGGCTCTTCGGCGCGGCCAAGGCCGCCGTCAACATCCTGATGCGGGCGATCGCGCGCGAACACAAAGCCGACGGGATCGTCGCGAACGCCGTCGTCCTGGGCGGCGTGCAGACGCCCGAGACGCGGCCGTACTATTCCGAGGACGACTTCAAGGCGGCCGCGACGCCGCAGGAGGTCGCCGACGTACTCGCGTTCCTCGCCAGCGACCGCGGCACCGGGATCAACGGCGAACTCGTCGATCTCAACGCGCGCGAGACGGACTGAGCCGCATTCGTCAGGCCGTCGCGCCGACGAGTTGCGCGAGCGAATCGGAGGGTTCGCACTGCAGCTCCGCCATCAGCACGTCGCGATACTGGCGGAAATGCCGCAGCGCGGCGGCGCGGTCGCCGGCTTCGAGGTAGGCGCGGATCGCGATCTCGCGCGCGGGCTCGTCGCACGGATCGTACGCGATCATCTCGTGACACAGCGCAAGCGCGTCCTGCGTGCGGCCCTGGTCGAACGCGTGTTTCGCCAGCGCCTGCGCGACTTCGCAGCGCAGTTCGCGCAGGTGCCGTTCGGTCGGCTCGAACCATTCCCAGCTGTCGAACTTCGCCGGCCGCTGCGCGCGCAGGCGATCGTAGAGGCCCCGCAGGGCGACGGCCTGCTGCCGGTCGACGCCGCCGGCCGTACGCAGCATGCCGACGCTGCGGTCGATGTCCCACAGGTCGACGCGCACGTCGTTGCCCAGCCGGTAGCCGTCGCGCGTGCGCACCACCGCGTTCTCGTTGCCGAGCCGTGCTTTGAGGCGGTGCAGGCAGACGTGGAAGGCGTTGCGCGCCGCGCTCTCCGAGAGATCGGGCCACAGCAGGTCGGTGAGCCGTTCGCGCGAGACGGCGTCGGGACGCATCGCGACCGCGGTGAGCAACGCGTGCTCGCGCTCGGCGAGCGTCACCGCCTCGCCGTTACGCAGCACGCGACCCGTGACGAGTTCGACGGCGATCCCCGTGCGCGAGGCGTCGGCGCCTTCGCGGCGGTAGCGCTTGACGAACGGTGCCAGAAAACCGCCGACTTCGCCGCGCGCGATCGACGCGATCGCCGCGTGGAGCTCCGGCGCGTCGATGCGCGCGCCGAAGGCGGCGGCCTCGGCGTGCAGCGCGCGGCGTCGCGACGGGTTGAGTTCGGCGACCGCGAGCGCGGCGAGCACCTGCATGAACGGCGCGCGATACGACGCCGCCGCCTCGCGCGCGAGGTCCGCGCAGCGCAGCGCGGTCGCGGCGTCGTCGGCGTTCGCCGCTTTGATCAGGTAGCCGCACGCGACCCACTTCACGTGATCGGCCTGCTGGGGAGAACGTTCGTGACCGCGCACGCAGGCGGAGAAGAATGCGAACCCGCGCACCCCTTCGCGCTCGACCTCGACCTCGAGCGCGAACGCATGCTGGGTGTAGTCGGCTTCGTCGGCCGCCAGCCACGCGCCGAACGTTGCCTCGGCTTCGTCGAACGCGATGAAGTTGCTGAAGCTGGTCTTGCGGACGTGTTCGATCGCGCGGTCGATTCGTTCTTTTTCCGTCGCCCGGTCGCCGCGGACGCGCGCGATGTCGGCGCCGAGCGTCAGCAGCGTCCCGGACGCCATGATGTGCATCGCTTTGACGAACGGCCACGCCGCTTCGAGATCGCGCTCCGCTTCGCGGGTGCGGCCCAGGCGCGCCGTCATCAGCGAGCGCAGGTACAGCAGCCAGCCGTGCATCCGCGTCGACGGAACGTCGGGCGCCGCGATCTGCGCGCGAAACTCGTCGACCAACGCGAGCGCGCTCTCGAACTCGCCGACGTAGCTGCGCATCAGCACGCGGAAGACGTACAGATAGATGCGCACGATCGGCGGCGCGTCCGACGGCAGGCGCGACCAGATCGCCTCGACCTCCTCGAGCAGCAGGCGCGCGTCGACGGTGAACGTGCGCATCAGTGCGGTGACCGACCAGACGCGCGGATAGCGCAGGACAACGGCGCGGGCGAGCGCGGCGAGGACGCAGGCGTAGGCGATCGACGGGCCCTCGTCCTCGATCACCTCGATCCGCTCGAGGATCTCGGCGGCGGCTGTCTGATCGCCGCGCGCAAGGTGGATTTCCGCGGCGCGCTGGTATTCTCCGGCGGTCACGTACGCGGTCGCGACCGGCGCGAGCAGTGCCTCGACCCGCGCGGGATGCCGTTCGAGGAGGGTCGACGCGACGAGCGGGTGGACGTGAAATGCCGCGTCGGCATCGCGCGTGACGAACGGCG
This sequence comes from Vulcanimicrobium alpinum, assembly GCF_027923555.1. Lineage (GTDB taxonomy): Bacteria > Vulcanimicrobiota > Vulcanimicrobiia > Vulcanimicrobiales > Vulcanimicrobiaceae > Vulcanimicrobium > Vulcanimicrobium alpinum. Next base: position 3,128,651 of record NZ_AP025523.1, on the reverse strand, counting down.
AAGTCTTCTGAAACGTGAGAAACGTCTCGAAGGCGTCGTTGCAGGCGAACGCCAGCCGCACGTCGCGCTCGTTCGCATTGGGGATCGCGGCGCACGTCAGGAGGCCGTCGGTGATCGCCGGCGACGCGGTGCCGAGCACCTGATCGGCGAGGTACTCGTGCAGTTCTTCGTACGCGATGTCGTCGAGTTTGTCGAGCAGCGCGTCGAGCCGCCCTTCGTGCGCGAAGCGCGCCAGCAGCAACACCGCGATCGGCCACCCCGCCGAGATCTGACGGACGCGCTCGACGACCTCCGGGCGCGCGTCGATCGGCGCGAAGATCGCGGCGATTTCCTCGCCGGTGAAGGCGAGATCGTTGGCGCGCAGCGTCAGGATCTGATGCGGCGGCGCGAAGCGCGAGAGATGCATGCGCGGCGATTCGCGCGAGCAGATCACGACGGTGCGCGGTTCGGGGCGGTTCGCGAGCAGCCGCGCCAGAAACTCGCGCGCGCCCGGATCGCGGATCGCGTCCTCGGCGTTCTCAAACACGAACGCGGAGGGGTGCGTGCGCACGCGCCAAGCAGCGAGCGCAACTTCGACACGCTCGGCGGCGGACGCGTGGCCGTCGCCGAGCATCGTCTCGCTTTGCGCGAGGTTCGCGCTGCGTTCCTGCGTCTCGTCGGCGAGCGCCGGGACGATCCGCCGCGCGAGTTCGACGTCGGAGGTCACGCCGGCGCAGTTGCAGACCGCCACCGCCGGGATTTCCGCGAGGAGCTGGCGCACCAGGGTCGATTTTCCGAAACCCGCCGGCGCGACGAGCGAGACGATCGACGGACGGGCCGCCCGGACGCGTTCGAGCAGCGACGTCCGGAGGAGGTCGCTGCTCGTCTCGCTGGCGGCGGTCGCGTCCAATGGCATGCGTGAAAGTGCTTCGGCGAACAGGAAGGCGCCGACTTTCGTCGCCGCTGAGCGCGTCCCCGTTTGTCCGCTGACGAGTCGTGTGCTTGCTTACATTAACCGCAGGTTACTTTGCACACAGCGTTGTGGACGGTGTGGATGAACGGGCGAGCGCGAGCCCTGCCCCCGCCGCGGTCACGTCTCGACGAGGGCGACGCGCGCATCCCGGAGCCCGTCCGCTCGACGGCGGCGGGTCCGCTCATCGAGAGAACTTACGAGGCCGCGAGCCTCCTGCGGTGATACGCGTCGTTGATCGCGCCGTAGCACTCGCAGGCCGCGTCCTCGAGTTGTGCGCGGTCGGCGATCGCGACCTTCCCGCGGGCGTACCGGATCGCTCCGGCCTGCTGGAGCGCCGCGGCGGCGATGCTGACGCCCGCGCGCCGGACGCCGAGCTTCGTCGCGAGCCCTTCGTGCGTCAGCGGAAACTCGTCGCGTCCTACCCGATCGTGCGTCATCAGCAGCCAGCGCGCGCAGCGTTCGTTCACGTAATGCAGGCGATTGCAGGCGATCGACTGGGCCATCACGTCGATTTGCGCGCTCATATAGCGTTCGACGAGCACCCGCAGCGTGCGGTAGACGCCGCACAGCTCGGCGAGCGCCGTGTACGAGATTCGGTAGGCATCGCCGGCGACTTGGCACCACGTGAGCCCCGACGCCGGCGACCCGTCGAGTAGGGCCTGCGCACCGGTGAGCCCCTCGCGGCCGACGGTCACCGTCTCGATTTGCGTTCCGTCGCTCATCACCGTGACGACCGAGATCACGGCGTCGATCGGGAAATATACCGACGTGACGGCGTCGCCGGGTGCGTACAGGGTCGCTCGATGGGCGAGGCGGACGCGTTCGAAGGCGTCGGCGAGGCGCGAGCGGGTTGCGGCCGAGAGCGCGCCGAGAAGGTCGTTGTCGAGAAGCTGCAGCGTGGGAGGAGGCCTCGAAATGCGCGGGCGCCCGCTCGGAAGGCCCGAGCGGCACAGTGCACAGAGGATACCGGCATCCGTCGGGGGCGTCGGTACGCTACCGGACGGAGAGGCGGGGCGCGGAGGCGGCTGGAACCACCGTGCCTAGCAGTGTGTTTCACCGAGTGCTAATGCAGACGAAAAGGACCCCGATGCGTGCGCAACCACGATGAGCTTCGCGAGTTCGCCCAACTGTTCGCGCCGCGCGGCGGGCGCAGTTGCTTCGAACCCAACACCGACGTGCTGGTGGACGAGCGTGACCGCGCGGTCATCGTTCAGCTCGAACTTGCCGGTGCCGACGCCGACTCACTGAAGGTGACGGTCGACGGCGACTACCTTACAATCGCCGGCGCGCGAGCACAGCGCGACGTCGCGCGTGACGCGTCGCTGCTGCGCAAAGAGATCCAGTACGGCGAGTTTCAGACGATCATCCGGCTGCCGGTTGCCGTCCTCGCCGACGGCGCAGTCGCGCAGTACCGCGACGGGATTCTGTCGATTCGCCTCCCGCTTGCACAATCTCAAGAAATGCCGATCGTGCGGACGACGATCCGCATGACGGTCAGAAGGACCCCCGCGTAATGGCCAAAGCCGCCGCCGCCCCCGAAATTCTCGGTATCCTGCCGCTGCAGGACGCCGTCCTCTTCCCCAACACCGTCATCCCGCTCGCGGTCGTGAAGCGCCCGGGCATCGCGCTCGTCGAAGAAGCGCTGCGCGAAGGCAAGCAGATCGGACTCGTCGCGCTCAAGGACAAGGAGATCGAAGATCCCGGTCCCGACGACGTGCGCCGCATCGGCACGATCGGCACGATCCAGAAGATGCTGAAAGTTCCCGACGGGACGCTGCGCTGCATCGTCGCCGGCGGCCCCGTCTTCCGCGTCGATCAATTCGTCGCGACGGAACCGTATCTGGCGGCGACGTTCACCGAACTCCCGGACATCACCAACGAGACCGAGCAGCTCGTCGCGATGCAGCGCAATCTGGGACAGCTGTTCCAGAAATTGCTCGGCTATCTGCCGCAAGCGCCGCGCGAGATGGAGATGGAAGTCAACAACATCTCCGATCCGAACTTGCTCTCGTACTTCGTCGCGTCGACGATGCGCCTGGAGACGGCCGACCGTCAGGCGATCCTCGAAGAGCGCGATACCGCCAAGCGGCTGCGCAAGCTCACGATGCTCATCACCAAGGAACTCGAAGTGGTGGAGCTCGGGCACAAGATCCAATCGGACATCCAGCGCGAGATGGAGAAGAACCAGCGCGAGTTCTACCTGCGCCAGCAGCTCCGCGCGATTCAGGAAGAGCTCGGCGAATCCGATCCGCAGCAAGCCGAAGCGAACGAACTGCGCAAGAAGGTCGACGAGGCCAACATGCCCGAGGACGTCCGCAAGGCGGCCGACCGCGAGTTGGACCGGCTCTCGAAAGTCCCCACTGCGTCGCCGGAATACTCGGTGATCCGCACCTACCTCGACTGGCTCACCCAGCTCCCGTGGGGGATCTCGACGTCGGATCAGATCGAGATCTCGCGCGCACGCGAGATCCTCGACGAAGACCACTACGACCTCGAGAAGATCAAGGACCGCATCGTCGAGTACCTCGCCGTCGGCAAGCTGAAGAACAAGCTGACGGGACCAATCCTGTGCTTCGTCGGACCGCCGGGCGTCGGGAAGACGTCGCTCGGGCAGTCGATCGCAAAGGCGATGGGCCGCAAGTTCATCCGTCTCTCGGTCGGCGGCGTCCGCGACGAAGCGGAGATCCGCGGCCACCGTCGGACCTACATCGGCGCGATGCCGGGCTCGATCATCCGCGCGCTGCGTGACGCCGGGACCAACAACCCGGTGATGATGATCGACGAGATCGACAAGGTCGGCGGCGACTTCCGCGGCGACCCGCAGTCGGCGCTGCTCGAAGTGCTTGATCCGGAGCAGAACAACACGTTCCGCGACCACTACCTCGACCTGCCGTTCGATCTCTCGCGCGTCCTCTTCATCTGCACCGCGAACACGCTGGACTCGATCAGCGGACCGCTGCGCGACCGCATGGAGATCATCAACCTCTCGGGCTACACCGAGCTGGAGAAACTCCAGATCGCCAAACGGTACCTGGTGCCGAAGCAGAAGAAAGCCAACGGACTCAAGGACAACCAGGCACAGCTCGCCGACACCGCGCTCAAGCAGATCATCGTCGACTACACGCGCGAAGCCGGGGTGCGCAACCTCGAGCGCGAGATCGGGACGATCTTCCGCAAGGTCGCGCGCAGGATCGCCGAGGACGCGAAGTACAAGGCGAAGATCAAGCCCGAGAATCTGGTCGACTACCTCTCGAAGCCGCGATTCTACAACGAAGTGAAGCGACGGACAGCGTCGGTCGGCGTCGCGACGGGGCTGGCGTACACGCCGGTCGGCGGCGACATCCTGTTCATCGAAACGACCGCGATGCCCGGGACGGGAAAATTCACGCTCACCGGTCAGCTCGGCGACGTGATGAAAGAGTCCGCCACCGCCGCGATCTCGTTCCTGCGCTCGCGCTCAAGCGAGATCGGACTCTCCGACGACTGGTTCGCGAAGCACGATCTGCACATCCACATCCCGGCCGGTGCGGTGCCGAAAGACGGACCCTCGGCGGGCGTCTCTCTCGCGACCTCGATCGCGTCGCTGCTCACCGGGCTCAAGGTGGATCCGGAACTCGCGATGACCGGCGAGATCACGCTCACCGGTCAGGTACTCCCGATCGGCGGCGTCAAGGAGAAGGTCCTGGGCGCGAAGCGCGCCGGGATCAAGAAGGTGCTGCTCCCGCGGCGCAACGAGATCGATCTCGAGGACGTCCCGAAGGAAGTCCGCGACACGATGCAGTTCGTGTTCGTCGACGAGCTCAGCGAGGTCTTCGCGACCGCGCTCGGCAAGCGGGTGATCCATCCCGTGATGCTCGGCGTCACCGAAAGCGCCCCGCAGAGCAACGTCGTCGCGTTGCGTCCGAGCGCGAAGCGCTCGGCGAACCGCGCGACGCGTCCGGTCCGCAGCGGCACGACCCGCAAGCGCTAAGCCGCACCGTCACGCCGGGCGCAGGAACTGCGCCCGGCGTGCGGTCGGGCTCGCGACCTTGTAGCACGTCCCCGCGTGATCGTGCCGGATCGCTTCGTGCAGGGTCGTTGCGGCGTGGCGTTCGGAGCCGACGATGACGCGGCGCTCCTCGAGCGTGTCGTAGTCGGGATCGAGCATCGCCTGCAGGCGGTCTTCGATCCGCGCGTTTTCGAGCGCGTGGTCGATCTCGTGACCGAGCCCGAGCGCCGGCGACTGGCGGCCGCCGTCGGTCGTCAGCAGCGCGCTATGCGGATCCCAGTGGATCGCGTGCGTGTTCGGATCGTAGGAGTCGTCGTCATGGTGGTTGATCGTGATGCGGTGCTGCGCGGGACCGTGGAGCAGCCGATCGATCAGCGTCCGCTCGACGGCGTCCTGCGAGAGGTAGGCGAACGCGGCCTCGACGTTCTTGCGTGCGGAGGCCGGAACGCTCAGCGACCCGAGCCGTACCGGTGTACTGCGCGCGGCCGCGACGAAGGCGGGATGTGCGTACGTCATTGCGCCGACCCGTTCACGCGCCGCGCCCCGCGCGGCAAGGGGCGCGCCGCAACCGCCGCCGGCCCGTTCGCGTCGTAACGAAATGTGGCACAGGGAACCATCGCGGCGCGGCGCACGGGACTCGAACGCGTCGACCTGCGGCTGATCGCCGCGCTCGCGGCGGTTTGGATTCTCTGGGGCTCGACGTTCGCAGCGATGCACCTCGCCGTGAGCGCGATCCCACCGTTTGCGATGGCATCGATCCGGTTCACGATCGCGGGTCTCGTCCTGCTCGCCGTCGCCGCTGCGCGCCGCAAACTCCGTGTCACTCGCGCCGATCTCGTGCGTGCCGTCGTCACCGGCGCGACGCTGCTGCTGTTCGGCAACGGGATGACCGCCTGGACGGTGCAATTCTTACCGACCGGGCTCAACTCCCTGCTGCTCTCGCTCGCGCCGGTGTGGATGGCGCTCATCGCGTTCGCGTGGGGCGGCGAGCGTCCGTCGCGTCCCGCGATCGCCGGGATGCTGCTCGGCTTCGCCGGCCTGGCGCTGCTCCTGCAGTCGAAATCGGGCGGGGCGTTCGCGCTCTGGCCGGCGATCGTCGCGCTGCTCGCGAGCATCTCGTGGGCGTTCGGCTCGATCTATCAGCGCCGCGCCGCTCCCGCCGCGAGCCTTACGGTCGCTACCTCGCTGCAGATGATCGCCGGCGGGATCCTGCTCGGCCTCGAGGCGGCGCTGACCGGGGAGTGGCGGCACGTCGGCGCCGCATCGTTCACGCCGGAATCGCTCGCGGGCCTCGCCTGGCTTATCGTCTGCGGGAGCCTCGTCGCATACAGCGCGTACTTGTACACGATGCAGGCGGCAAACGCGGCGCTCGCCTCGACCTACGCGTACGTGAATCCGCTGGTCGCGGTGATCCTCGGCATGGTGCTGTTCCGCGAACGGTTTACCCCGGCGGAGGCGATCGCGAGCGCGATCATCCTCGCCGGCGTCGCGCTGATGATGGTGCCGGGCCGCCGGTTCAGCCGTTCAGCGTCGCATCGATGCGATCCAGCGTCTGCATCGCCGTGAGGCATTGCGCGACGCTCGCGTTCGGTTCGCGCCGCTCGCGGATCGCTGCGATGAACTCGCGATCCTGCAGTTCGATCCCGTTCATCGAGACCGCGACGCCGCTCAGGTCGATCTTCTCGTTGTTGCCGTCGTAGAGATCGTCGTACCGCGCGAGGTACGTGCCGTTGTCACAGATGTAGCGGAAGAACGTTCCGAACGGTCCGTCGTTGTTGAACGAGAGCGAGAGCGTGCAGATCGCGCCGGCCGGGACCTTCATCAAAATTCCCATGTCCATCGCGATGCCGAGCTGCGGGTGAATCGGACCCCGCACGCCGATCGCTCGCGAGGCCGTCTCGCCGGTTTGGTATTGGAAGAGGTCGACGGTGTGGCAGGCGTGGTGCCAGAGCAGGTGGTCCGTCCAACTCCGCGGCTTGCCCAGCGCATTGGTATTGGTACGGCGGAAGAAGTACGTCTGCACGTCCATCTGCTGGATCGTCAGTTCGCCGGCTGCGATGCGGTTGCGGATCCACTGGTGGCTGGGGTTGAAACGCCGCGTGTGGCCGCCCATCGCGACGACGCCGGTCTCCCGCTGCGCCTGCACCAGGCGCTCCGCGTCGGCGAGGCTGTCGGCGATCGGAATCTCGATCTCGACGTGCTTTCCCGCGCGCATGCACTGCTCGGCCTGCGCTGCGTGCATCTGCGTCGGCGTCGCGAGGATCACCGCCTCGACGTCCGTCATCGCCAGCGTCTCGGCGAGGTCGGTCGTCCAGTGCGGGATGTTCCACGTCTCCGCGACCTCTTCGGTGGTCGCGGCGCTTCCGCCGACGAGCGACGCCACCTCGACGCCGTCGATGCGCGCCAGCCCTTCAAGGTGCTTCACGCCGAACGCGCCTTGTCCGGCCACCGCGATCTTCATCGTCCGGGATTCTCCAGAATGAGATGTCCGACCGCCGTGTTCGACGCCGGCACGTGGTAGAAGCGATAGACTTCCTTCGCGTCGTCGGCGAGCGCGCCGCGCATGATCAGCCACATCACCATCTCGATCCCTTCGGAGCCCGCCTCGCGCACGTACTCGACGTGCGGCATCCGCACCAGACTCTGCGGATCGGCGGTGAGCTTGTCGAGAAAGTTCGTGTCGAACGCGCGGTTGATCAGCCCCGCGCGCGGCCCTTGGAGCTGGTGCGACATTCCGCCGGTGCCGAAGATCACCACGCGGAGCGGACGCTCGAACGACGCCACCGCCTTGCGGATCGCTTTCCCGAGCATGTAGCAGCGGTGTCCGGTCGGCGGCGGATACTGCACGACGTTCACGCACAGCGGAATGACGGGGACCGGCCAGGGATCGGGCTGACCGAACATCAGCGAGAGCGGGACCGTGAGGCCGTGATCGACCTCCATCTTGTTGACGATCGTCATGTCGAACTCGTCGAGAATCAGCGACTGCGCCATGTGCCAAGCGAGTTTGGGATGGCCTTTGACGACTGGGACGGGGCGTGCGCCCCAGCCTTCGTCGGCCGGCGGAAACTCCGCCGCGCAGCCGAGCGCGAACGTAGGGATCACCTCGAGCGAGAACGCCGAGGCGTGGTCGTTGTACACGAGGATCACGACGTCGGGCTTCTTATCGGCGATCCATGTCTTCGAAGGAGCGTATCCGTCGAAGACCGGCTTCCAGTACGGTTCGTCCGCCTTGCCGAGATCGAGCGCAGCACCGATCGCGGGGACGTGCGAGGTGGCAACGCCCGCGAAGATCTCAGCCATGGTGCTCCCACTCCGCTTTGCTACGGTTCCCCTCGGGGGGACGTCCGCCGCCGAGCATCATCCGCGCGTACTCGTCTTGCGTCGAACCCGTCATGAGGGCCGCGATCTGCTGGAACGACAGCCCGTCGCACGCCGCGAGTTTGGCGGTGTAGTAGATGTTGCCGCCGAGCTCGAGCATCCGGTTCCAATCGCGCTGCAGGATCGCATCCCGCTGTTCGGCCGTCATCGGAAACGTCGCAAGGTAGGCGCGCTCGTCGGCGCGGAACGCCCGGCGGTTCTCGTCCTTCATCAGCGACATGCAGAACATGTTGAGATGGTAGCCCTGACGCGAGCGCTCCGCGTTGAACAGAATCGTTCCCGGGATGTCGTCGAACGCCGTATCGTCGCTCATCGGCGATCCTCCCAATAGAGCCGCACCGGATTGTCGACCAGGAGCTTCTGCTGCAGCTCCGGCGTCCGCGCGAAGCGCGGGATCAGGTCGACCAGTGCGCCGTCGTCGGGGACGATCCACGTCATGTTGGGGTGCGGCCAATCGGTGCCCCACAGGACGCGGTCGGAGAAGCGCTCCGTCAGCATGCGCTGAAACGGCACCACGTCGTCGTACGGCGGCCCCTGCACGGTCAGCCGCTCGGGACAGGTGACCTTCACCCAGATGTTCTCGTGCTCTTCGAGCAGCCGCACGAAGCGCCGGAACTCCGCGTCGTCGACGCCTTTGGCGATGTCGGGACGGCCCATGTGATCGACGACGATCGTCCCCGGCAGCGACGTCAAAAACGGTGTGAGGCTTTCGAGCTCCGGCGCCTCGAAGTAGACGACGATGTGCCAGCCGAGCCGTGCGATCTTCTCGGCAACGCGCAGGTAATTCTCGCGCGGCGTCGAGTCGACGAGCCGCTTGACGAAGTTGAAGCGCACGCCGCGAACGCCGGCGGCGTCAAGTTCGCGCAGTTCGTCGTCGGTGATGTCGTAGCGGACGACCGCGACGCCCTTCGCCTTGCCGCTCGAAGACCGCAGCGCGTCGACGAGCGCCGCGTTGTCGCGGCCGTGGCAGCTCGCCTGCACGATGACGTTCTTGTCGAAGCCGAGAAAGTCGCGCAGCGCGAAGAGCTGTTCCTTGGGCGCGTCGCACGGCGTGTACTTCCGCTCCGGCGCGTACGGGAACGTGTCGCCCGGTCCGAAGACGTGGCAGTGGGCATCGACCGCGCCGTGCGGCGGCGTGTAGCTGGGCTTGCGCGGGTTGGGATGGTACGGACGGTAGTCCTCGTCCATCGTGAACGACGTCGTCACGGGGCGGCCTCCGCGAGCTTCCGCGCGAGCCGCGGGTAGACGCGGGCCGCGTTCTCGGAGAAGATCTTCCGTTTGTCGGCGTCGCCGAGCGGCAGCGCGTCGATGTAGCGTTTCGTATCGTCGTAGTTGTGACCGGTCTCGGGGTCGACGCCCCGCACGGCGCCCACCATCTCCGAACCGAAGATGATGTTCTTCACCGGAATCACCGTCGCGAGTAGGTCGATCCCCGGCTGGTGATAGACGCAGGTGTCGAAAAAGACGTTGTTGAGCAACAGTTCGCCCAGCGGCGGGCGCTTCATGTCCTGCGCCAGGCCGCGGTAGCGTCCCCAATGATACGGGATGGCGCCGCCGCCGTGCGGGATCACGAAGCGCAGCGTCGGGAAGTCGCGGAACAGATCCGAGGTGAGGAACTGCATGAACGCCGTGGTATCGGCGTTGATGTAGTGCGCGCCCGTGGCGTGGAAGTTCGGGTTGCACGACGAGCTGACGTGGACCATCGCCGGGACGTCGAGTTCCGCCATCTTCTCGTAGAGCGGATACCAGTGGCGATCGGTAAGGGGCGGACTCGTCCAGTGACCGCCCGACGGATCCGGGTTGAGGTTGCAGCCGATGAAACCGAGTTCGTTCACGCACCGCTCGAGTTCGCGCACGCTGTGCGCCAGCGGCGCGCCCGGCGATTGCGGGAGCTGACAGACCCCGACGAAGTTCTGCGGGTAGAGTTCGCAGACGCGTGCGATCAGGTCGTTGCACGCACGCGTCCAGGCCATGCTTGTCGCTTCGTCGCCGATGTGGTGCGCCATCGCCGATGCCCGCGGTGAGAAGATCGTCAGATCGGTCCCGCGCTCGCGCTGCAGCGTCAACTGCGCGTTCTCGAGGCTCTCGCGGATCTCGTCGTCGCTGATGCGGATGCTGTCGGGCGACGGCCCGGCCGAGGGATCGCCGAGCGCGGCGATCTGCGCGTCGCGGAAGTCCTGGAGCGCCTTCGGCGCGGTAGTGTAATGTCCGTGACAGTCGACGATCACGCAGTCGCTCCTTGCAGCGTACGGTCCCAGACCGCGGAGGGGATCAGCACGTCGCCGCGCATCAGCGCGCGGGCGGTGCGCAGCAGCGCCGAACGTTCGACCCGCGGCTTCCCGCCGTCGTCGACGAGCAGCATCTCGACGGTGAAGAACCCGGTCGGGTGCTCGATCTCGAGCGTGCGGGCGCCAAGGCGCGTGCCGCCGCCTGCGATCTCCGCCGCGACAGTCCCCGGATACGCGCACGCCGTCGCGACGCTGACCGCGCCGAACACGCCGATCGCCGTATGCACCTTGTGCGGGATGAAGTTGCGCGTCGACAACGCGCCGCCGTGCTGCGGCGCGCCGATCAGGCACATCTTCGGGACGGTCTTCTTCGCGACGTCGCCGAGCTGCATCAGCCGGCCCGCGGCAAGGCGCACCCGCTCAACGCGCGCCTTTAGTGCGGCGTCGGCCTCGAGTTCTGCGGGCGGTTCGTGACCGGTCTTCCCGAAATCGGAGGCGCGCATCACGACGACCGGCATCCCGTTGTCGATCAGCGTCGCCTCGACGCCGTCGATCACGTCGCGCACGTTGCCGGTCGGCAGCAGCGCCCCACCCGTGCTCGAGCCGGCGATATCGAGGAAGTCTATCACGATCGGTGCGGCGGTCCCGGGGACGCCGTCGATCCGCGCATCGCCGTCGTAGCGGACGCGGCCGCCGGGGGTCTGCACCGTCGCGACCGCGATGCTCGCGGTGTTGACCATGTGGATGCGGACCTTCGTCTCCTGACCGGACGCTGCGACGAGCCCGCGCTCGAGCGCGAACGGTCCGATCCCGGCCAGCATGTTGCCGCAGTTCTGCGATGCATCGACGCGCGGTTCGTCGACGACGACCTGCAGAAAAAGATAGTCGACGTCGGCGTCGTCGCGCGTCGACGGGGAAACGATGGCGACCTTGCTGGTCAGCGAGTCGGCGCCGCCGATCCCGTCGATCTGGCGCGCGTCGGGCGAGCCCATCGCCGCGAGCAGGACGCGGTCGCGCAGTCCCGGATCGCTCGGCAAATCTGCCGCGAGGAAGAACGGACCCTTCGACGTGCCGCCGCGCATCAGCGTGCACGGGATCGCGGTCTGCATCACGACGTGCGTCCTTCTGCCAACGCGCGGGCGTCGTCGTAGTAGCGCAGGCCTTTGGCGGCGAGTTTCTCGCGCATCCCGTAGACGTCCAAGCCGACCTCGCCGGCGGCGAAGCGCGCGCGATTCTTCGTCTCTTTCTCGATGCGCGCCGCCGACGCGTCGAGCGCTTCGCGCACGCGCGCACGCGGGACGACCAGCACGCCGTCGTCATCGGCGACGATCGCATCCCCCGGCTCGACGCGCGCCCGCGCGCACACGACCGGGAGGTTGATCTCACCGAGGGTTTCCTTCACGGTTCCCTGCGCGAAGATCGCCTTCGACCACACCGGGAAGCGCATCTCTTCGAGGCTGCGCACGTCGCGGCAGCCGGCCTCGATGATGAGTCCCTGTACCCCGCGCGCTTTGAGCGCGCCGCCGAACAAGTCACCGAAGTACCCGTCTTCGCACGGCGACGTCGGCACGACGACGAGCACGTCGCCGTCGCGGCACAGCTCGACGGCGACGTGGATCATCGTGTTGTCGCCGGGCGCGACGGTGACGGTCAACGCGTTGCCCGCGATCGCTGCGCCGCGGTAGATCGGGCGCATGAACGAGGCCATGAGACCGGTGCGGCCGAGCGCTTCGTGGACCGTCGCGACGCCGCGTTCCGCCAGCGGCGCGAGCACGTCCGGCGCCGTGCGCTCGATGTTCCGCACCACGACGCCGCTCATACGGATGCGCCCTGTTCGGCGACGACGCGCTCGAGCGACGCCGCGGTAGCGCGCGCGATCGTCGACGGCACGCCGAGCTGATCGAGCAGCGCGGCGGCATCGGTCATTTCGTGCGCGCGGCGCCGCGCGTGCCTGCGCGTCCCCTCGACGATGCGCTCGAGCGTCGCGGCGTTGGCTTCCGAGAGCGTGCGCGCGATATCGGCGCGCAGCCACTCCTCGACGCCGGCGGCGCGGGCCGCTTCCAGCGCCTCCCAGATCGCAGCCGACATCCCTTTGAAGAAGACGGAGCGCGTGAGCTTTCGCGCGGCGGCGTCGCCGGCCGTCGGGCCGACGACGTCGACCGGCGTCCCGAATCGCCGCAGGATCGGCGCAAGCCGCTCGGCGCCCGCGCCGGCGAGGAACATCGGAACGCGGATGCCGAGCGGCGGCACGGGCGCCATCATCGCGACATCGACGAACGCCGCCGATCCGCCGGCGAAGAGCGACGCCAACTCCGCTTTGAGTGCCGGGCCGGCTGTGTTGCAGTCGGCAAAGATTGCACCGGGCCGCAGGTGCGGCAGCGCGTCTCGGGCGACGTCGAGCGCAACCCGGGCCCAGTTCACCGACAGCACGACGGCAGCGCCCCGAACCGCCTCGGCCGGACTCGCGGCGAGCGGGATACCGCTGAGATCGCCGTGCAGGTCGGGGTCGTAGCCCCGCACCGTCGCCCCTGCGCGCGTGAGATCGCGCGCCATCAGCGAGCCCGCTTCGCCGAGTCCCAGGACAGCGATCGCTGCGGCGCCAAGATTGGCGACAATCATGGCGCCCCCATTCGGACGCTCGGCCTACGAACACCTGCGCGAGGCGATCGTCGACGGCCGGCTCTCGCCGAACGAGCGGCTCGTCGAAGAAGAACTCGCGGCCCGGATCGGGACGTCACGCGCGAACGTCCGGGCGAGCCTCGCCCGCCTGGAAGCGGAGGGGCTGGTGAGCCGCGAGCGCAATCGCGGCGCGCGCGTCCGCGTGATCGCCGTCGACGAAGCGATCGAGATCGTGGAGGTACGCGCCACGATCGAAGGTTTGGTCGCGCGCTGCGCCGCGGAACGCGCCGACGGCGCGCAGCGCGATCGGCTGCGCGCGATCGTCGCCCAGATGGAACAGCGCGCCGCGGCGGGCGATCTGCTGGGCTACTCGCAGCTCAACGCGAACCTGCACGCGGAGATCCTCGCGATCGCGTCCCACGCCACCGCGACGAAGATGCTCTCGAATCTGCAGTCGCAGGCGGTGCGCTACCAGTTTCTCACGATCTTGCAGCCCGGACGGCCCGCGCAATCGCTTGCCGAGCATCGCGCGATCGTCGAGCGCATCTGCGCCGGCGACGAAGACGGCGCGGAAGCGGCGATGCGGCGCCATCTGCGCGGCGTCGTGCACGCGCTGCGCGGGATCGAGACGACGCCCCCGGCGTTCCCCGACCGCGTCAAGGACGGGTGAGCCGCTGCACGTTGCGCGCGGGCGCCGCGGCACCGATCGCGCGCAGGACCGCGAGCGTTACCAGTGGATCGGTACGGCGCGTGTGATCGGGATCGGCGGCGACGTGCCGGACGATCCCGGCGGCATCGACGACGACGCGCGCCGTGACGGGCAGCGCCCAGCGCCCGTCGGCGTTGATCTCCCCCAGATCGAGGTGATGGACGTCGCGGTAGAGCGCACACGCGTCGGCAGGGAGATCGTACGCGAGACCCAGCGAGCGCGCCACGTGAAGCCCTTTGTCGACGAGCAGCGGGAACGAGAGCCCGCGCTCGGCGCGCAGGCGATCGCCCCGCGGCGCGCGCTCCGGTGAGAGCGCGACCAGCGTCGCGCCGAGCGCGGCGAAGTCGCGCGCGCGCCGTTCCAGCGCGATCAGATCGGCGACGCAGTACGGGCACCACGAGCCGCGCGTCAGCGTGATGACGAGCGGTCCGCGCACCAGCAGCGCGCTGCTCGAGAACGGCAGATCGCGGCTGTCGAACAGCGTGAACGGAAGCAGCGGCGTGCCCGCACGGATGACGCCCGGCATGATCGCCGCGCGGACGTACGCGATGGCGGCGGCAGAGATGCGCGCCGCGTCGGCCGCCTCAACGGTATCCATGCGTCGAGCATAGGTCGCGCGCTTGGGAACGGTCTGTCAGCGGCCTTACCGCGCGCTCGGGACGCGCTCGAGGAACCGGTCCGGTGCGAAGAGATCGAGCGCGAATCGCGGCCGGTCCTGCGCGAGCAACGCGGCGACGAGTTGCCGACGACCGGCGTGAACTTGTAGCCGTGACCCGAGAAGCCGCCGGCGACGACGACGCGCGGCTGCCGCGGGTGCGCGCCGATCGCGAAGTGCTCGTCGGGCGTGTTGGAGTACATGCAGACGGCGGCGCGCAGAAACGGACCGTTCGCCGCGGGCACGAACGCGTCGAGCGCAGCGCGCACCGCCGCGATCTCGTCGTCGCGCACGGTGCGATCGAGCGCATCGGGATCGGCGGTCACGCCGCTGCCGTGATGCGCGACCTTCGCGCCGTCGCCAAAATCCGGAAACCCGTAGAACATGCGTGCGCCGGGACGTTCGACGCCGTAGATCGGAACCGCGCTGAGCCGCATCGCGGCTGAGTCGCGCGGCGCGAACCAGAACTGCACGTTGCGCTCGATCGTCAGCGGCAGGCCGACGTCGGGCGCGATCTTCGCAAACCACGGTCCCGCGCAGATCGCGAGCCGTTCGCCTTCGACGTGCGAGCCGTCGGCGAGCGTGACGCGCACGCCGTCGTCGCCGGCGTCCCAACCGCGCACCGGCGTGCGGAAGCGCAGCCCCGCGCCCTCGGCGGCCGCGACGTCGAGGTGCGCGCGCACGCCCGCTTCCGGGAAGACCGCGCCCGCCACCGCTTCGAACACGCCGATCTCGTCCGGCAGCGGCGTCAGCATCGGCCAGCGTTCGCGCAGTTCGCGCGCATCGTACACATCGTGCGCGAGCTCCCACTGGCGGGCGCTCGCGATCGTCCCGGCGACGATCGGCGTCTGGGGCCGGCCCACGAACAGCCCGCCGGTCTGCACGCGCAGGGTCGTGCGCGTGCGCTCCGCGAGCGCGTCCCACAGTTCGTACGCGCGCCGCAGCAGCGGGACGTACGCGGGCGATTCGAAGTACGCTTGGCGGATGATGCGCGTCGCGCCGTGCGAGGAACCGAGCGCGTGCGCGGGATCGAATTGCTCGAGGCCCAGCACGCGCATCCCGCGAGCGGCGGCGTGCGCGGCGACCGCACTGCCCATCCCGCCCAGGCCGAGGACGATCGCGTCGTAACGCATCCCGTTACCGCACGAACACGGTGCCGGCCGGTCCGGCCAGGACCTCGCCGACGATGCGGACCGTCCCCAGATCGGCGAGCTCGGCGAGGATGCGATGCGCGCCCTCCGGCGCGACGGCGATCAGCAATCCGCCCGACGTCTGCGCGTCGGAGATCGCGACCTGCAGGGCGTGCGGCACGTCGTCGCTCCAGCGCACGAAGCGCGCGTGATCGTCGAGGTTGGTGCGCGTGCCGCCGGGGAGCACGTCGCGCGCGATCAGCTCGAGCACGCCGGAAAACAGCGGGACCGCGCCCGCGTCGATCGCGAGCGCGACGTTCGAGGCGCGCGCGATCTCGCCGGCGTGGCCCGCCAGGCCGAAGCCGGTGACGTCGGTCGCGGCGTGCGCGCCGTGCGCGAGCATCGCGGAGGCAGCGCGATCGTTGAGCCGCGTCATCGATGCGATCGCGGGCGAGAGCGCCGCCTCGTCGATCAGGTCGTTGCGTCGCGCGGTGGTGAGGATACCCGTCCCGATGGGTTTGGAGAGAAGCAGCAGATCACCGGGACGGGCCCCGCCGTTTGTAACGACCGCCTTCGGGGAAATGGTTCCAGTTACCGCCATCCCATATTTTGGCTCGTCGCTTTTGATGGTGTGTCCGCCGATGATGCTCACGCCCGCCGCGGCAGCGACCGCCGCGCCGCCGGCGAGAATCGCGGAAAGAATTTCCGTTCCCAACGTTTCGACCGGGAAGGCGGCGATGTTCAGCGCGGTGCGCGGCGTGCCGCCCATGGCGTAGACGTCGCTGATCGCGTTCGCTGCGGCGATGCGTCCGAATTCGTACGGATCGTCGACGATCGGCGTGAAGAAGTCGACCGTCTGCACGAGTGCGAGATCGTCGCTGATGCGATAGATGCCGGCGTCGTCGCTCGTCGCGATTCCGAGCAGCACGTTGGGGTCGGACGATGTAGGGAGCGCGCTCAGCGCGGAGGCGAGGAGCGACGCGGGGACCTTCGCCGCGCAACCGGCGCAGGCCGCGAGCGAGGTGAGGCGGACCCGTCCGGGGGACTCGATCATGATGGCGAATACCACGTCGTCGCGCTTGATTCCGCCGGAGGATACGTGTCCAAGAGCCTGCTGTTCATCCCCGGTCCCGTCACCGTCGCCGAGCCGGTGCTGACGGCGACCGCCCAGCCCATGATCGACCACCGCGGCCCCGAGTTCAAGGCGCTGCTGGAGCGGGTTGCGCGGCGGATGAAACCGATCTTCGGCACCGAGCGCGCCGAGGTGCTGTTGCTGGGTTCGTCGGGGACGGGCGGTTTGGAAGCCGCCGTCGCGAACATGTTCGGAGCGGGCGACCGGATTCTGGCGTGCCCGATCGGCGTTTTCGGCGAACGGCTGATCGCGATCGCGCGCACGTTCGGTTGCGACGTCGACGTGCTGGAGACGGCCTGGGGGAGCGGCGTCGACCCGCAGGCGCTGCGCGCCAAACTCGAGAGCGCGGCCGGCGAGCGCCGCTACGCCGGGATTCTGCTCACGCACAACGAGACCTCGACCGGATCGCAGAACGATCTCGCGTCGCTGGCCGCGGCGATCCGCGGATGCGGCGCGTACGTCGTCGTCGATTCCGTCAGCGGGCTGGCCGCGAGCGATTTCCGCATGGACGAGTGGGGCTTCGACATCGTCGTCACCGCCTCGCAGAAGGCCCTCGCCGTCCCGCCCGGGCTCGCGATGGTCGCGGTCGCACCGCGTGCGTGGGAGCGGATGGATTCGAACCGCGCGCCGCGGTACTACTTCGATTTGAAGAAGGCCCGCGATTTCGCGGCGCTCGGCCAAACACCGTGGACGCCGCCGGTCTCGATCGTCTACGGGCTCGACGCCGCGCTCGACGAGTTCGAGCGCACCGGCCCGCGCCGGGTATGGGAACGGCACGCGCGATACGCGCGCGCGATCCGTGCCTGCGCCGAAGCGCTGGGCCTCGAGATCTTCTCGGCGGAGGGCGCGCACTCGGTGACGGTGGTCGCGATCCGCGTCCCGGCCGGGATCGACGCCGATGCGATCCGCAAGCGTCTGCGTGACGATCGGGGCGTCGTGATCGGCGGCGGTCAAGGGAAGCTGAAAGGCCAAATCATCCGCATCGGCACGATGGGCGACCTTTCGCAGACCGACGTCCTCGGCGCGCTCGGCGCGCTCGAGATCGCGCTGCTCGACGCCGGCGTCAGCCTGCACATCGGCAGCGGAGTGCAAGCGGCGCTGCGGGTGTTCCTCGAAACGGAAGCGCCCGCAGCGGTCTAACGCCGGCTCAGCGCTTGCGCTTGCGGGTCGGGGCGGTGCGTTTTTTCGCCGCGGCGGGCCGCGTCGTTTTGCGCGTTGTCGCCGTCTTGCGGGCCGCCGTCTTCGGTGCGGTCGTCTTGCGCGCGCCGGTCTTCCGCGCTGCGGTCTTGCGGGTGCTCGCTTTGCGCGTGCTCCCGGTGCTGCGTCCGCCGCGCGTGCGGCCGCCGCTCGACTTGAACGCCTGCATCTCGGCGCCCAATTCGTCGAGCTGATCGCCCAGCGTGCGCCGGGCCTCGGAGAAGATCGTGGACTCTTCCTCGCGCACGTGATGCTGCACGAGTTCCTTGAGCACGGTCAGCTTCGCTTTGAGCGTCTCATCGCCGGCACGCGTAGCCTGGATCTTCGCGATGAGATCCTTGACGACGCCGTGCTCCTCGGCGGCTTCGAGGACGCTGTCTTTCTCGTCCTGACCGCCGGCGCGCCGCAGAGCGGGATAGAAGAGCGCCTCCTCCATCCGCGCGTGCAGCGTCAGCGCGTCGCAGATCCTCGTCGCGAGGGAGCGGCGTTCGCTCGCTCGCGCACCGTCGCCGAGCGCGCGCTCAAAGAGTGCGCTTACCTCTTCGTGGTCGCCGTGAATGAGGCTCAGCGCGTCGGGCGCATCCTGCGCGCTGCCGTTGTCGCCGCCGCGACCGAAAACCTGACCGACTCGATCTCGAATGTTCATACCGCTCCTCGCCGTGGTGTCGCTGACTGACGTACCCGGCGAGCGTCGCGGATGAAACGCGTTACGGCGTCGCCGATGCGGCAATCTGCGCGTATTGCGCGCGCAGCGTCCGTTTCGAGACCTTCCCGGTCGCGGTATGCGGCAATTCGTCGACGAACATCACGTCGTCGGGCATCCACCACTTCGCGATCCGGCCGTCGAGAAAGCGCAGCACGTCGTCGCGGCCGATCGCGCTGCCGGTCGCGCGTACCACGACGAGCAGCGGACGCTCGGCCCACTTCGGGTGCGGGATCGCGATCGCGGCGGCCTCGGCGATCTCCGGATGTGCGACCGCCGCGTTCTCCAGATCGATCGAGCTGATCCACTCGCCGCCGGATTTGATGAGGTCCTTGGCGCGGTCGTGAATCGTCAGGTAGCCGTCGGCATCGAGCGAGACGATGTCGCCGGTGCGGAACCAGCCGTCGTCGGTGAATTGATTCGCCGTCGCTTCCGCGTTGTTGTAGTAGGCGCTCGCGACCCACGGCCCGCGCACGTAGAGTTCGCCCTGCGCTTCGCCGTCGTCGGGGAGCGGCAGGCCGTCCTCGTCGACGATCTTCATGTCGACGCCGAAGACGCAGCGGCCGGCCTTCATCTGATGCTTCAGTTGCTCGGTGATGTCGCTGCTGCGATGCTTGGGCTTGATCGAGCCGTTCGTGCAGACCGGACTCGTCTCGGTCATCCCCCAGCCGTGGATCACCTCGATCCCCATCCGTTCGTAGGCCTCGATCATCGAGGGCGGCGCGGCCGAACCGCCGACGCTGAGCGACTTGAGCGCCGTGAGCTGCTTGCCGGTCTGCTGCAAGTACTGCAGCAGACCGAGCCAGATCACCGGCACGCCGGAGGCGCTGGTCACGTTCTCGCTCTCGATCATCTCGCAGATGCTCGCCGCGTCGTGCAGCGCGCCGCCGAAGACGAGCTTCGAGCCGAGCATCGGCGCGGCGTAGGGAATCCCCCACGCGTTGACGTGGAACATCGGGACGACCGGCATCATCGCCGCCGACGACTCGCTGCGCCGCGTCGCCCCCATGATGCACCCGCTCATCGCGTGCAGGACGGTCGAGCGGTTGGAGTAGAGGACGCCCTTCGGGTCGCCGGTCGTCCCCGAGGTGTAGCAGAGTCCGCACGCCGTGTTCTCGTCGAGATGCGGCCATTCGATCGCGGGGCTCTGTTCGCCGAGCAGCGACTCGTAGCACAGCACGTTCGGCAGCGTCGTCTGCGGCATGTGCGCTTTGTCGGTCATGATGACGAAGCCGCGCACGCGCGGCAGCTGCACGGCGATCGCTTCGACCAGCGGGACGAACGTGAGGTCGAGGAAGACGTAGCGGTCGTCGGCGTGGTTGATGATGTAGGCGATCTGCGCCGGATGCAGGCGCGGATTGATGGTGTGACAGACGGCGCCGATCCCGCCGACGCCGTAGTACAGCTCGAAGTGCCGGTAGCCGTTCCAGGCGATCGTCGCGACGCGCACGCCGTCGAGGACGCCGAGGGTCAGCAGGGCGTTCGCCAACTGCGCGCTCCGCGCCGCCGCGTCACGATACGTGTAGCGGTGGATCGGTCCCTCGACCGTTCGCGACACGATCTCGACGTCGCCCTGAAAGCGCGCGCCGTACTCCAGGATGGCGCTGACGTTCAGCGGGACGTCCATCATCAATCCGCGCATGCGGGATCACTCCGTGAAGGGGATGGTGATTTTGTCGTACTTGCCCTTGTCGACCGACGCCGCGATCGCGTCGAGCATCAGATGCCCGGCTTTCGTGACGCCGTGGATCGTCGCCGGCTGATACTTCGGGTTGAGGCCCTTCGCCGCGTCGTGCAGTTTGCCGGCGAGCGCGACCGGATCGGCCGAGCCCGCGAGCGCGATCGCTTCGGCGAAGATGTGCATCGCCATGTAGTTGAACGCGATCTCGGTATTCGGCGCGCGTTCGGTCCCGAATTTCTTAGTATAGGCGTCGATGAAGATCTTCGTGCCCGCGCCCGGATAGAGCGGGAACGGGACGACGCCGACCGCGCCCTCCAGCTTCGCGATCGGCAGCACCGACTGCAGCTGGTCGAACTTCGCTTGGTCCATCATCACGAAGCCGCCGTTGTAGCCCTGATCGCGCGCCGACTTCATCACCAGACCCGTCGGCTGCGAAGGGCCGCCGACCAGGATCACGTCGGGTTTCTCTGCCAGCGCCTTGCTCACCGTCGTCGAAAAGTCCGCGGTGGTGTTGTAGTCGACGCCGTTGTTGGTGAGGACGGTCCCGCCCATCGCCTGCCACGCTGCGCTGAAGCCCTTGGTCCACGCGTTGCCGTAGGCCGTCGTGGTCGCGATCAGCCCGAGCTTTTTCCCGAACCGCTTCATCGAATACTCGCCGAACGGCTTGAAGTAGCCGTCGTACGCCGGCGGGATCATCAGCATCAGCGTGTCGTTCTTCTTGAGGATCGCCGGTTCGCTGGTATAGGCCCCGAGCACGAACTTCGGCGACTGCTTGTCGTTGAAGTCCTCGATCGCCAGTATCCCGCCGGAGTGCGGGCAGAAGACGATCGGCGCGTTGCTCTCCTGCGCCAACCGCTTCGCGTTGGTCGCCGCCTCGTTGGGGCGGTACGCGTCGTCGAGCGAGGCGAGTTTGAAGGTGTACTTCTTTGCGCCGGCGCCGCCGGCGGCGTTGATCTCGTCGATCGCCATTTGGATCCCGCGCTGCACGTCGGCTCCGTACTGCGCCGCACCGCCCGAGAGCGGTCCGGTGTACCCGATGGTGACGACGTTCGTGGCCTGCGCCCACGCACGCCGCGGCAAGAGTGCCCCCGCGGCGAGCGCGCCCGCACCGGCGAACCAAGTCTTACGTCGCATGTTCAACCTCCTCAGGCGCCGATGAACGCCTTCTTAACCAGCTCGTTGTCGCGCAGCGTGCTCGCCGAGCCTTCGAGCACCACCCGTCCTTGCGCCAGCACGTAGCCGCGCTGCGCGATCGCGAGCGCGGCGTACGCGTTCTGCTCCGCGATCAGCACCATCGTGCCGTCCCGGTTGATCTGAGCGATCGCTTCGAGCATCGACGTGACGACGCGCGGCGCGAGGCCGAGCGACGGCTCGTCGAGCAGAAGCAGTTTCGGCTTCGCCATCAGCGCGCGACCGATCGCAACCATCTGCTGCTGGCCGCCGCTGAGCGAGCCCGCCGGGGCGCGCAGCTTCATCCGCACGTCGGGGAAGAGCGCGCACACGCGCTCGAGCGAGGCGTCGGCTTCGCGCCGGTTGCGGCGAACGTACGCGCCGAGCCGCAGATTTTTCTCGACCGAGAGCTCGGGGAAGAGCTTGCGTCCTTCGGCGCACTGCGCGATCCCGAGCTGCACGATTGCGGCCGGGCGCATCCGGCGCGTGTCGCGGCCGTCGAACGCGATCGTCCCCGACGACGGTACGATCCCGCTGAGCGCGCAGAACAGCGTGCTCTTCCCCGAGCCGTTGGCGCCGAGCAGCGTCACGCACTCGCCGGGACGCACCTGCAGGTCGACCCGGTCGAGCGCCGGCGCTGCGGAGCCGTACCTGACCTGGAGCCCGCGCACCTCGAGGCCCTCAGACATGGGCTTTCACTCCGAGATACGCATCGATGACGGCCGGATCGGCGCTGATCTGCGCCGGCGTCCCCTCGGCGATCTTCTTGCCGTGATGGAGCACGACGATCGAGTCGGCGAGTCCCATCACCAAGTTCATCTTGTGCTCGACCAGGCAGATCGTCATCCCGGCGTCCGCCATAGCGCGAATCAGTGCGGCGTGCGCATCAGTCTCTTCGGCGGTGACGCCGGCGACCGGTTCGTCGAGGAGGACGAGTTTGGGCTTCGCCGCGACCGCGATCGCGATCGCGAGACGCTTCTGGGCTTCCTGCGGGATGCTCCCGGCGATGCGGTGCGCGAGACCGTCGATCCCGGCGAACCGCAGCGCGTCGTGCGCCGCGTCGCGGCTCTCGCGCTCCTCGCGCCGCGTGCGCGGCGTGCGCAGCAGCGCGTCGACGAGCGTGCTCGCCGTATGGCGGCGGTAGCCGAGCATCGCGTTGTCGAGCACTGTCAGGTGCGCGAACAGGCTGGTCGTTTGGAACGTGCGCGCGATCCCGCGACGCGCGATGGCGTGCATCGGAAGACCGGTGATCTCCTCACCTTCGAAAAGCAGGCTGCCCGAAGTCGCGGCGTAGAGTCCGGAGACGACGTTGAAGAGCGTCGACTTCCCCGCGCCGTTGGGTCCGATGATCGCTTTGATCTGACCCGCCGGGATCGCGGACGAGACGTCGTCGACCGCGAGCAGCCCGCCGAAGCGCTTGGTGATCGCGCGCGCCTGCAGCAGCATCAGTTCAGCGCCGCCTCGGCCGTACCGGCCGGTGCCGCGACGTCGTGCGGCGGGCGCGGCGCGCGCAGGCGCGCAAACGCGCCGGCGATGCCGTGCGGGAAGAAGATCACCAGCACGACGAGCAGCGGGCCGAAGATCAGGAAACGGTATTCGTGCGCCGACTGCAGCGTCTGCGTGAGGCCGACCAGCAGCAGCGTCCCGATCAGCGGCCCTGCGATCGTCCCGATCCCGCCGACGACGAGGTTCAGCAGCTGCTCGAAGGTGACGTCGAGGCCGCTCGCGTCAGGGCCGAGGTTGCCGTTCTCCATCGCGTACATCCCGCCGGCGAGTCCGGTCAGGAACGTCGAGAGGACGAACGCCGCGAGCCGCGCGCGCGCGACGTCGATCCCGGCGGCGCGGGCGAGGATTGCGTTGTCCGCGATCGCCACGAACGTCAGGCCGACGAGCGAACGCCGTGCGAGCGTGACGATCGCGATCGCGAACGCGAGCGTCGCGAGCACGAGATAATAGCGCGCGCGGTCGTCGGCGAAGTTCAGCGGTCCGATCGGCGGCGGCGGCGGGATCCCGACGATCCCGAGGTTGCCGCCGGTGAGTTCCTGCCAGTTGGAAAACACGGTGTAGATCATCACGCCGACGGCGGCGGTGAAGATCGCGAAGTAGTGGCCGCGCGTTCGTGCGCCGATCACGCCGACGAACGCGCCCATCAGCATGCTCGCGACGCAGCCGGCGGCGAGCGCCGGCCAGAACGGCCACGCGAGCTTCGTCTCGAGCAGCGCGACGCTGTACGCGCCGATGCCGAAGAACGCGGCGTTGCCGAGATTGAGCAGGCCCGCGTAACCGAGGATCACGTTGAGCCCGTAGACGGCGATCGCGGTGACGTACGCGTCCGCGACGATCTGCAGGTAGAACGATTTGCCGGCGGCGAGCGGAAGGACGAGCGCGGCCAGCGCGGCCGCGATCCAGAGCGCGCGCCGCATCACGTCCCTTTCGCGAACAATCCGGTCGGCCGCACGGCGAGGATCAGGACGAGCACCGCGAACGCGATCACGTCCTGATAACTCGTCGAGATGTACGTCGCGCCGAAGCTCTCGGCGAAGGCGAGGATGAACGCGCCGGCGATCGCGCCGGGGATGCTCCCCATCCCGCCGAGCACGATGATCGCGAACGCTTTGAGGATGACGGTGAAGCCCATCGCGGGATAGATCAGGTTGATCGACGCGATCAGCGTCGCGGCGGCCGCCGCCATCCCCGCCGAGATCGCGAACACGATCGTCGAGACGCGGTCGGCGTCGATCCCCACCAGCGCCGCGCCCTGGCGGTTCTGCGCCACCGCCTCGATCGTCGCGCCGAGCGTCGTCCGCTTGAGGAACAGCAGCAGCGCGACCATCAGCGCCGCCGCAGCGGCGATGACGATGATGCGCTGCTCGGTGAGGACGAGATCGCCCGGCAGGTGCACCACGACGTCGTAGGGCGTCGGCAGCTCGCGGAACTCCGGCTTGAAGAGCACCTGCGCGAGCGTCTGCAGGAAGAAGAGCACGCCGACCGCGGCGATGATCGCGTTCACTTCGGGCGCGTCGCGCAGGGGGCGGAAGACGAGCCGTTCGACCAGGACGCCGACCGCCGCGAGCACGACGATCGCCAGCAGCATCGCCGGCCAGTAGGTCAGGTGCGCGACGGTGACGCCGAAGAACGCGACGTACGCGCCGAGCATGTACAGGTGGCCGTGCGCGAAGTTCGGCACCTGCATCGTTCCGTACACGAGCGCAAGGCCCAGCGCGACGAGCGCGTACAAGCTCCCGACTACGAGACCGTTCAGCAGCTCCTGAAAGAAAAGATGCATGCGCGCCTCACCGGCGAGGAGATTTCCTACGGTTGCCGGATTGGTGGTCGTTCACCTTCGAGCAACACGTTTTCCCCTTGGAGCCTGCGTTGCCGCCCGATCACGTCGTCGTGCTGGAGATCGACAACCCGCCCGTGAACGCGCTGGGCCCCGCCGCGATCGCACCGCTGATCGCCGCGCTCGCCGCCGCCGACGCGGACGCGGAGGTGCGGGCGATCGTGCTCGGCGGCGCCGGCGGCACGTTCAGCGGCGGCGCCGACATGCGTGGGTTCGCCGTCGACCCGCCGCCGCGGCCGCACGTGCGCGATCTCATCGAAGCGATCGAGCAGGCGTCGAAACCCGTCGTCGCGGCGCTCGACGGGAACGCGCTGGGCGGCGGCCTCGAAGTTGCGCTCGCGTGCGACTATCGCGTCGCGGCGCCGGACGCGCGGCTGGGGCTGCCGGAGATTACGCGCGGGCTCATTCCGGGCGCCGGCGGCACGCAGCGCCTGCCGCGCCTGATCGGCGTCGGCGCGGCGCTCCCGATCGTGCTGAGCGGCGAGCCGGTCGACGGCCGCGCCGCACGGGCGCTCGGCATCGTCGATGCGATCGCCGACGGCGACGTGCGCGCCGCGGCGCGTGCGTTCGCCGCGTCCTGCGCCGGCGAACGGCGCCGCGCATCCGCGATGCGCGCGAGTCCCGACGACGCTGCGCTCGCGGCGGCGCGCGCACGCGCGAATCCGCCCGAACGCGGCGGCCTCGCCGAGCACGCCGCGATCGACGCGCTCGCCGACGCGACGGCGCTCCCGTTCGCCGAAGGTCTCGCGCGCGAACGCGAACGTTTTCTCGCCTTGCGCGAGTCGGAGCAGTCGCGCGCGCGCATCCATGTCTTCTTCGCCGAACGCGAAGCGGGAAAGCTCGCCGACGGCAGCGTTCCCGCGCCGTTCGTTGCGCGAAGCGCGACGGTCGTTGGCGCCGGCACGATGGGGACCGGGATCGCAACCGCGATCGCCAACGCGGGGATCGCGGTCACGCTGGTCGACCTGCAGCCGGCGCTTCTCGAACGCGCGCGGTCGATCATCGCATCGAACTACGCGGCGAGGGTGCGCAAAGGCCGCCTGACGCAGGCGCAGATGGACGAGCGCCTGGGCCGCATCGCGTATGCCTGCGCGCTCGATGCGGCGGCCGGCGTCGATCTCGTGATCGAGGCCGTCTTCGAAGAGCTTGCGACCAAACAGGACGTCTTCCGCGCGCTCGACGCGATCGCCGCGCCGCACGCGATCCTGGCGACCAACACCTCGACCCTCGACATCGAAGCGATCGCGTCGGCGACGTCGCGGCCGGAGCAGGTCGTCGGGATGCATTTCTTCAGCCCAGCCAATGTGATGCGGCTGCTCGAAATCGTCCGCGGCGCGCGCACGTCGCCGGCCGTGATCGCGCAGGCGCTCGGCGTCGCGAAGCAGTTGAAGAAGATCGGCGTCGTCGCCGGCAACTGCGACGGATTCATCGGCAACCGGATGCTCCACGGCTATCTGCGCGAAGCGGCGTTTCTGCTCGAAGAGGGCGCGACGCCGCGGCAGGTCGATCGCGCGATCCGCGCCTTCGGCTTCCCGATGGGACCGTTCGCGATGTCGGATCTCGCCGGACTCGATGTCGGATGGCGGATCCGCAAAGGGAAGCACGCGCTGGCGCCGCCCATCGGGCGCTACTCGCGGATCGCCGACCTGCTGTGCGAGCGCGGACGCTTCGGACAGAAGACGGGCGCCGGATACTACCGCTACGCCGAGGGCGACCGCACGCCGCAGCCCGACTCCGAGGTCGACGCGCTCATCGCGCAGGTCGCGAAGGACGAGGGGATCGCGCGGCGTGCGATCGGCGACGACGAGATCGTCGAACGCTGTCTCTACCCGCTGGTGAACGAGGGCGCCGCGATCCTCGCCGGCGGGATCGCCGCGCGGCCCGGCGACATCGACGTCGTGTGGGTCGACGGCTACGGTTTCCCGGCGTTTCGCGGCGGCCCGCTGCGCTGGGCCGACCACGTCGGACTCGCGGCGATCCTCGCGCGCATCGATGCCTACGCGCGCACGCACGGCGCTCCGTGGAACGCGACGCCGCTGCTGCGCGAACTCGCCGCCCGCGGCGCGACGTTCGCCGCCTGGAACGCACGGGTGCGTGCGCTCAGCGGCACGGAGGGAACGCGATGAACTTGGCCTTCAGCCCCGAGGAACTCGCGTTCCGGGACGAGGTGCGCGCGTTCATCGCGCAGCGTCTCCCCGACGACATCCGCCGGAAAGTCCAGGCGGGCGATCCGCTCGTCAAAGACGACTACGCGCGCTGGCACCGCATCCTCTTCGAGCGCGGCTGGGCGGCGCCGAATTGGCCGCAGCGGTACGGCGGCACGGGCTGGAACGCCGTGCAGCGCCACATCTTCTCCGAGGAGATCGCGCACGGCTGGGCACTGCGGATGCTGCCGTTCGGCCTGCAGATGGTCGCGCCGGTCATCATCGAGTTCGGCAACGACGAACAGCGCGCGCGCTACTTGCCGACGATTCTCAGCGGCGAGGAGTTCTGGTGCCAAGGATACTCCGAGCCGGGCGCCGGCTCCGATCTCGCCGCGCTCGCGACGCGCGCCGAGCGGCGCGACGACGCGTACGTCATCAACGGGACGAAGACGTGGATCACCGCCGCGCAATGGGCCGACTGGATCTTCGTCCTCGCGCGCACCGATCCGCAGGCGAAGAAGCAGGAGGGGATCTCGTTCATCCTCGCCGATATGCGCACGCCGGGGATCAGCGTGCGCCCGATCGAGACGATCGACGGCGGCAGCGAGATCAACGAAGTGCACTTCGAAAACGTCGAGGTGCCGGTCGCAAACCTCGTCGGGCGCGAAGGCGAAGGCTGGACCTACGCCAAGTTTCTGCTCGAGCACGAGCGCACCGGAACCGCGGGGATCGCGCTGTGCCGCCAGTATCTTGACGCGCTGCGCGAGCTGCTCGTGCGCGAACGGATCGACGAACCGCGGCTGAACGAGCGGATCGCGCGCGTCGAGATCGAGCTCGACGCGCTCGCGTTCACCGAACTGCGGACGCTGGCGGCGGAGTCGGCCGGGACGCGGCCCGGACCCGAGTCGTCGATTCTCAAGATCAAAGGAACGGAGATCCAGCAGGCGATCAGCGAGCTCGCGCTCGACGCGCTCGGACCCTATGCGGAGCGGCACCTCGCGCCGAAGTACTTCAACTACCGCAAAACGTCGATCTACGCCGGCTCCAACGAGATCCAGAAGAACATCATCGCCAAACGTATCCTCAAACTGTAGGCGGATCGCATCGCAATGGACTTCGCGCTCTCACCCGAACAACTGCTCATCAAGGACGGGGTCGCACGGTTCGCCGCCGGCGATCATGCCGGCGACCGCTGGAGCACGTTCGCGGAACTCGGCTGGCTCGCGATCGGCGCGCCCGAGGATCTGGGCGGGTTCGGCGGGCCGCTCGAGACGCTGCTGATCATGGAGCAGTTCGGACGGGGCCGCGTCACGTCCGCGTACGTCGCGCAGTGCGTCTTCGCGGGGACGATCCTGCGTGCGGCGGGACGCAGCGACCTGCTCGAAGCGCTGATCGAGGGTCGCCGCCGTTTCGCGGTCGCGTACGAAGAGCCGCATGCGCGCGGCAATCCCGCCGTGGTCGCCGCGCAGGCGCGCACCGCGCCCGACGGCGTGCGCATCAGCGGCGGCAAGACGCGCGTGCTCGACGCCGGCACGGCCGACACGCTGCTCGTCAGCGCGCGCGACGGCGACGACGTGCTGCTCGCGGCCGTCCCGGCGGCGGCGCCGGGCGTCGCGCGCGTCGCGTATCCCGCCGAAGACGGCACCGACGTCGCCGATATCCGCTTCGACGATGCGCTCGTCGAGGAAGGCGGCGTCATCGCGCGCGGCGGCGACGCGCTGCGCATCCTCGAGCTCGGCTTCGACCATGCGGCCGGCGCGTTCTGCGCCGAAGGCCTCGGCTTGATGAGCGTCATGCTCGAAGCGACGGTGGAGTACGCGAAGGCGCGTCACCAATTCGGCGTCCCGATCGGGTCGTTTCAGGCGCTGCAGCACCGGATGGCCGAGATGTTCATCGAGGTCGAACTGGCGCGCTCGATGGCCTACCTCGCCGCGACGACGCTCGACACGAGCGATCCGGCGGAACGCCGCCGCGGCGTCTCGGCCGCAAAGGTGCAGATCGCGAAGTCCGGACGCTTCGTCGGACAGAACGCGATTCAGCTGCACGGCGGGATCGGGATGAGCGAGGAGTACCACGTCGGCCGGTACTTCAAGCGGATGACGATGGTCGAGCGGCTGCTCGGCGACGCCGACTTCCATCTCGCCCGCTATCTCCCGACGGCGCCCGCGGCGGCGCGCGAACCGGCGCCGGTCTAGGCTTGCGAGCGCCGCGGCGTGTAGCCGAGCGGCGCGACGGGCTCGAACGCATCGAGCAGCAGCGTGCGGATCCAGAGCGCCGAGAGCGTCTCGATCATCTTCTGCGTCGACGGACGGCGTGCGGCGAGGATCCATTCCAGGACGATGTCGTGCGCTGCGCCGGCGATCGCGGCGCTCACCAGACGGCTGTCGAGTTCGGTGTCGAACCCGCGCTCTTCGAGCCGGCGCGTCGCCTTCGTGAGCCGCTTGATGATCGTCTCGCGCCACTCGCGGCGGCGCTGTTCCATCGCCTCGCTGATCCCGCGCGACTCGAGCACGTAGACGCGCGCTATCCGCGGGTCGCTGGTGAGGTAGCGGATGTACGCGGCGGTTCCCGAGCGGATGCGGTCGTGCATCGTGCCGCCCGGCGCGCGCAGCGCCGCCAGCACGGCGTTCTGCATCGTGTCGGAGATCTGATCGTAGAGCGCGCTCAGCAGCGCTTCGCGCGAGGAGAAGTCTTCGTAGAAGTGGCGTGCGGTCACGCCGGCGGCGCTGCAGAGCATCGGGATCGTCGTCTGATGGAAGCCGATCGTCCCAAAGAGGTCGAGGCCGACGTTGAACAGCCGCGCGCGGCGGTCGGCGCGCCGCTGCACGGCCGATCGTCCGCCGTAGACGCGGCCGGCCAGCACCGCCGTCAGCGCTCGCTGCGGGGATTTCGCGACCGCCTTCATTGCCATGGCTGTGCCTCGTATGCCATTGGCGGACCGGCTCCTGGCGGACGCGGCGTTACAGACGATGCCGCGCGAAGACCGGCGTCGCGTACGCCCGCACGAACCAAGGCATCGTGCCGCGCAGAAACGCATCGACCTGCGCGTTGGGCCCGGTGACGGTCGCGACGAGCGGCGAGGCGCGCAGATCGCGCCGCAGATCCTTGGCCAACGGGAAAAACAGGAGGACGTAGAGGACGGCCCAGATCCCCAGCAGCGCTTTGGCCGCGCCGATGCAGGCGCCGCCGATCCCGTTCCCGATCCCGATCAGCGGCAGCTTCGCGATCCGCGAGAGCAGCATCGAGAGCGCCATCAGCGCGATGTAGACGACGAGCGCGAACGCGATCATCCCCACGATGTGCGCCGAGCCCGTGTTCAGTCCGAAGTACCCGTGCATCACCCCGTCGAGGGTTCCGGGGTAGAAGATCGCCGCCCACACGGCGGCTGCGAGCGCGATGAAGCCGCCGATCTCGTCGACGAAGCCGCGCCGCCAGCCCTTGTACGCGAACAGGATCACGATGATGACGATGACGAGGTCGGGCCAGCCCACGCGCTGTTCTTGGCGTTGCGCAGCGTGGTTCCCCATCGCGCCCGGTTGCCGCCGTCCGACGACGACGAGCGCTCGGAGGCGCAACCTCGGCCGCAGTCATCTGGTAGGGAGGTCAATGGAGCTTCCCGCGATTCCGCCGCCGCTCTCCACGCCGGCGGAGAATTCCATTTCCGAGAACGGGTTCGATTCCACGGCGACGCTCCAACTCGATGGGGCTTCAGACATCTCGAACTGGACGGCGGCGAAGGTCCTCGTCGAGCACCTCTTCGCGCTCGGTTCGGCGCGCATTTTGGGCGTCGAGTACGCCGTCGGCTACCAGCTCGCACACGGCCTGACCGGCGGTGACATCGTCGACGTCTACCACTTCGACAACGACGCGGTCTCGTTTTCGATCGCCGACATCGCCGGCAAAGGGACGCAGGCCGCGATCCACGCGGCGATGGTCAAGTACGGTCTGCGCGCCTATGCGTCGCAAGGATTGACGCCCGAGCGCGTGCTGCGTTCGCTCGATCGACTCTACATCGAGAACAACGCGTTCGAGCGCATCGAGTCGTTCGCCAGCGTCTTCTTCGGGATGGTCGATACCTCACGGCGGATCATGCATTACGCGTCGGGCGGCCACGAGGCGGCCGCGGTTCTGGCTCCCGGCGAAGCGCCGCGCCTGCTCGAACCGACCGCGCCGCTGATCGGCGTGTTCGACGATCAGCACCACCTCTTCAAGCAGAGCTTCGTCGAACTGCTGCCCGGAACGCTGTTCGTCGCGACAACCGACGGGGTGACCGAAGCGCGCGCCGACAGCGGCGAGTTCTTCGGGATCGAACGTTTCCTCGACACGATCGACGAGTTCGCCGAGGCTCCCGCGGAACTCATCGTGCAGCAATTGATCGACCGCGCGCGTGCGTTCAGCGGCGACCGCTTGCGCGACGACGTCGCCGTCGTCGCCGCGCGCTTCATTTGAACGCGCGGCGTCAGCCGCGCAGCGTCGCTCCGAAGCGCGCCTGCAGGATCGCGACGATCCGCGCGGTCGCGGCATCAGCGTCCTCGTCGGTGAGCGTCGCGTCGTAGCTCTGCAGCACGATCCGCAGCGCCAGCGACTTCTGGCCGGCGCCGATCTGCGGTCCGCGATACTCGTCGAACACCGTCGCCGAGCGGACCAGCGGCTCGCCGCGCACGGCGGCGATCAGATCGCCGGCGAGCACGTCGTCGGCGACGACGAGCGCGAGATCGCGTTCGACCGGCGGGAACTTCGAGGGGGCGACGTAACGCGGGACGCTGCGCGACGGAAGCGCGTCGACGAAGACCGTCGCCAGCGCTGTGGTCTCGGCGACGTCGTGCGCGTGCGCGAGCCGCGGGTCGACGACGCCGACGTAGCCGACGACGGCGTCGCCGATGCGAAGCGCCGCCGTCTTCCCGGGATGCAGCGACGGGAACATGCCGCGCTCGACCTGCGCGTCGACGCCGGTTTCGCGTCGCAGCAGCGCGAGCACGTCGGATTTGAGCCGTCCGAACGCGCTCTCGCCGCCGGCGTGCAGCGCGGTGAGCTGCACGGTTTCGCGCGGCTCCGGCTGCGACTGCGCGAAGACGTGGCCGAGTTCGAAGATACGGTAGGGACGGACGGCGCGGTCGCGTGCGGCGAAATCGAGCAGCGCGGGCGCGATCGAGAAACGCATCCAGCGCTGATCTTCGCTCAGCGGGTTCAGGATCTCGACGACGTCCGGCACCGCGATGCTCTGCTCGCGCCACGCCTGCGCGACGGCGGCGGGCTGGAGCGAGAGCGAGACGGCTTCGGTGTAGCCGAGACCGGCGAGCGTCGTCGCGAGCTGCGTCTCGCGGTCGAACTCGGCGCTGTCGATCTCCTGCGGAACGACCGGCGGCGTCTGCGCGGTGACCCGGTCGTACCCGACGACGCGCGCGATCTCTTCGACCAGATCGGCCGCCAGCAGGACGTCGTTGCGCCAGTACGGCGCGACGACGGAGAAGCCGTTGGGAACGCGCGCGACCTTGAAGCCCAGCGATGCGAGGCTGCGTTCGATCTCCGCGTCGCCGACCGCGAAACCCAGGAGCCGTTCGACTTCGCCGCCGCGCAGCATCACGGGCGCGGGATCGGGGACGCCGCCTCCTCCGGAACGCGGCAGCCGCACGGCTCCGCCTTCCTGTTCGAGCAGGTGCGCCGCACGCGACGCGCCCAGATCGGCCAGCGCGAGCGGGAGCGACTTCTCGAACCTGCTCGATGCTTCGGTTCTCAGTTTGAGCGCGTTGCTCGCGCGGCGGATGCGCGGGCCGTTCCAGGTTGCGGCTTCGATGAGCACCTCGGTTGTCGACTCGACGACCTCGCTGCGCAGTCCGCCCATGATTCCGGCGAGCGACGTCGGGCCATCGTCGTCGGCGATCACGATCATCCGCTCGTCTAGCGTGCGTTCCTGATCGTCGAGCGTGGTGAAGCGTTCACCGTCGCGCGCGTCGCGCACGATGAGGTGGCCGCCGGCGACGCGCTCGAAATCGAAGAAGTGCAGCGGCTGGCCGATCTCGAGCATGACGAAGTTCGAGACGTCGACGATGTTGTTGATCGGGCGCTGGCCCGCCAGCGCGAGGCGCACGCGCATCCACGCTGCGGCGGGCCGCACCTGCAGGCCGCTCACGAGCTGAAACACCATCCGCTTGCAGTCGATCGTCTCGATCGTGACGCGCGCATCGTCGGGGCCGTCTTCGTATTTGACGATCGCGCCCGGCTCGCGCAGTTCGACGCCGTACGACGCGGCGAGTTCGCGTGCGAGGCCGAGGATCGAGAGGGCGTCGGGGCGGTTCGGCGTGACGTCGACGTCGAGCACGGGTTCGGAGAGGCGCAGCAGCGCGATCGCGTCGCCGCCGATCGGCATCGCGTGGTCGAGCTGCATGATCCCGTCCTCGAACCAGTCCGCCGGCAAGCCGAGCTCGTCGGCGGAACACAGCATCCCCTCGGAGTCGATCCCGCGCATCTTCCGGGGCGCGATCGTGAGGCCGCCGGCGAGCTGCGCGCCGATGCGCGCGACCGGGATCACCTGATGCGGCGCGACGTTCGTCGCCGCGGTCGCGATCGTCAGATGCCGTTCGCCGCCGACGTCGATCGTGCAGAGCTGCAGCCGGTCGGCGTTGGGATGCCGGTCGACCGTCACGATCCGTCCGACGACGACGTGGGTGAGCTGCGGCCGCTCGATCACCTCGTCGACGGGAAAGCCTAGCGCGGCGAGCCGCGCGACGATCGCGGCGGAGTCGTCGGGGAGATCGACGTAATCGCGCAGCCACGCCAGCGGAACGCGCATCTTACGCGAGGCCCTCGGCGAAGCCCGGGACGTTCTCGACGAACGCGCGGATGTCGTCGATGTCGTAGCGCTTCATCGCGATGCGCTCCAGCCCGCAGCCGAACGCCCATCCGGACACGGCGTCGGGATCGTACCCGACCGAACGCAGGACATTCGGATGCACCATCCCGCTCCCGCCGATCTCGATCCACCCGCTCCCGCCGCACGTCCGGCACTGCAGGCCGTCCTGCATCCCCGTCCCGTGACACGCCGGACACTTCACGTCGATCTCCGCCGACGGTTCGGTGAACGGAAAGAACGACGGCCGGAACCGCACGTCGGCGTCGGCGCCGAAGAGTTCGCGGCACATCCCGACCAACACGCCCTTGAGATGCCCGAAGTGCACGCCGTGCCCCACCATGAGGCCTTCGACCTGATGGAACATGTAGAGATGGCGTGCGTCGACGGCGTCGCGCCGGTACGCTTTCCCGGGAACGATGATCGCGATCGGCGGACCGTGCCGGCGCATCGAGCGCACCTGCATCGGCGAGGTGTGCGTGCGCAGCAGCCGATCGGGCCGCAGGTAGAACGAGTCGAGCCCTTCGCGCGCGGGATGATCGGGCGGGATGTTCAACGCGTCGAAGTTGTTGGCGTCGGTCTCGATCTCGGGACCCAGGACGACCGCAAAGCCGTGGCGCGTGAAGTAGCGCGCGACGTCGATCGCGACTTGCCGGACCGGATGGAGCGCACCGAGGCGCGCCGGCGGACCCGGAAACGTCACGTCGATCGTATCGCCCAGCGATCGCTCGAGCGCGGCGCGCTCGACGCGCGCGAGCGCGTCGGTCAGCTGCGCTTCCATCGACTCGACGGCGGCGTTGATCACTTTCCCTGCGCCCGGGCGCTCCGGCGGCGGCAGCGTGCCGATGCTGCGGCGCACGCCGGTCACCTCGCCGCTGCGGCCCAGAAATGCGACGCGCACCTCGTCGAGGGCGCGCGCATCGGGCGCGTCGGCGACCGCGCGTTCGAAGCGCGCGGTCAGCGAAGCGAGGTTTGCTTCGAGTTCACTCATGGGCGAAGTCGTCATTACGTCACACGCAAACGCCCGATCCTGGAGGACCGGGCGTTGCCGCTGCTTTCCTTGGGTTCGCGGCCCCGTCGTTCACGGGGCTGCCCGCGCTTACTGCGCGGTCGTCGGATGCAAATGCCGGTACATCAGGTACGCGCTGATCGAGCCCGTGTTGGCAAACAGTTTCCAGAAGATTTCGGAGGTGCGCATGGCGTCGGCGGTTCCCTCTCCTGAGCTGTAGTGGCGCGTCGTGTTCGCGTCGGCAGTGGGAGTATAGCACCGGCTCTCCGAGCCGCCAAGTCTTGACAGGACGGGCTTTTTCGGCGACTTGACAGCCTACTTGACACGCGACGCGACGTACAAAACGATGCTCCCCGCGACGGCCGCGTTCAAACTCTCCGCGGTCGCCCGCTGGGGGATGCGCACCGCCCGATCCCAGCGCGGCAGCCAGTCGCGGACGCCGCGCCGTTCGTTGCCGACGGCGAGGATTGCGTTGGCCGGCAAGGGAGCGGCTCCCAGATCCTCGCCGTCGACGTCCGTCGCGATCACCGGTCGCCCCGCCGCCGCGGCGGCCGCCGGCAATTCCTCGGCGTCGACTAGGGCGACGGGGAGGCGAAAGATCGAACCCATCGTGGCGCGTACGACCTTAGGACCGAACGGATCGGCGCCCCCGCGACCGAAGAGCACCCCCGCCGCGCCGAATGCCTCCGCGGAGCGCACCAGCGTCCCCGCATTGCCGGGGTCGTTAACGCCGGCCAGCAGGAGGACCGGGCCCGGCCGCGCCAGGATCTCGGCCGCGGTCCAGCGCGGGAGCGGGACGACCGCAGCAACCGCGGGCGGCGCGTCGAGGTCGGAGATGCGCGCCATCGCCCGTGCCGGGACGATGAAGACCTCGGTCCCGTCCTGCTCGTAGGCCGCGAAGCGCTCGGCCGGGACCGCGGCGCGATGCTCGTCGTTGATATAGAGCTCGAGCGGCCGGACCGCGCTGCGCCGAGCCTCCTCGAGCATCGTGAGCCCCTCGATGACGAAGCGGCCCTGGTCGCGGCGCGCGGCCGGGGTGCGGAGGTCGTGCGCGAGCGCGATCCGGGGATTCTGCGGGCTGAGCGTCGTGGGCACGCGCAGGCGTTCCCCGGTGCCGGCCGCGGAGCCCGCACCGCGCCGAAAGTACGCGGGACCCTGCGGCACGAAGACCGGCCGGTCGTGAAGGACAAGCGCCTGCCGGAGATCGCCTGGCTCCTCGTGATCGCCGTCCTCGTCGCCTTGGGCGGCGACACCGTGCTGCGCTTTCTCGGCGCAAACCGTGCCCTGGGAACGATCCTGCTCGGGATCGCGATCCTGGGCACCGTCGTGATGATCCGCCGCGCGTACGATCCCGCCTCGCCGACGGTCCGCGT
This sequence comes from Vulcanimicrobium alpinum, assembly GCF_027923555.1. Taxonomy (GTDB): domain Bacteria; phylum Vulcanimicrobiota; class Vulcanimicrobiia; order Vulcanimicrobiales; family Vulcanimicrobiaceae; genus Vulcanimicrobium; species Vulcanimicrobium alpinum. Next base: position 3,092,390 of record NZ_AP025523.1, on the reverse strand, counting down.
CGACGTTACCAAAGCCGTCGCCTACTGCGCGGCCGCCGTGATGGCGCTGGTGACGGTCGACTGGCATCCGCATTGGGCGGTGCGCGCCTGTCTCACCGCAGCGGAAGTCGCGATCGTCTTCGAAATCTTCGTCATCGTCTCTTCGCAGCGCGCCGGAAGCGCGCAACGCTGAACTCGTCGTCGCGTGAAGCGACCGTAGGAGAAATCTCGCCGTGCCGGTGTTCGTCTTGGGTGGAACGGGATATGTCGGTTCGAGCGTCGTGCGCGAACTGCGCGCGCGTTCGCACGTCGTCCGCGCGCTCGCGCGCAGCGACGCGTCGGAAGGGAAAGCGCGCGCGCTGGGCGCGGAGCCGGTGCGCGGAGAACTGCGCGATCTCGACATCCTGCGCGGTGCCGTCGCACAGGCCGACGCGGTCGTCTCGTGCGCGCAGGAGCCGTCCGCGCAGGGCGTGACCGCCGAACGCAACGCGCTCGTCGCGATGCTCAACGCGCTCCCCGACGGGCGCACGTTCGTCTACACCAGCGGTGTCTGGGTCTACGGTTCGCGCGGCGACGCGCTCATCGACGAGGACGCGCCGCTCGCGCCGCTCGACCTCGTCGCGTGGCGCCCCGAGCACGAAGAGATCGTCCTCTCGCACCGCCATCGTCTGCGGATCGTCGTCCTGCGCCCCGGCCTCGTGTACGGCGACGGGGGCGGGATCCCGGGGATGCTCGTCGAGCAAGGACGGACCGGGCCCGTGCGTGTCGTCGGCGACGGGGCGAATCGCTGGCCGACCGTGCGCCACGACGCGCTCGCCGAACTCTACGCCGACGTCGTGGAGAAGCCGGCTGCGCGCGGCATCTACAACGCGACCCGCGGCGCGTCGGTCCCGTATGTCGAGATCGCGCACGCGGCGTCGCGGGCCGCCGGCGGGGACGGCCGCGTCGAGCACATCGCGCTCGAGGATGCGCGCCCGCAGATGGGTCCGTTCGCCGACGCGCTCGCCGCCGATCAGAACATCGACAGCAGCAAGGCGACGCGCGAACTCGGCTGGGAGCCGCACCGGCCGACGCTCCTCGAAGAACTCGCGAACACCAGCGTCATCTGATCGTGGACGTCTTGCAGACGCGCCGCGTCTACGACGGGCGCGTCCTCAACCTGCGCCTCGATACGCTGACCGGGACGAACGGCACGCCGCACGAGGTGGAGATCGTCGAGCACTCGGAGGCGGTCGTCGTGATCGTGCGGCCGCAGCCCCACACCATGCTGCTGGTGAAACAGTACCGCCATCCGGTCGGCCGCGAGACCTGGGAGGTCGTCGCCGGCGGGATGGACCCCGGCGAGACGCCCGAAGAGGCGGCGATCCGCGAACTGCGTGAGGAGACGGGGTATCGCGCGCGGCGCGTCGAGCGGCTGTGGTCGGCGTTCTCCGCGCCCGGGTTTTGCGAAGAGCTGCTGCACTTCTGCCTCGTCGACGGCTACGAGATCGGCGACGCCGAACCCGACGAGCACGAGGAGATCGAGATCGGGATCTTCGCGCTCGACGACCTGTGGCGGAAGATCCGCGCCGACGAACTCCCCGATGCGAAATCTCAGGTCGCCGTGCTGTGGGCGCTGAGCGGGCGCGCGTAGTCGTCATGCTGCAGGGCGCGCTGATTCGCGCGGTGCGGGATTTCGGCGACACGCCGGAGTTCGCGTCCGGGAAAGATCGCGCGCTCGCGACGGCGGCCTCGCTCGACTACGTGCTGATGCTCGTGCGCGGCGCCGCCGGCGCGCGCATCCTCGAGCGCGATGCGCAGCGGGCGATCAAGGACGGCGTCGTGCGCGCGGTCGACGATCTGATCGCGAGCGCGACGGCGATCGTCGCCGTCGGATCGCCGGAGGCGCACGCGTTCGCCCGCGAGGCGGTGAGCGTGCTGCGCGCGGCGCTCGCATTCGAAGGACTCGCGACGCACGAACGGCGGTTCGCGCTGATCGCGCTCGCGAACCCGTGACCATCGACGCGCAGGCGATCGTCGCGGCGCTCGATGCAGGCGAGGAGCATCTGCTCGGCGAGGAGATGCGCTCGACGGTCCTCGATCACGGCCGCCGCACCGCGCACGCCATCGTGCTGCTGCACGGGCTGACGGCGAGCCCGCGTACCTGGCGCGAGTTCGCGCGCGTGCGGCACGCGCGCGGCGAGAACGTGCTGATCCCGCGGCTTCCGCGCCACGGTCACGCCGACCGCAACTCCGAGGCGCTGGCCGGGTTGACCGCCGGCGAACTCACCGCGCAGGGCGAACGGATCGTCGATGCCGCCGCGCGCCTCGGCGAGCAGGTCACGCTGGTCGGCCACTCGCTGGGCGCCGCGCTCGCCCTCCACCTCGCGCACCGCGACGAGCGCATCGATCGCGTCGTCGCTGTCGCGCCTTTTCTCGGGATCGTGCGCGTCCCGCCCGACCTCAACGCGTGGCTGCGCGCGCTGCTGGAGCGCGCGCCGAACCGCTTTCTGTACTGGGACCTGATCGACAAAGGCCGCAGCCTGCCGCCGCACGGCTACCACCGCTACACGACGCGCTCGCTCGCGGCCGGGCTCGCGCTGGCGGAGATGCTGCGCGCCGACGCGCGCGCCGGGCCGCCGCGCGCGCGTCACATCGAGATCGTGCGCAACGCGAGCGAGTCGTCGGTGAGCAACGCCGCGATCGACGATCTGGTGAAGCGCTGGCGCGCGGTCGGCGGCGAGCACGTGCAGGTGCACCGGCTGGTCGGCTTGGGTTCCTCGCACGACGTGATCGAACCGGAGCGGCGCCGCTCGCCGGCGGGGCGTTTTCTGCCGATGCTGCACGCGATCTTGGACGAGCCGCCGCGCGACGAAGACCGCTTGATCGACGCGCGCAGTTAGCGGCTGACCGTTTCGAGGACGATCGTCAGCGCTACCGTGTTGCCGACGAGCCCGCGCAACGAGGTCATCCCGAAGTCGGAGCGCCGGAAGCGTCCGGAAGCGATGTACCGGATGCGCCGTGCTCCTCCGGGCTCGCCGAGTTCGCCGGCTTCGTGCACGTCGAGATGGAGCGGGTGCGTCACGCCGCGCATCGTCAGGGTGCCGTCGATCGCGAACGCATGCGGGCTGGTCGGGACGATGCGGCGGCCGCTGAAGTCGATGGCCGGGTAGGCGCGCGTGTTGAAGAACGCGCCGCCGCGCAATTGCGCGTCGCGCGCCGCGTCGCCGGTGTCGAGCGCGGCGGCGTCGAGCCGTGCGACGACGCTTCGCGGGATCGTTGCCCCGTCGCCGGTGACGACGTTCGCGTAGGCGATCGGCAGATGACCGGTGACGCGCGGTGCCAGCAGACGTGACACCGTCAGCGTGACGCTCGAACGGGCCGGATCGGCGCGCCACTCGACGTCGGCGCGCGCTGACACGGCGGGCGAGGCTGCCGCGCAGAGAACCGCGAGCGTCAAGGCGGCGAGGCGCATGATGCGCGATCGTAGCCGCGCGCGATGAGAAAAGTCTGATGCTCGCGCGTTCAGCCGGCCGGCCGGATGCGCGCGCCGGCGGCGGCGCCGGGCGGGAACAGATCGTCGAGGAGCGCGAGCCCGCGAGCGTCGATCGCGACGTCCGCCGCGCGGGCGTTCTCTTCGACATGCGCAACGCGTTCAGAGCCCGGCAGGGCAAACACGTCGGAGCCCCGCGCGAGCACCCATCCCAACCCGAGCTGCGCGGGCGTGCAGTGCAGCGAGGCTGCGAGCGTCGCGAGGCGGTCGACGCGTGCGAGGTTGCGCTCGAAGTTGCCGGGATCGAAGCGCGGGACGCGGCGCCGCAGGTCGTGCGCGCCGAGCGCGTCCGTCGAACGCATCGCGGCGGTGAGCATCCCGCGCCCGAGCGGCGCGTACGCGACGAGCGCGATGCCGAGTTCACGCGCTTCGGCGAGGACGCCGTTCGTTTCGACGTCCCTCGTGAAGAGCGAATACTCGCTCTGCAGCGCCGCGATCGGCGCGACCGCCGCCGCGCGGCGCAGCAGGTCAGGCGGCACTTCCGAGAGCCCGAGATGCCGCACGTGTCCGGCGTCGACGAGTTCCGCCATCGCGCCGACCGTCTCTTCGATCGGGACGGCGGGGTCGACGCGATGCAGGTAGTAGAGGTCGATCGCATCGACGCCGAGCCTTCGCAGCGACGCGGTGCACGCGTCGCGCACGTACTCCGGCCGGCCGTTGACGCCGCGATACGCGGGATCGTCGGAGCGGCGCACGATCCCCGTCTTCGTCGCGAGCACGGCGCGCTCGCGCCGGTCGCGCAGCGCACGTCCGACGAGCCGTTCGTTCTCGCCGAGACCGTACATGTCGGAGGTGTCGATCAGCGTCATCCCGAGATCGAGCGCGCGGTGGATCGTCGCGATCGCGTCGGCGTCGGCGACCGCGTCGTAGAATTCCGACATCCCCATGCAGCCCAGCGCGATCGCGCCGGCCTGCGGTCCGCTGCGGCCGAGCCGCCGCGCGATCACGCCGGCGGGATCGCCGCGCGCGCGTCGCGCGCGAACGCGTCGAGCGCGGCAAGATACGATCCCACGCCGAGCCCCATGAAGCAGTGCACGCAAACGCCGCGGACCACCGAGATCTTGCGGAACGGTTCGGGGCGGTTGTCGACGTCGGAGAGGTGGACCTCGGCGCACGGCAGGTTGATCGCGAGCAGCGCGTCGCGGATCGCGTACGAGTAGTGCGTGAACGCCGCGGGATTGATGATCACCGCGTTCGCCCAACGGCGCTGGGCGTGCAGTTCGTCGATGATCGCGCCTTCGTGATTCGATTGGAAGAAGTGCACCGTCTGACCGAGTTCGCGCGCGTGCTCGGCGACGGCGCGCTCCAGTTCGGCGAGCGTCGTGCGGCCGTAGATCGCCGGCTCGCGTTCGCCGAGCAGGTTCAGGTTCGGCCCGTTGACGACGAGGACGTTCATCCGAGGCCGATCCGGTGGAGCGCCGCGCGCACGTCGCCGGGCTGCACGCCGTCATCGAGCCGCGCGCGGCCGAGCGCTTCGAGCAGGACGAACTGCGTGCCGCAGGCGTGACGCTTCTTGTCGCCGCGGGTCGCGGCCACGACCGCGTCGGCGTCGAGGCCGCGCCACGCGTCGGGGACCGGTAGGCTCGCGAGGTGACGGTCGACGTCGTCGCGGGCGGCGTCGTCGAGTGCGCCGCGTGCTACCGAAAGCGCGAGCGCGGCGCGCATCCCGACGATCACCGCTTCGCCGTGCCGCAGCGTTCCGAACCCGGCGACCTTCTCGACGGCGTGCCCGACGGTATGGCCGAAGTTGAGCATCGCGCGGATCCCGGCGCGATCGTCTTCGTCGCGTGCGACGATCTCGGCTTTAATCGCGACGCAGCGCGCGATCGCGTCGATCGCGGTCGCCGGATCGGCGAGCAGGGCGGCTTCGCTCTCGCGCAGCGCCCGGTAGAGCGCGGCGTCGAGCGCCAGGCCGTACTTGAGCATCTCGCCGTAGCCGGAGACGACGTCGCGCTGCGGGAGCGAACGCAGCGTGTGCGGCGCGATCGCGACGAGCGCGGGCTGCGTCACCGTTCCGACAAGGTTCTTGCCGGCGTCGAGGTTGATCGCGGTCTTGCCGCCGATCGCCGCGTCGACCGCCGAGAGCAGGGTCGTCGGGATCGAGACGAACGGGACGCCGCGCTGGTACGTCGCGGCGGCGAAGCCGACCGCATCGCCGATCGTGCCGCCGCCGATCCCCACCACGATCCCGCGCCGGTCGAGTTGCGCCTCGACGAAGCGGCCGTAGAGCGTACCGATCGAGCCGAGCGATTTGAGCGATTCGTCGGCGTCGACGTCGATCAGCGTCGCGTGCAGTCCGGCGTCGTGATAGGCGCGTGCAACGCGCAGGCCGAGCGCCTCGACGTGGCGGTCGACGACGATCACCGCGCGGCCGCCGGCCTGCGGTGCGACGCGCGTCGCGATCGATTCGAGGACGCCGGGACCGATCGCGACGTCGTACGGCTTCGCCGTCGCGACCCGCACGACGCGTTCGTCGCGCAGCGCCGCGTCGATCGACTGCGCGAGCGCGCGCGGCGTCGCGCCGTCGACGACGACGCGAATCGCGGCGTCGAGGTAGCGCGGGCGGCGTTCGCGATGCAGGCGCGCGAGCGCGCCGGGCTCGCGCAGCAGCGGCCGCGTCCCGGGATGCCGCGCGACGTTCTTCTCGCACGTCTCCACCGAGGCGTCGAGGAAGACCAGGATCCCGCTCTCGGCGATCGCGCAGCGGTTGGCGCCGTCTTCGAGCGCGCCGCCGCCGAGCGAGACCACAACGTCGCCGCGCGCTGCGACCCGTGCGATCGTCTCGCGTTCGAGCGTGCGGAATGCGGCGACCCCGTCCTCGTCGACGATCTGCGCGATCCGCCGTCCGGCGTTTGCTTCGACCAGCGTGTCGATGTCGACGGCGTCGAGCCCGCGCAGCTGCGCGACGAGCGGCGCGACTACGGATTTCCCCGAGCCCGGCGGCCCGCAGAGGTAGATGTTAGCGGGCACGCGCGGTCGCTTCCCAGGCGCGTACGCGCTGTTGCACTTCGCCCAGCGAGTCGCCGCCGAACTTCGCGAGCACCGCGTCGGCAAGGACGAGCGCGAGCAGCGATTCGCCGATCACCGCGGCCGCCGGCACGGCGCAGGTGTCGGCGCGTTCGATGTGCGCTTTCACCGCCTCGCCGGTGCGTAGGTCGACCGAGTCGAGCGGTTTCATCAGCGTCGCGATCGGCTTCATCCCGACGCGCACCACGATCGGCTGACCCGTCGTCATCCCGCCTTCGATCCCGCCGGCGCGGTTGGTGCGGTAGCGCGTGCGCGTCTGCGGATCGGGTTCGTAGGCATCGTGCGCCTCGGAACCGGGCCGCGCCGCGGCGCCGAACCCGAGGCCGATCTCGACGCCTTTGATCGCGTTGAGCGAGAGAAACGCGCGCCCGACTTCGGCTTCGAGCCGGCGGTCCCACTGCGCGTACGATCCGAGGCCGACCGGCGCGCCGAACGCGACGACTTCGAAGACGCCGCCGAGCGCGTCGCCCGCAGCCCGGGCGAGTTCGATCTCCTGCACCATCGCCGCGGCGGCGACCGGATCGAGCGCGCGCACCGGCGACGCATCGATCTCGGCGACCGGGACGTCGTGCCACGGCGACTCGTCGACCGCGCGCCCGATCCGCACGACGCGGCTCGTCAGCATCACGCCGACCTCGGCGAGAAACGCGCGTGCGATCGTCCCCAGCGCGACGCGCATCGCCGTCTCGCGCGCGCTCGCGCGTTCGAGGATGTCGCGCAGGTCGTTGCGGTCGTATTTGATCCCGCCGACGCGGTCGGCGTGGCCGGGCCGCGGAACGTGCACCGCGCGCGCCGCCGGTGCATCGTCGTCGGGCGCGTCGACGCGCATGATCTCCGCCCAGCGCACGTGGTCGCGGTTCTCGATCATCAGCGCGATCGGACTCCCGATCGTCACGCCGCGCCGCACGCCGGAGAGGATGCGCACCTCGTCGGTTTCGATCGTCTGCCGGTTGCCGCGGCCGAAGCCGAGTTTACGCCGCTTCGCTTGCGCGTGCAGCGTTGCGATGTCGAGCGGCAAGCCGCTCGGCATCCCCTCGAGGATTCCGACCAGCGCGGCGCCGTGCGACTCGCCGGCGGTCAAGTGACGCAGACTCATACGGGCAACTCCTTCGGCGCAAACCCGAACCAGCGGGCGAACGTGGCGGCGCCCTGGGCCAGGAACATCGCCGTTCCCGTCACGGTGCGCATCCCGCGTGCCGACGCGTCGTTCAGAAACGGGGTGCGTTCGGGCGTATAGATCAGATCGAAGGCCGTCGCGTTCCCGGGCGCGTCGGCCGGCAGCAGCGAGTGCTGCGGCCCTCCGTCCATCCCGACCGGCGTCGCGTTGACGTAGATGTCGCTCAGCGGGACGGCGGCGAGCGTGCACGCGCGGCCGCCGAACGCCGCGGCGAGCGCGGCGGCGCGCTCCGCGCCGCGCCCGGCGACGGCGATCTGCGCGGCCCCGCTGCGGCGCGCGGCCTCGGCGACCGCGCGTGCGGCGCCCCCGGTGCCGATGATCGCGACGCGCGCGCCGCGCAGCGCGACGCCGGCCTGCGCCAGCGCAGCCTCGACGCCCTCGACGTCGGTATTCGCGGCGATCAGCGCGCCGTCGACGCGAGTCAGCACGTTGGCGGCGCCGCAGGCGCGCGCGCTCTCGTCGGCGCGGTCGGCGAGCGCGAGCGCGCGTTTTTTGTGCGGAAGGGTGACGTTGCAGCCGACGAACTCCGGATTGGCGCGCCACGCGCGCAGCGTCGCTTCGAGACGTTCGGGCGGGACGTCGACGGCGTCATAGCGCAGCGCGATCCCGCTCGCCGCCGCGAACCGCGCGAAGAGCTGCGGCGAACGGCTGTGCGCGATCGGGTGACCGATCACGGCGGCGTGCTTCACGCGAGCGACTCGAGCGCGGCGGCGAAGTTGGGGAACGAGACCGCGGCGCAGTCGGGATCGTCGAGCGTCACGCGCACCCGAGCGACGCGTCCGGCGACGGCGAACGCCATCGCGATGCGGTGATCGTGATGGGTCGCCACCGCGCCGTCGTGCCAGCGCGCCGGCCCGTGCACGGCGAATCCGTCGGGCGCCGTCTCGACGTCGGCTCCGAGCGCGCGCGCCGCCGCGGCGAACGATTCGATTCGATCCGATTCCTTGACGCGCAGTTCGGCGGCGCCGCGCACCGTCGTCGTCCCGTTCGCAAACGCGCCGAGCACGCCGACCAGCGGCAGTTCATCGATGAGCCCCGGCACTTCGGACGGCAGGATCTCGATCGCGTGCAGGGCGCGGCCGCGCACGGTGACGGAGCCGCGTGGCTCCGGCGCATCGGCGGCGATGCGCACCTCGACCTCGGCGCCGAAACGCCGCAGCACGTCGAGGAACGCGGTGCGCGTCGGGTTGAGCCCGACGTCGTCGACGGTGACAGTGCCGCCCGCCGTCGCCGCGGCCGCCGCGAACAGAAAGGCCGCGCTCGAGATGTCGCCGGGGACGTCGATCTCGGCGGCGTGAAGCATCGCCGGACCGTCGAGGACCAATGCGCCGCCGTCCGCGCGCACGTGCACGCTGAACGCTGCGAGCAGACGTTCGGTGTGGTCGCGCGTCGCGAGTTCGCCGGTGAGCCGCGTCGGACCGTGCGCGCCGAGCGCGGCGAGCAGCAGCGCCGATTTCACTTGCGCGCTCGCGACGGTCACCGCGATCTCCGCACCGCGCGCGTCGCCGTTCCCGCGCACGCGCATCGGCGCGGTCCAGCCGTTGCTGAGGTCGATCGTCGCGCCGAACGCCGCCAGCGGTGCGGCGACGCGCCGCATCGGCCGCGCGCGCAGCGAGTCGTCGCCGGTGAGCGTCACGTCGATCGCGCGCGTTGCCAGGATTCCCGCGACGAGCCGCATCGTCGTCCCGCTGTTGCCGCAGTCGATCGGTTCGTCCGGCGCGCGGAACGCGCCGCCGCAGCCCTCGACGACGAGCGTGTCGCCGTCTGCGTGCAGTGTCGCGCCGAGCGCGCGCATCGCGCGCTGTGTCGAGAGCACGTCGAGCCCGTCCGGCACGTTCCGCAGCCGCGACGTTCCGCGCGCGAGCGCGGCGAACATGACGGCGCGATGCGCGATCGATTTGTCGCCGGGGACGCGGAGGTGGGGCGCGGTCTTCATCATGGTTCTCGTGTCCGAAACGAACGAGCCCCCCGCCGGTTCGGCGAGGGGCTCGCGGTGCATCATCTTCGTGCTCCCTACGCGATGCCGAACTCGACCGACACGACTTGCGTGCAGCGAGGATACCAGCGATAAAAGTACGCGCCGGAGAGCATGTGGGCTGATTCAAGCAAACGCTTCGCGCCCCTGTCAACCCCAGGTGCGGTCAGCGGGCCTTCGTCTCGTCGATCACCACGATCGCACGCTTGTCCTGCGACTGCAGCGCCTTCACCGAGTTCACCAGGACGCCGACGGGGCTCCCGGGATCGAGCATCTCGGAGACGCTGTAGCCGAGCTGTTTCTTCGTCGCCTCGTCGATCGCGCCGCGCATCACCCCGGGGACGCTCCGGTACGTCTCGATCGCGTCGAGCGCTGGTCCGATCTTCGCGCGCACGGTCTTCGGGTCGAGGACGATCAGCATGACGACGCGCGACTCGTTCGCGGATCGGAACGTCGTGACCGTCGCGCCGGTCGAGCGCAGGACGTCGCGGCTGCCCTCGGCGGAGGCGTCCGCGCGGCGGGAGACGTGCAGGCGCTGCGGCGGCGCGGAGGCGAGCTCGCGGACCCAGGCGTTCAGCCGGCTCAGCGGGGCGGCGCTCACGGCGACGACTTCGTGTCCGTCGTACGATTCGCCGGTCTCCGATGACGGGTCGTTCTTCTTGATCGTCGCAGCCATGGGCCGCAGATCGACGCGCACGACGTCGTAGACTTCGCTGCCGCGATAGAGCGGAAACGTGCTCGGGTTGACCGTCGTCCGATGCGCCGGGCCGGCCGTCTCCTCGTGCTCGTCGCGATGCGACCCGCCGCAGCCGGCGAGTGCGAACGCCGCCGTGCCCGCAAGGAACGCGGCCCCCCTCCACGTCGTCATCCGGCGCGCTTCTGCGGGTCGCGGGACGCACCTGGCGCGGCGCGAACGCGGCGCGCGATGATTCTCGGCATCTATACCACGAGCGCGGCGGGCGAACCGATGCGCGGCCACGATCGCATCGCCGTGTCGCCTGGTGCGGGGCTCGCCGGCGACCGCTATGCCTCGGGTGGCGGACACTGGTCGTATCGCGCGAGCTACGTCAACGAGATCACGTTCATCGAAGCCGAGGCGGTCGAGCGGCTGTGCAGCGAACTCGGAATCGCGCCGATCGATCCGGCGCGCTTGCGGCGCAACGTCGTCACGCGCGGCGTCGCGCTGCAGGGCCTGATCGCACGCGAGTTCGCGATCGGCGACGCGCTCTTCCGCGGCGTCCGTCCCTGCGATCCGTGCGCGTATCTCGAAGGTCTGCTCGGCATCCCGCTGCGCGCGACCCTCGCCGAGCACGGCGGCTTGCGCGCGAGCGTTGTGCGCGCGGGGACGATCGCTGTGAGCGAAGCGATCGTCATACGCTGAAAAAAGACGAGGCGCCGCAGGGGGCGCCTCGTCTTTGTGCAGGGTGAAGGCGAAGCGCGCTGCGCGCTACGCCGCGGTCGTCGTGGTGTTGTGCGCGTCCTTCGCGAGGCTGAGCAGACGGCGGAACGCCGCAGCGTCGTGCACGGCCAGGTCGGCGAGCGCCTTGCGGTTCATCACCACACCCGACTTCTTCAGGCCGGCGATGAACTTCGAGTACGACAAGCCTTCGCGGCGCGCGGCCGCGTTGATGCGCGCGATCCAGAGCGAGCGGAAGTCGCGCTTGCGGACGCGGCGGTCGCGGAACGCGTAGGCCAGCGAGTGCAGCAGCGCTTCGTTGGCGACGCGATAGTTGCGGCGGCGCGCGGCGCGGAAGCCCTTGACGAGCTTCATCACCTTGCGGCGGTGCTTGATCTTGTGCAGACCGCGTTTGATGCGAGCCATGTGTCAGTCTCCTACAGCAGGTACGGAATCTGCGGCGCGAAGCGCTTCAGATCGCCGGAGAACACCGCTTGATCCTTGCGGAACTTGCGTTTGCGGTTGCGCGATTTCTTGCTGAGGATGTGGCCGCAACCCGAAAACTGGTGGCGGTGCGTCACCTTGCCGTTGGCGCTCACCTTGACCCGTTTCGCGGTTCCGCGGTGGGTTTTGATTTTAGGCACTGGCTCCCCCGATGGTCGCGACCGCGTCCGTGTCCGTGCCGTGGTCGGTGTCGGGCTCGTGATCATCGTGATGATCTGCGGTCTCGACATCGTGGTGCGCCGTATCCGTCTTCAAGTGGACGAACCGCGGCGGACCCAGCGGAGTGGGACGAGGTGCGAGGATGAGAAACATGTTCTTGCCTTCGAGCTTCGCCTCGCGTTCGAGCAGAGCGGTATTCTCCAGATCTTTCGCGATCCGGTCGAGCAGCCGTTTTCCGAACGCGGTGTACGTGATCTCGCGTCCGCGGAACATGATCGTGACCTTGACCTTGCCGCCGTCGAGAAGAAGGCGCTCCGCCATCTTCGCTTTGACTTCGTAGTCGTGGACGTCGATCTTGGGACGCAGCTTGACTTCGCGCAACTCCCAGTTGCGCTGTTTCTTGCGCGCCTCTTTGTCTTTTTTCGACTGCTCGTACTTCAAACGACCGTAATCACCGATACGGCAGACCGGAGGGACCGCGGTCGGTGACACCTCGATGAGGTCCAGTCCCTTGCTGCGCGCCATTCCGAGGGCTTCCTCGGTCGGTATGACGCCTAGCTGCTGGCCGGCATCGTCGATGACGCGGACTTGGCGGATTCTAATCTGCTCGTTGACGCGAAGCGGTCGTGCTATGACAAACTCTCCAGAAAGAACAAATGAAATAGCGAAGACGCCGAAGCGGTCCTCGCTGTTCGAGATGACCGGATTGCCCGCAGGCATCCGGTGAGGGCGTCGCCGCCCTACTTCGGCTCGCGTACTGTATCACGCCGCCTCGGGAGGGGTCAAGGACGCCCCGTCAGCGTGAGATGGCTCGGTTTGGGGGCGGGGGGAAGCTAGGGCGGGGCGGGGCGGCGGCGAGGGCGTCGTGGATCAGGCGCAGGGCTTCGTCCATCTGCGGGTCGCGGCCGGCGCGGCTGTCCTGCGGGGCGATGTCGACCTCGTGGGTCGGGTCGGTCCCGTAGTTCTCAACGCCCCAGCCGGCGTCGGTGAACCAGAACGAGTACTCGGGCTGGGTCGTCTCGGTGCCGTCGACGAGGCGGTGCCGCGGGTTGATCCCGACGACTCCGCCCCACGTCCGCATCCCCACCAGCGGCCCCAGACCGTACAGTTTGAAGCAGTGGCTGAAGATGTCGCCGTCGCTCCCCGCAAACTGGTTGGTGAGCGCGACGATCGGGCCGCGCACCGACTCGTCGGGATACGGCTGCGGCGGCGTCCAGCGCGAGACGTCGTAGCCGACGCGCTTGCGCGCCAGCTTCTCGAGCAGCAGCGACGAGACGTGGCCGCCGCGGTTGTAGCGCACGTCGACGATCAGCCCGTCGCGATCGAACTCGCTGAGATAGCCGCGATGGAACTCCGCGAACCCCCACGGCCCCATGTCGGGGACGTGCACGTATCCGACGCGGCCGCCGGTGCGCGCGTGCACCGTCGCGCGGTTCGCGTCGACCCACGCGCGGTAGCGCAGCATCCGCTCGTCGCGCAGCGTCCGCACCAGCACGCGTCGCGGCGTACCGTCTCCTGAGCGGGTCGAAGGACGTACCACCGAGAGCACGACGTCGCGACCAGCGAGGTTTACCAGCAGCGCGCCCAAGCCGACGCCCGGCGCGAAGGTGCGGCCGCCGATCCCGACGATCGTGTCGCCTTCGCGCACGTCGACGCCGGGTTCCGCGAGCGGCGAGTCGGCATCGCGGTTCCAGGGGTCGCCGCGGAGGATGCGCCGGATCGTGTAGCCGCGCAGCGCGTCGTTCCACTCCACGTCGGCGCCGAGGAAACCGCGCTTGTATTGCGGCGGGACCGGCTTGTCGCCGCCCGACTCGTACGCGTGCGAGGTGCCGAGTTCGCCCTGCATCTCCCACACCACGTCGGAGAGTTCGTTGCGCGTGCGGATCTTCGGCAGCAGCGCGTCGTAGCGCGCGAGCACCGCGTCCCACGCGACGCCGCCCATCTGCGGATCCCAGAAGTTCTCGCGCTGCAAGCGCCATGCTTCGCGCAGCATCTGCCGCCACTCCGCCGCCGGTTCGACCAGCACGCTCACGCGCGCGAGATCGAGCCAGCCGGTGCGGCGCCCGGGGTCCTGCGCGGGCTTCTCGTCGTCGGCGTCTTCGGGAAGATCGCCGCCGGCGTCGATCGCGCGTAATTTCCCGTGAGACGCATACACCAGCGTGCGGCCGTCGGTCCCCAGCACAAAATCGTCGATGTCGCTCGCGAGCGTCGCGCTGCGCTGTTCCTCGAAGTCGTAGGCCAGCAGGTCGCCGCCGTGATCGTCGTGATCGTGCGCGTTGGGCCGGATCCCGCGCACCGGAAACCGGGAGAAGAACGCGCGCGCTTTGCCGGCAGCGATGCGGTCGTAGGCGCCTTCCTCGACCGGAAACGCGAGCATCCGCAGCGGCAGTCCGTCGGTGTCGATGAGGACGGGCGTGACGTCTTTCTTGTCGGCGTCGTCATCGTCGTCTTTGTCGTCGTCGTGCGCCTTGTGCAGCGGCGCCGGCTTCGCGACGAACGGGTTCGCCGTCTCCGTGCGCAGCGTCACCAGATACGGACGCGACGCCTCGGGGAAACTGAGCTCGAACTGCAGCGCGTCGTAGACCGGATGGAAATCGCGCGTCGAGAGGACGTAGAGATACTTGCCTTCGGGATCCCAGGCCGGCGAGCGGTCTTCGCGCAGCGGCGAGGTCGCGTCGACGACCGCGCCGGTCTCGCAGTCGAGCAGACGCACGATGGTGGTGCGCGCTTTGGGCGACCACACGTACGCGAGCCAGCCGCCGTCGGGCGAGAACGCGAGATCGTCGATCCGTTCGCCGACGCTGGTGTCGACCTTGCGCGGAGCGCTGCCGCCGTCGACGAGCCACAGATCGTGGCGATTGGTCGCGAACGCGAAGCGATCGCCGGCCGGCGACGCCGCGAGCGCGTGGATGATGCCGTGATCGTCGTTCGTGAGATACGAGGCCGGCGCGCTCTGATCGACCGGCGCGACGGCGATCCGTTCGTATCCCGCCGTATCGTCGATGTACGCGATCCGCTTGTCGTCGTGCAGCCAGTTGACGGCGCGGCGGCGCACGACGGCGGTCGGATCGTCGCCGGCGCCGGCCGGATGTTCGGTGACGGCCTCTTCCCAGAGCGGCATCGTGAACGTGCGCCCGCGCGACGCGAGCGCAAGCGTCGTCCCGTCGCGAGACGGCTGCCACGAGTCGAGCAGATCGCCGGCGTCGACGAAGCGGCGCGCGGTTTCCGGCGCGTTCGACGGCATCTCGACGGCGACGCGGCGGACGCTGCCGTCGCGCGGATCGAGCAGCACGAGATCGCCGCCGCACGCGTAGACGACGCGCGTTCGGTCGGTCGACGGGAAGCGCGCGTAATGCTCGCGCTCGTCGGTATGCCGGCGCAGATCGCCCCCCGCCGCGTCGAGCGAGTAGAGGTTGCCGATCCCTTCGTGATCGGAGAGGAAGAGGACGCGGCCGTCCAGCCACATCGGCCATGTCAAATTGCCGTCGATCTCGCGTCCGAGCCGCGCGAACGTGCCGTCGCCGCGCGGGTCAACCCACAGATGCCCGGCCGTTCCCCCGCGATAGCGCTTCCAGCGTGCCGGGTCGATCGCGTTGCGGCCGAGCACCGTCGCGCCGCCGTCCGCGACGTCGCAGGTCATCGCGTGACCGACGTCCAGCGCCGCGGGTTCGCCGCCGGCGGCGTCGATGCGGAACGGCAGCGTCTCCTTGATGAACGGCGATCCCGCGTCCGAGGTGAAGAAGATCGTGCGCCCGTCGCGCGACCACCCCGACGTATACAATGCGTCGCCGCCGAGGTACGTCAGGCGACGCGGGACGCCGCCGTCGGCCGGCATCACGTACAGTTCCGGATGGCCCTCGTCGCGGCCGACGAACGCGAGCTGCGTTCCGTCCGGCGAGAGCCGCGGCAGCGTGGACTCACCGGCCGTCGTGGTGAGACGGCGCGCGATGCCGCCGCCTGCGCCGACGATCCACAGATCGTCCTCGCATGCGAAGACGATCCGATCGCCGGCGATCGTGGGAGTGCGTACGTAACCGCTCGAGTTCACCGCCCTCCGGTACGCGTTCGGGCTGCGGTCTCCCCGTGCTTCGCGCAAAGCGAGCGGGCCCACGTTTCGCGCGCTCCGCGAGGGGGGTATCAGCCTCCCAGCGATGGATAGTACGAACGAACGATCGACAAAACAGCTCTTGCAGGACGTGCGCGACCGCGTCGATCGTCGCACGTTCATCCAGGACGTCACGGAACCGCTGACGGGGCGCATCGACCAGCGCAAGGTCGCGGCGAAGTTCAACAACCTCGAGCACGCGGTGAACGACTTGACCGCGGCCGTCGAGCAGATCGCCGAAAGCGCCGAAGAGCGCAAGTCAGCCTAAACGGGAACCGGCGCGCGCGTCCGTGAACGCGACGCGCGATGTCCCCGGATGTGCCCGCTCCGATCGCCCGTTCCGATGAGGCGCTGCTCGCGGCCTTCGCTGCGCGCGAATCACGGGCTCTCGCACGCGCGATCTCGCGCTGCGAATCGGGCACCGGCGCGACGCTGATCCGGACGCTCTATCCGCAGACGGGCCGCTCGCTGACGATCGGATTGACCGGGCCGCCCGGCGTCGGCAAGTCGACGCTCTCCGCCGCGCTCGTGACCCACGTGCGCCGGCTCGGCAAAACGGTCGGCGTGGTCTCCGTGGATCCGTCGTCACCGTTTTCGCACGGCGCGCTGCTCGGCGACCGCATCCGCCTCACCGAGCACTTCACCGATCCCGACGTCTTCATCCGTTCGATGGCGTCGCGCGGCCATCTCGGCGGCGTCGCCGGCGCGACGGCCGACGCCGTCTCGCTCATGGACGCGTTCGGCAAAGACGTGGTGTTGATCGAAACCGTCGGCGTCGGCCAGTCGGAGATCGAGATCGCCGAGATCGCCGACACGACGCTGGTCGCGCTGCAGCCCGGCAGCGGCGATTCGGTCCAAGTGCTCAAGGCCGGCGTCCTCGAGATCGCCGATGTCTTCGTCGTCAACAAGAGCGATCACCCGATGGCCCTGCAATTGCAGCGCGAGATTCGCTCGATGCTGGAGATGCTCGACTTCGGCGGCTGGGTGCCGCCGCTCGTCCCCACCCAGGCGATCGAAGGCAAAGGCGTCGACGTGCTGTGGGATGCGATCGCCGCGCACGATGCGTGGCTGCGGTCGAGCGGTGCGATCCGCGCGAAGCGGCGCGAGGCGTTCGCGCACCGCGTCCGCCAACTCGCGCTGGGGACGCTCGAAGGACGCATCGAGGAGACGATCGCGGAACTCGGCGACGATCTCGATCCGTACGCCGCCGCCGACCGCGTCCTCGAACGCTACGGCGTGCACGGCGGCGTTGCGGCGTTCGGGAACGTGCGCGCGCGCCACGACGTCCGTGCGACCGTCAAAGGCTTGTAGAGGATCGTCGGGTGAGTGCTGAAGGCATCGGGATCGTGGGGCTGGGTCGCATGGGCGCCAACATGGCGCGCCGGCTGCGGGACGTCGGATACGACGTGACCGCGGTCTACGACATCCGGCCGGAGACCACGGCGGAACTGGCCGGCGAACTCGGTGCGCACGCCGCGTCGTCGCCGGCGGAGGTCGCCGAACGGGCCGGCGCGATCATCACCGTCGTCAGCGACGACGCCGCGATGGAGCGGATCTTCGACGACGGCGCCGCGTCGCTGCTGCGTCACGCGCAGGACCGCATCTTCGTCAACTGCGCGACGGTGACGCCGAGCGTCCACGTCGAGATCGAGCGGCGCGCCGAGGCGCACGGCGCGCAGAGCATCGAGGCCTGCATGGCGAGTTCGATCACGCAGGCGCGCGACGGCACGCTGTATCTGATGATCGGCGGCCGCCGCGACGCGTTCGAGCGGGTGCGGCCGATGCTCGAGACGTTGAGCAAGAGCCTGCGCTACATCGGCGCGGCCGGTCACGCCGCGAAAGTCAAAGCGCTCGTCAACATGGTGATGAACATCAACACCGCCGGCCTCGCCGAGGGGCTCGGGCTGGGCGATGCGCTCGGTCTCGATCTGACGATGCTGCGCGAGGTGTTCGCAGAGACGGGCGCAGCGTCGCGCGTCTTGGAAACCGACGGCGCCGATATGCAGAACCGCGAACACGACGTGTACTTCTCCGCCGCGCACGCCGCCAAGGACACGCACATCGCGACCGCGCTCGCCGGCGACCTCCAGCTGCGCCTGCCGCTCGCCGAGGCGACGGCGCGCCAGTACGACGCGATGATCGCGCTCGGGCTCGGGGAACTCGACAAGTCGGGGATCGCGGAACTCACGTTCCGCGAGCGGGCGACGGCAGGCGCCTGACGGCCGCCGGCGGACGACGCTTGGGAAACCGTCGGGCCGGGGCGAAAGAGAGGGGTCGACGCCGAAGGGATGACACGTGGCCACATTGATCGATCGCGCCTCGGGGCTCGGCCCCGGCGCCAGCCCCGAATACCGCGAACTGATCGAACGCTGGGAGCGTAAGGCCGAAGCCGCCCCCGTTCGCCGCGACAAGGGGTCGGGCGCGGCCGACCGCACGATCTCCGACGTCCCGCTCAAGCCGCTCTACGGCCCGGCCGACGTTGCGCAGCTGGACCTGACGCGCGACCTCGGCGCCCCGGGCGAGTTTCCGTACACACGCGGGATCCACCCGACGATGTACCGTTCGCGGCTGTGGACGATGCGTCAGTTCGCCGGGTTCGGCAACGCGAAGCAGACCAACGAGCGCTACCACTTCCTGCTCTCGCAGGGTCAGATGGGGCTCTCGGTCGCGTTCGACATGCCGACGCTGATGGGCTACGACTCCGACAGCCCCAAAGCGCTCGGCGAAGTCGGCAAGTGCGGCGTCGCGATCGACTCGATCCGCGACATGGAGACGCTCTTCGACGGAATCGATCTCGGCGCGATCACCACCTCGATGACGATCAACGGTCCGGCCGCGATCGCGCTGGCGCAGTACATCGTCACCGCCGAGAACAAGGGGATCCCGCGCGCGGCGCTCGGCGGCACGATCCAGGCCGACATCCTCAAAGAGTACATCGCGCAGAAAGAGTGGATCTTTCCGCCGCGCCCGCACGTGCGCATCATCATCGACATGATGGAGTTCTGCACGCGCGAGATGCCCAAGTGGAACACCATCTCCGTCTCCGGCTACCACATCCGCGAAGCGGGCTCGACGGCGGCGCAGGAACTGGCGTTCACGCTTGCCGACGGGTTCGCGTACGTCGAGGGCGCGATCGCGCGCGGGCTGGACGTCGACGCGTTCGCGCCGCGCCTGTCGTTCTTTTTCAACAGTCACAGCGACTTCTTCGAAGAGATCGCGAAGTTCCGTGCGGCGCGGCGGATTTACGCGCGCCGGATGCGCGACGTCTACGGCGCGAAGGATCCGCGCTCGTGGCAACTGCGCTTCCACACGCAGACCGCCGGCTGCAGCGCGACCGCGCAGCAGCCCGAGAACAACATCGTGCGCGTCGCCTACGAAGCGATGGCGGCCGTGCTCGGCGGGACGCAGTCGCTCCACACCAACTCAATGGATGAAGTCCTCGCGCTGCCGACCGAGAAATCGGTCGAGATCGCGCTGCGCACCCAGCAGGTGCTCGCATACGAAACGAACGTGACCAACGTCGTCGATCCGCTCGGCGGCTCGTACTACGTCGAGGCGCTCACCGCCGAGATCGAGCGGCAGGCGCTGGACTACTTCGACCGCATCGCCGAATTCGGCGGGATGATCGAGGCGGTCGAGGCCGGGTATCCGCAGCGCGAGATCGCCGATGCGTCGTACCGCTATCAGCGGTCGATCGAATCCGGCGATCGCGTCATCGTCGGGGTGAACGCGTTCGAAAAGCCGGACGAAGTGCAGTCGCCCGACCTGCTCAAGATCGGGGTCGAGATCGAGCGCGGCCAGGCCCGGGCCGTGCAGGACGTCCGCGCCGGTCGCGACGGATCGGCGGTCGAAGCGTCGCTCGCCGCGCTCAAGCGCGCCTGCGCCGGCGACGCCAACGTGATGCCCGCGCTCATCGAATGCGTCCGCAACGTCGCCACCGAAGGCGAGATCGTCGACGCGATGGTCGAGGTATACGGCCGCTACGTGGAGCAAACGCAGTTCTAAGATGATGGTGACGGAGCGAGCGCAGCGGGATCGTGCGCTGCCACTCACGGTGTTGCGAGCTCGGCCGGGGGAGCCCGCGCCGAAGGCGTGGGGGGCGCGCAGCGAGAGCGGAGCGCTTTGCAAATGACTACTACCAAGGCGCCGGCACGGCCGTTGCGGGTGATCGTTGCGAAGGCCGGCTTGGACGGGCACGATCGCGGTGCGAAGGTGATCGCGCGCGCGCTGCGCGATGCGGGGATGGAAGTGATCTACACGGGGCTCTTCCAGACCCCCGAGCAGATCGTGCAGACGGCGATCCAGGAAGACGCCGACGGGATCGGGCTCTCGATTCTCTCGGGCGCGCACATGACGCTCTTCCCGCTGGTCGTCGAACAGCTCAAGGCGCAAGGCGCCGACGACATAGTGTTCTTCGGCGGCGGAACGATCCCCAACGACGACGCCGCCGAACTCAAGCGGCTTGGCGTGCGCGAGATCTTCACCCCCGGAGCGCCGCTCTCGGAGATCATCGCGTTCGTCGAACGCGAGTGCGGAAAACGCCGCGAACTGGTCGGATAGCTTGAGCGAAACCCCCGCTGCGCGGCGCGTGCGAACGCGCGTCGCGCCGTCACCGACGGGCGATCCGCACGTCGGCACGGCCTATGTTGCTCTCGTGAACTTCTGCTTCGCCAAGAAGCATGGCGGCGAGTTCGTGCTGCGCATCGAGGACACCGATCAGGCCCGCTCGACGCCCGAGTCGGAACGCGCGATCCTCGACGCGCTGCACTGGACCGGCTTGCGCTGGGACGAGGGTCCGGACGTCGGCGGCCCGCACGGCCCGTACCGCCAGAGCGAACGCTCCGCAATCTATCAGCGGTACGCCGCGGAACTGCTGGCGAACGGTCACGCGTTTCGCTGTTTCTGCACCGCCGAGCGGCTCGACGCGATGCGGGCGGCGCAGCGCGCCGCGAAGGTGCCGCAGAAATACGACGGTCACTGTCTCGCGGTGCCGGCGGACGAGTCGGCGCAGCGCGCAGAAGCGCGCGAATCGTTCGTCGTGCGGATGAAGGTGCCGTCGGAAGGCGTCAGCGTCGTGCACGATCTCGCCCGCGGCGACGTCGAGTTCGCATACGCCGACGTCGACATGCAGGTGCTGCTCAAATCCGACGGCCTGCCGACGTATCACCTCGCCAACGTCGTCGACGATCACCTCATGGAGATCACGCACGTGATCCGCGGTGAAGAGTGGATCTCGTCGGCGCCCAAGCACCTCTTGCTCTACGGGTACTTCGGCTGGGAACCGCCGAAGCTCGTGCACCTGCCGCTGCTGCGCAACCCCGACAAATCCAAACTCAGCAAGCGCAAGAACCCGACCGGCATCCTGTTCTACGAGCGGATGGGCTATCTGCCCGACGCGCTGCTCAACTTTCTGGGGCTGCTGCTCGTCCCGCCGCCGGAAGGTCACGAAGTGTTCACGGTGGCGGAGTTCGCCGAACGGCTCCACCTCGAGAAGATCTCGCACGGCGGCCCGGTGTTCGACGTCGCGAAGCTCGACTGGCTCAACGGTCAATACCTGCGCATGCTTTCGACGGACGCGCTGATCGAGCGGACGCGCTATTGGGGCTTCGGCCGCGAGCGCGTCGCGCGGATCGCCGAGCTCGCGAAGTCGCGCGTCGAACGGCTCAGCGATCTCGCGCCCCTCACCGCGTACCTCTTCGCGGGCCGGATTCCGGTGACGGCGGAGTCGTTCGCGCCGGCGAAGCTCGACGCGAATACGGTCCGCAAGGCGCTCGCGCTCGCGATGTGGGGCCTCGACGGCGAGCGCGCTTTCGATCTCGCGACGATCGAACGCGTGCTCAAGGGCATCGCGGAGGCGCTGGCGGTGAAGTTCCGCGACCTCTCGCGCGTGTACTATGTCGCGATGACCGGCAGCACGACGGGCCTGCCGCTGTACGACTCGTTGGAACTGCTCGGCCGCGATCTGGTGCGCGAACGGTTCCGCGTCGCACTCGACGCGCTCGGCGGCGTCAGCGCGAAGGAACAGAAGGAGTGGACGGCATGAGCGCACGCGCGATCGTCCTCGCGGCCGGCAAGGGGACGCGCATGAAATCGGCGCGCCCGAAAGTGCTGCACGCGCTGTGCGGACGCCCGATGCTGTGGTGGGTGCTCGAAGCGCTGCGCGCCGGCGGCGTCGACGACGTCACGGTGGTGACCAACCCCGAACTCGATCCGTCGGTCGCCGCGTTCGGGGCGCGCACGGTCGTGCAGCGCGAGCAGCTCGGGACCGGTCACGCGGTCCGCATCGCGCTCGACGCGCTCCCGCCGCGCGACGGAACGCTCGTCGTCGCCTACGGTGACATGCCGCTGGCCGGCGCGGAGATCTTCGCGGACGTGCAGGCCGCGCTCGACGCCGACGCCGGCACCGCGCTCGCGCTGGTCACCGCGCGGATGCCGCTGCCCTCGAGTTTCGGCCGGATCATCCGCTCGGCCGGCGCGGCCGCCGTCGCGAAGATCGTCGAGTCCAAGGACTGCACGCCGGCCGAGCTCGCCGTCGACGAGATGAACGCGGGGATCTATGCGTACGACGAGGGTGCGTTGCGCGATGCGATCGTGCGCGTGGGAAGCGACAACGCGCAGGGTGAGTTCTATCTCACCGACACGGTCGAGCTGCTGATCGCCGCCGGCCGCCGCGTCGTTCCGGTACCGGCGAGCGACTACCGCTCGGTGCTGGGCGTAAACGATCGCGTCGAGCTTGCGAACGCGCGCGCGGTGCTCAACCGCCGGCTCTGCGAGGACCACATGCGCGCCGGCGTCACGATCGTCGATCCCGCCGCCGTCTCACTCGAGCCCGGCGTGGCGATCGCACCCGACGTGACGATCCTGCCCAACGTGATGCTGTGCGGTGCGACGCGCATCGGCAGCGAAACGGTCGTCGGCCCCAACGCTCGGCTCACGGACGCGGCGATCGGCGAGCGCTGCGAGATCCGCGAGAGTGTCGTCACCGCGAGCGAGATCGGCGACGACGTGAGCGTCGGTCCGTTCGCGCACGTTCGCGGTCACGCGCGGCTCGGCGCCGGCGTGCGGATCGGCAACTTCGTCGAGCTCAAGAACACCGAGATGGCCGAAGGCGCGAAAGCCGCGCATCTCTCGTATCTCGGCGACGCCTCGGTCGGCGAACGCTCCAACATCGGCGCCGGGACGATCACGGCGAACTTCGACGGCGTGCGCAAGAACCGCACGCAGGTCGGCGCCGACGTGCGCATCGGCTCGAACACCGTGCTGGTCGCGCCGGTCGACGTCGGCGACGGCGCGCTCACCGGCGCCGGCGCCGTGGTGACGCGCGACGTTCCCGCCGGCGAACGCGTCGCGGGCGTTCCGGCTCGCACCATCGCAAAGAAGTCCGCACCTTCCCCCTGACGGCCTGGCCGCAGCCGCCGCGCGGATGGAGTTGCCGGACGCACCGGCGAAGCGCCGAGCATGGGATTCTCCGCGCGCGTTCTGCTCGACAGCCTGTCGCCCGGCGGCATCCGCCTGACGACGATGGAAGTGCGGTACCCGCGCTTCATCCACGCCGAACTGATGACGCACCGGGTCTTTTCGCGCAACGCCGCGAGTTCGCGCGCGATCCCGATCCGGACGATGATCGACGCGGTGCGCCGCGACCCCGCGATGCCGATCTGGTGGGGGCGCAATCAGAGCGGGATGCAGGCCCTCGGCGAGATCGATCCCGCGGCGCGCGAAGCGGCGGAGGCCGAATGGCGGCGAGCGCTCGATGACGCGCTCGCGCACGCCGAGCGCCTTGCGGCGCCGGAGATCAACCTGCACAAGCAGCTGGTCAACCGGATTCTCGAGCCGTTCGCGTGGATCACCGTGATCATTACCGCGACCGAATGGTCGAATTTCTTCACCCAGCGCACCCATCCTGACGCGCAGCCGGAGATCAAGCACGCCGCGGAGCTGATGCTGGCGGCGTATCGCGCGAGCGCACCGCGGGCGCTCGGGATCGGTGACTGGCACACGCCGCTGATCCTCGCCGACGAGGAAGCGGTGCTCCCGCTCGACCAGCGGCTGAAGATCAGCGTCGCGCGCTGCGCCCGCGTCTCGTACCTCTCGCACGACGGGACGCGCGATCACGCCAAGGATCTCGACTTGTACGAACGGCTCGTGGGCGGCGGCGCGAACGGACATTGGTCGCCGTTCGAGCACGTCGCGACGCCGGCGTCCGACACGCACGCGTGGTCGGGCAATTTCCGCGGGTGGGAGCAGTACCGCAAGCGCTTCGATCGCGAACACCCCTCGGCGTTTCCCGACGAAGTGCCGGTCGCGGCGTCACGCTGAGGGCCGCTTCGCTGCGTCTGCCGGCCGGCGCGCTGCGCCGGGTGTTCGTGACGATCGCCGCCGTCGTCGCGCTGGCATGCGCGTTCGCACCGCCGCCGGCGAGCGCGCGCACGCGGCTGGATGCGCGCGTCGACGCCCTCTCCGATCGCGTCCTCCTGACGCGCGACGCGGCGGGATTGGTCGACCCCGGCCGCCAGCGACGGGCGCGCGCGATCGCCGACCTGCGGCACGGTGCGTCGATCGGCTGGGCGATCGCGCAGATCCTCGCCGTGTGGTGGCTGTGGCGATCCGGGACCGGCGCGCGCGTGCGCGACATGGTGCGCCGCCGCACGCGCAGCCGCGTCGCGCAGCGTGCGGCGTTCGGCGCGGTGCTCGGTGCGATCGCGCCGATCGCGGCGTTCCCGTTCGCGCTGGTGAGTTATCGCGTCGGGTTCAACGCAGGCGTGACCGACCAGCGCCTCGACGTCTGGATCCTGGGCTACCTGATGCGCGTGCTGCTCGACGCGGCGATCGGCGCGCTCGTCGTGAGCGTCGTGCTCACGCTGGTCGAGAACGTGCGCGCCTGGTATCTCTACGTCGCTGCCGGGCTCTACGGCGGCGCGCTGCTCGCGGTCGCGCTTGCGCCGATCGTTCCGCTGGGGACGCCGCACAAGACGACGCCGCACGCGGTGACGGCGCTGGCGACCGAGGTCGCCCGTGCGGTCGGCGTCCCCGATCGACCGGTCGTCGTGCTGGCGACGTCGCGCCGCGGCAACGCGATGAGCGTGCGGGCCGCCGGCATCGGGCCGACGTCGCGCGCGGTCGTCGGCGACGTCGCGCTCGCGCACGTGACCGAACCCGAGCTGCGCATCGCGCTCGCGCACGCCGACGCGCACGTGCTCACCGCCGATCCCTTGCGTCAGACGCTCTTCGCGGTGACGCTGTTCGTCTTCGGCGCGGCGCTCGCGGTGCTGCTGAGCGACCGCGTCGGCTTCCGCCGCGACGACGACGCGCTCTCGCGGCTCGCCCTCGTCGCGACGTTCCTCGGCCTGGTGCTGATCGTGCTGTATCCGATCTACACCGGCTACGCGCGCAACCTCGAGACGCGCGCCGACCGCATCGCGCTCGCCGCCGTCCCCGACCGCGCGGCGACCGTGCGCGCGATGGTCCGGCTCGCCGACGACGATCTCGTCCCGCTTTGCGACCGCCGCTCGATCCGCTGGTACTTCGACGATCGTCCGGCGCTCGGCGGCCGCATCGCCGCGGCGGCCGGGACGGCCGACCCGTGTCCGGGCGGCGGCCCGGCGACGGCGAACCCGCCGTCCTCGCCGTCGCCCTGACGCGCGCCGCGCGTCAGCCCATGTAGACGGTGCCGGCGACCTGCGTCCCGAGGTGGCGCGCGGTGAGAAACTCGACGATCGCCGCGTGCGCGACGCGGCCGTCGCAGATCTGCGCCGCGCCGACGCCGCCGCGGACGCCGAGCGCCGCCGCGCGCACCGCTGCGCGCAGATCCTCGCCCAGCGTCGTGTCGTCGGCGACCGCGAGCGCCTCGGCCGGCGTGAGCTGATCGACGAGCAGTTGCGTTTTGGCGTCGATCACGCCGCCGCGGTCGTTGAAGAAGATCGCGCGCGCCGCGCCGACCGCGCTCGCGAGCGCCTGCGCGACGTCGTCGGCGGCGACCGCGACGTCGGTTCCGGTGAATCCGAACGCGAGCGGCTCGATCACCGGGACGTAGCCGGCGTCGAGCAGCGTCGTCAGCAGCTTCGTCTGGACCGCGCCGATCGTGCCGGCGGCGGCGGGGATCATCCCCGCGTCGGCGCCGGAGAGACCGACGGCGGCATCGCCGCTGCGGTTCATCGAGCGCACCACCGCGCGGGCGGCGTCGGCCGTCGGAGCGACGACGACGGGGCGCATGCCGAGATTTCCGAGGAACACCAGGTCGCTGAAGAACGTGCCGCCTTCGGCACCGAGCGTCGCTTCATCGACGCGGATCACCATGGTACGGCCGTGCAAGTCCATCGTTGGCTCCTTATTCCCCCAACGCTCGCCGGAGTCCAGCCGATCCACCCGCCGTTAGTCGGAAAACTCCTCGACGTAGAAGATCTCGCCCTCGCCGGCGGCGATCGCGGCGACGCCGAGCCGGTGCGGGTGTGCGTCCATGATGTTCGCGTAGTGGCCGGGACTGCGCAGCAGCGCCGCGTTTGCGTGCGGTTCGTCGCGGTCGAACGCGAGGTTCTCGGCGGCGAAGCGGAAGCGGAAGCCGGCCGACTGGAGGCGGTCGGCGAAGGTCATGCCGTTGGGATCGGTGTGGCCGAAGTAATGGCGGGCCGCCATCTCGCGCGCCACGGTCAGCGCGATCTCGTCGAGCTGGGGGTCCGGCAGGAGCGCGGGGAGGCCGCGCAATGCGCGGGCCGCGTTGACGTCGGCGAAGAGCGCCCGGGCCGCGCCCGTTTGGATCTGCGGCGGGCGCGGATGGACGAAGGCGATGAGAACGGGGCCGTCTTCGGACGCCGACGCGCCGAGCGGAACCGCCAGCGCGAGCGCCGCGACGACGGCTGCGATGCGGAGCATACCGGGACCATCGGCCCGTCTTCGCTAGAGTTTAGGGACGTTGGTCCCGTTCACCCGATTCATCGCGGCGGAGATGCCCTCGGTCCGCCAGATCTCGACCCCGGCGACGGCTCGGTCGACGATCTCGGGGAGCCCCCGGAGCTCCTCGTCGCTGAACGGTCCCAGCACGCGATCGATCGCGTCACCCTCGTGCGAGCGCCCGATTCCGATCCGCAGGCGGGGAAAGCCGGTGCCGAACACGGCGATCAGCGACTTGAGCCCGTTATGGCCGCCGGCCGAGCCCTGCGCCCGCATCCGAAGCGTCCCGAACGGGAGGTCGAGCTCGTCGACCACGACCAGGATCCGCTGCGGCGGGATCTTGTAGAACGTCGCCAGCCCCTGCGCCGGCGGCCCGCTGAGGTTCATGTACGACTGCGGCTTGACCAGCAGGGAGCGCCGGTCGCGGTCGAGCGCGTAGAGCGCCTCGTTCTTTTTCTGCCAGCCGGGCACGCCCCAGCGCTGCGCGAGCTCGTCGACGACGATGAAGCCGGCGTTGTGGCGGGTGCGCGCGTACTTCGCACCCGGGTTCCCCAGGCCGACCACCATCGAGAGCTCGCCGCTCGCGAGCCCGTTCTGCATCGACGAACGCGCGCGCCGCGGTTATTCCGCGGCGGGCTCCGCTGCTTCGGCGGCCGGAGCGGCGGCGGCCGGCGCCGCTTCCTCCTCGGCACCGACGGCGGCGCGGGTGATCTCGACGGCGACCACATTGGTCTCGGGAGGCGTCACCAGGGTGAACCCCTTCGGCAACGGGACCTGCGCTGCGGTGATGTGCTCGTGGACGTTGAGGGCGCTGACGTCGACGGTCAGGACGTCGGGGATCCGGTCGGCCGGGCCTTTGAGCTCGAGGCAGTGGGTGATCACGTCCATCACGCCGCCCTGATCCTTGACGCCGATCGGCGTCCCTTCGGTGACGACGTTGACGGTCGCGAAGATCGTCTCGCCCTTGGTGACGCGCTGGAAGTCGACGCTCAGCGGTTTGCGGCTGATCGGGTCGGTTTCGATGCGGCGCAGCAGCACCGAGTCGGTCTTCCCGGCGACCGACGCCTGCACGATGTGGCTCTTGCTGCCGGAGAGAATCAGGTCGGCGAGTTCTTTTGCGTCGATCGCGATCGGCGTCGCGCTTCCGTGCCCGTAGACGACGCCCGGGACCTTGCCGGCGCGGCGCGCGTGCTGCGCGCCGGTCGTGCCGACCTCGGTGCGGGCTTCGAGGTTGAGAAGTGCGACTGCGTGGGGTTTGGCCATGATGGTGCGGGTGCTGTCCTAACTTGCGGCGACCGCGGCGGGGACCGCCGTGAGGGTCGTGGTGTTGATGGGCGAGGGTTCTTCGAGCTTGCCGGCCGGCGGTGCCGGCGTTTCGGCGTCGTCGGCGGCGAAGAGTTCGGAGACCGAACGGTTGGCGGTGATGCGTTTGATCGCGTCGGCGAGGATCTGCGCGATCTCGAGGTGTTCGACTTTCGCCGAGTCGATCGTGCGCGGGATCGTGTTGGTGACGATGACGCGGTTGATCTCCGACTTCTCGAACTGGGCGATCGCGTCACCGGCGAAGATGCCGTGCGTCGCGAGCGTGTAGACGTCGGTCGCGCCGCGTTTGCGCAGCGCCTCGGCCGCCTTCACGAGCGTGCCGCCGGTGGAGATCATGTCGTCGACCACGACGGCGATCTTCCCCTGCACGTCGCCGACGATGTGCGTGACTTCCGAGACGTCGGGTTCCGGGCGGCGCTTGATGATCACCGCGAGCGTCGATTTGAGCCGCTTGGCGAACGTCTCCGCGCGCGGAACGCCGCCGGCGTCGGGTGAGACGACCACGACGCGGTCGCCTTCGAGCTTCATCTGCTTGAGGTAGTTGCAGAGCGTCGGCGCCGCCATCAGGTTGTCGACCGGGATGTCGAAGAAGCCCTGGATCTGCGCGGCGTGGAGGTCGAGCGTGACGATCCGCTCGGCGCCCGCGCGCTCAATCATGTTTGCGACCAGCTTGGCCGAGATCGGCTCGCGGCCTTTCGTCTTCTTGTCCTGCTTCGCGTAGCCGTAGTATGGGATCACCGCCGTGATGCGGTTCGCCGACGCGCGGCGCAGCGCGTCGATGATCAGCAGCAGTTCCATTACCGAGTCGTTCACCGTCGCGCCGTGCGGCGAGCGGCACAGCGACTGCACGACGAAGACCTCGGCGCCGCGCACGTTCTCGCGGATCTCGATGCGGCACTCGTCGTTCTTGAAGCGATCGACCAGCGCGTTGCCCACGCGCGTCTGCATCCGCTTCGCGATCTCGTCCGCCAACTGGCGGTTGGAAGTCCCGCTGAACAACAGGGGCGGCTGGATCACGGACGGGCTCCTTCTGCCTCCGGAAGCGCCTCGGCGCACAGGGGAAGCGTTCTATATCGTTCGGGCAGGCCCGTCCGACGGTCCTGGCTGGTCGAATCCTACGTACCGGCCGTGCGCCACTTTGCGTAGTTCCGCGGACGCGCCGATCGCGGCATCGGCGTAGCGTTGGCCTCGGGAGGAGAGACCAATGACCGCTTACCGTTCCCTGACCGCTTTCGCCGTTGCGAATGTCCTGGGCCTCGCATCCGCGAATGCCGCTACGATCACGATGTCGCCCTTGCCGTCCGCTCAGGCCGGAACGATCGCCACGGTCACCAGCTGCGCGGCCGATCGGGCTGCGAGCTACGCGGGCCCGGCGGCTTCCGATGACCGGGAATCGCGCGCGAGATGGAGATCGAACGGACGGCTGCGTGCGTCCGACGAGTTCGTATCCTGCGGAAACCGCTGGCTCGACGACGCCGCACTCGCCACCGCGCGCACGCTGCACTACCGGCCCGAAATCCGCAACTGCGCGGAGTGCCATCTGCGGCGCGGGCGCTTTGCGGACGCCCTCTCGTGCTTGAACGAAGCAGCTCCGCTCTTCGATGCCGTCGATTTTCCCGGCTTCGTGTTCGCCAAGCTGACCGCTGTGTCGATGCGGCTTTCCACGCACATGCTGCGCCCTGAACTCACCGGCTATCTCGACGCCGATCGCATGCTCGAAAGCTGCTCCCGGAGCGGGGGCGCCGTTCATCGGCGAGATGGCCAGCGCATTCGCCGAATCGTATGCCGGTGAAGGGCGCTATGACGACGCTGCAGCGCTGCTGCATCGAACGCTCGCTGTGTGCGGGCGCGGGTTCTCGCAGTATCGCGTGATGATGGCGGCCGCCGCATACGCGCGACCCGGCGACGTCGAGATCGCGCGTGCATCGCTTGCGGCGTGGCGCGTCCCAACAACCCGCTCGGGCTCGCGTACCTCGCTGTTCGACGCTACGGCGGCCGCGCCGCGGCGGCGACCGCGACACGGCACGCGCGCGCCGCAAGGTGGCGTCGCGCTGCGCGGAGCTGAATCTGCCGCACCAGCGCGCGCAAGCGCTGGAGCTTACCGGCAATGTCGCGCCCAACGAGCCGGCCCCGCGCGAGCGCGAAGTGAGCGGCCTGCTTCCCGCGGGTAAGTCGAATCGCGCGGTGGCCGCCGAACTCGCGATCAGCGAGCGCACCGTCGAGAAGCACGTTGAAGCGATTCTCGCCAAGCTCGGCTTCTCGTCGCGGAGCGAACTCGCCGCGCGCCGCGGTCGCGCGGGGGCGTCAACCTCTTCGCCGTAGTTGCGGTTCAGGGGGAAGCCGCATGCCGAAATTTGAGCTCGTCTCGTCGTATCCGCTGGCCGGAGACCAGCCCTCCGCCACCCAGGCGCTCGCGGAGGGCGTCCTGCGGGGCGACCGCGCCCAGACCATGCTCGGCGTGACCGGCTCCGGCAAGACGATGGCGATGGCGCGCATCGTCGAACTGGTCCAGAAGCCGACGCTCGTCCTCTGCCACAACAAGACGCTCGCCGCGCAGCTCTGCGCCGAGTTCCGCGACTTCTTCCCGAACAACGCGGTCGAGTATTTCGTCTCGTACTTCGACTACTACCAGCCCGAAGCGTACATCGCGCACACTGATACCTACATCGCGAAGGACTCGTCGATCAACGACGAGATCGAGCGCCTGCGGCATTCGGCGACCCAATCGCTGCTGACCCGCCCCGATACGCTGATCGTCGCCTCCGTCTCGTGCATCTACGGGCTCGGCTCGCCGGCCGACTACATGGAGATGTCGGCCGACATCCGGGTCGGCCAGTCGCTGGACCGCGACGATTTTCTGCGCAAGCTGATCGGGATGCAGTACCGCCGCAACGATCTCAACCTCGTGCGCGGCACGTTCCGCGTGCGCGGCGACACGCTCGAGTTCGTCGGCGTCGACGAGGAGCTGGTGCACCGCATCGAGTTCTTCGGCGACGAGATCGAGGCGATCAACGTCGTCAACCAGCTCACCGGCGAGTACGTCACGTCGAAGGACGAGCTGAAGATCTTCCCGGCCAAGCACTACATCACGCCCGACGAGAAACTGCGCCGTGCGATCGTCGCGATCGAAAACGAGCTCGAGGAGCGGCTGAAGTTCTTCAAGAGCGAAGGCAAACTGCTCGAAGCGCAGCGGCTCGAGCAGCGCACGCGGTACGACCTCGACATGCTGCGCGAAGTCGGCTACTGCAACGGCGTCGAGAACTACTCGGGGCCGCTCTCGGGGCGCGAGTCCGGCTCGACGCCGTGGACGCTGCTCGACTTCCTGCCCAAGGACTGGCTTCTGCTCGTCGACGAATCGCACGTCACGCTGCCGCAGGTGCACGGGATGCACGGCGGCGACCGCTCGCGGAAACTCTCGCTGGTCGAGCACGGCTTCCGGCTCCCCTCCGCGCTCGACAACCGGCCGCTGACGTTCGACGAGTTCCAAGCGCACATCAACCAGGTGATCTACGTCTCGGCGACGCCGGCGACGTACGAGATCGGCAAGTCGGCGCAGGTCGTCGAGATGATCATCCGTCCGACGGGATTGGTCGACCCGGAGGTCGAGGTGCGGCCGACGCGCCACCAGGTCGACGATCTCATGGACGAGATCCGCAAGCGCGCCGAGAAGAACGAACGCGTCCTCGTCACCACGCTGACGAAGAAGATGGCCGAGGATCTCACCGACTATCTGCTCGAGAACGGGATCCGCGTGCGGTACCTGCACAGCGAGGTCGAGACGCTCGAGCGCATCGCGATCCTGCGCGATCTGCGCAAGGGCGAGTTCGACGTGCTGGTCGGGATCAATCTGCTGCGCGAAGGGCTCGACCTGCCCGAGGTCTCGCTGGTCGGGATCCTCGACGCCGACAAGGAAGGCTATCTGCGCTCGGGGACGTCGCTGATCCAGACGATCGGCCGCGCGGCGCGCAACGTCGAGGGCAAGGTCATCATGTACGCCGACGTCGTCACCGAGTCGATGGCGAAAGCGCTCGGCGAGACGAAGCGCCGCCGCGAGAAACAGGTGGCGTTCAACCTCGAGCACGGCATCGAGCCGCGCACGATCCGCAAGGAGGTCCACGACATCCTCAGTCTCATCGGCGGCGGCGAAGGCGGCAACGACGCCGCGGCTGCGGTGCGCGCGGAGCGCCTGCCGCGCGAGGTCGCCGAAGCGATGGCGAAAGAGATCGAACGCAAGATGCGCGACGCCGCCGCCAACCTCGAATTCGAGAAGGCCGCGGCGCTGCGCGACGAACTCGTCAACCTGCGCAAACAGATCGGCGGCAACGAAAGCGTGCTCTTCCAAGGCAAAGCCCCGAAGATCTTCCAGCACGCCCTCAAAGAACTCATCGGCACCTAACGCGCGTCACGCCGGCTCAGCGCGACTTCAGACTGTCGTTGCGCCCGCGAGGGATGCCAGCGTTGCGCCGGCGGCGCCGGCGGGGATCCACCAGGTCGCGTCGCCGACGATGCCGTCGGCGTATGTGCCGCGCGCGCTTTGATAGGCCTTCACCGCGGCCGTCGTTTGCGGACCGAAGATGCCGTCGATCGGCCCAGGATCGGTTGCGCTCCCCGCGCCGCCGTACGCCAGCAGGCCGGTCTGCAGCGCCGAGACTGCGGGTCCCGACGATCCGGCCGCGAGCTGCGGCGTGCGGGGATCGGCCGGCAGCGCGCTCCACGTCGCAGGCCCGACGATGCCGTCGGCGGTGAGTCCGCTCGACTGCTGGAACGTCTGTACCGATGCCGTCGTCTGCGGTCCGAAGATCCCGTCGATGCCGGTGTAGTCCAGCAGCTTCATCATCACCAACAGCCGCTGGACGCGCCGCACGTCGTCCCCGGTCGATCCGGCGCTCAGCAGAGGTCCGCTGTTCATGATCCACCTTGCTCTCGTCCGGCGACGGAGGCTTGCGCGCGTCCGTTGGTGCGACCTCGCTCGTGCCGCGTGCGCCGCCGCACTCCTCGCCGGCTGCGCGCAGCAGCCGGCGGCCCAGACCGCGCGGCCGGCCGGCACCCATCCGTGGACGATCCCGGGCAAACTGCGCATCGGGATCGCCGGTACGCTGAACACGCTCGACCCGATCCTCTCGACGCAGCAGATCGAAGCGTTTGCGCAGACGTTCGTGCTCGATCCGCTGATCGCGACCGACCCCGCCGGCCGTGACGTCCCGGTGCTCGCGGCCGAGGTGCCGACGCTCGAAAACGGCGGGATCTCGCGCGACGGCCTTACGATCACCTATCATCTTCGGCACGGGGTGAAATGGCACGACGGCGCGCCGTTCACCAGTCGCGACGTCGCGTTCACCGTCGCGGCGATCATGAACCCCAACACCAACGTCGCGACGCGTCACGGCTACGACCGGATCGCGCGCGTCGAGACGCCGGACGCGTACACGGTCGTGTTCCGCCTGAAAGCGCCGTTCGCGCCGGCGGTTCACACGTTTTTCGCGCACAGCGACGCGCCCTACATGATCATGCCCGCGCACCTGCTCGCGAAGTATCACGATCTCAACCGCGTGCCGTTCAACGAGAGCCCGGTGGGGACCGGTCCGTTCAAGATCGAGCGCTGGGTGCGCGGCGACCGCATCGAGTACGTTCGCAATCCCGGCTACTTTCTGGGAAAGCCCAGGCTGCAGTCGATCGAACTCCGCTTCGTCCCCGACGAGAACACGCTGGTCAACCAGCTGCGCGCGCACGAGATCGACTGGTTCGCGCAGGCGACGCCGCGTGTCTATCCGCAGTTGAAAACGATCGACGGCGTCGACGTGCGGCTCGTTCCGTTCAACGGCAACGATGCGATCATCATCAACCTGTCCCGGCTGCCGCTCGACGACGTACGCGTCCGGCGTGCGATCGGCCTCGCGATCGACAAGGGACAGCTCGTGCGCGATGCGACGTTCGGCACCACCGTCGCCGCGACGGAAGACCTGCCGCCGCTGTTGTGGGCGTTCGATCCGCGGGCCGGGACCAGCCGTCGCGATCTGCCGCGGGCGCGCGCCCTGCTCGACGCGGCCGGCTGGCACGCCGGCGTCGACGGGATCCGCGCGCGCAACGGGAAGCGCCTGGAGCTCGGCGTCGCGTATCGCAGCGACAGCGCGACGGACCGTCAGCGCAGTGTGCTCATCGCGTCGATGCTGCGCGAGGCCGGGATCGAGATTGCGCTCAAGGGGTACACGACAGCGCTGCTCTACGGGGCGCCCGGGAACGGGATCCTCGCCGACGGGAAGTACGACCTCGGCCTGCAGACCTGGTACGCCGGGTCCGATCCCGACGATTCGACGCAGCTGCTCTGCAGCGAGCTCGCGCCGCACGGCTACAACTGGTCGCGGTACTGCAGTCCCGAGATGGACGCCGCGCAGAAGATCGCGCTGACGAACTACGACCGCCCGACGCGCAAACGCGCCTACGCGACGATCGAGTCGCTGCTCGCGCGCGACGCGCCGTTCATCTACCTCTGGTGGCCGCGCCAGATCGAAGCCGTGAGCACCGACCTCAAGAACTTCCGCCCCAACGGCATCGTGGAATCCTGGAACGCCTGGCAGTTCGAGATCTAACGGGTCGACGCGACGGCGTGCAGATAGTCTAGGGTTTGGCGGTCGATCGTGTTGTCGGTGCGGGCGCGGTTCTCGAGGTTCTCGACGTGCATGAACGCGACGAGCGCCTCGCGCGCCGCGTCGTCGTACGGGCCTTCATCGTGCGGCAGGGCGCCGGCGCGGGCAAGATGCGCGACGATCGTGCGGCCGAAGCGCGTCGTCGATCGTCAGCACGTCCTCCGGAGCGGGTGGGAAGAAATAGAGTTTGTGCAGCTCGAGCAGCCGCGCGAGCTCGTCGATCGGTGCGGAATGATCGTCGACGCGCAGGTCGACGTAGCGATCTGAAGCCGCCGTAGCCGCCGCCGGGTTTAAGGACGATCAGCGCGGCGCTCTGCTGGCCGCGCTTGTCGCCGCCTTCGCGCTGACCGGCGCGAGTGCGGCGACGAGGCGGTCGGCGAGCGTTCCGCGCGCGCTCGTGTACGTCGACGCCATCGCCTCGACGACGCCGGGCCCGGCCAGGCAATTCCCCTGCGCTGCGTAGACGTCTCCGGCGACGCCGCCCGCCCACGGGATGCAGCCGCTTCCGGTATACGTCGCGGCGCGTCCGTCGAGCGCGACGATCCCGAACTGCCGGTCGGCGGCGTTCGGATCGCCCGTGATCAGCGTCTGCGCGATCATCTCCGGCGACTCTCCGGCGCGCAGCAGGTCGAGCGTGCGCGGGCCGAAGGCCGTGTTCGTCCAGGCTTGCGTCGCGATCGCGCCGGCGTCGCTCGCGAGCCACGGCACGACCGCGCCGACCGAGAGAAACTTCGACTGCACGGCGATGCCGATTTCGTGCGCGCCCGGATCGGTCGCGACGATCGAGAACGTAGAGAGCACGTTCTACGCGCGCGACGCGGCGACGAGCGTCGCGTAGGCCGTTTCCGGCCGCGCCACGTCGCCGTGGCTGGAGATCGACGCGTCGCCGTTGAGGTTGCGCACGATCGCCGGTGCCTGCACCGGCGCGTATGCCGTCCCGGCCGGCCCGAGCGTGTCCTCGAACGCCTCGGGCGTCGCACGCGCGCCGTCGGCGCCCATGCCGCCGTAGGGGTTGACGAAGACGGCGGCGCCGATCTGACGCGCCAACGCCGACGCGATCGGATATGCGAGGCCGACGGCGAGATCGTGGATGCTGTGCGTGATCTGTATCTCGCGCGCGACCTTCGCCCCGGTGAGCACGCTGCGGAACATTCCGTCGGTATTGGGCTGGTAGTCGTGCGCGAGCCCGTAGTGCGAGTACGCCGCCTGCAGCAGCATCATCGTTGCGACCTGATGTCCGGCGATGCCGCCGGTGAGCGCGTTCGCGGCCGCCGTGACGAGACGTCCGCCGAAACTGTGTCCGATCAGATGCACCGTCGCGTCCGGGACGGCGACCATCGCCTTCGCGAGCGTCTGCGCGACGCCGGTCCGGCCGGTCACGCCCGCGCGTTCCTTCATCGTCCAGTACGTCGTCACGTTGGCGAGCACGAGCGCCGCGTTCTTGATCGCACCGAGCGGGTTGAAGCCGGCCGCGCCGCCGATCGCCGCGGCGCCGCCGGCGTGTGCGGCGACGGCCGCCGCGGCGGGACCGGCGTGCAGGTTCGCCACGATCTGCGCGAGCACGTCGTGCCCCGCGCTCGTGTTGAGCGCGTTCAGCCCCGTGTCGAGTCCGGGATCGGGCTCCTGCGGCGGGTGCGGGAACGCCGCGGCGAGCGCGGCGACGAAGTCGTCCTGCGCGCTGCGGCTCACGCTGAGCTGCGGAATCACCGCGATCGCGTGATCGAGCAGCGCGGCCGCCGCGGGATCGTCGGCGACCTGCTTGAGCACCCTCACCTGCGCCGCGATCTGCTGATCGACCGTGTCCGCGCCGATCCCCGCCGCGGCGCCCGGTGCCGAACCGGACGCGGCGGCGAACGCGTTCTCGTCGAACTTCTTCGACGGCCAGATCACGCCCAACGCGAAGCACTCGGCCTGCGTCGCGTCCCACTCCGTGACCGCGCCCCACACCTGATCGGCCGCGGAGAAGAAGCGCTGGTACAGATCGAGCGCTTCGGCTTCGTCGTTGTTCCAGCCGTGCGAGATGACGAACAGATGGCGCGGCGCCTGCGCCGTGACCTCGCCGAGGAACGCGCTCTCGTCCGCATCGGTCACCGCGCCGCCGTCGTCGTAGTGCACGAGCGCGGCGTTCATCGTCCCCAGCGCGATCATGGCGAACCCTTCAGACGGATTGGATGGCGCGCATGAGATCGACCAGCCCCGCACCTTGGAAATTGCGGTCGCGGCGCAGGTCGGTCGCGGTGCCGGTGAAGATCGCCTTTACCTCGCCGGGCCGTCCGATATATTCCTGACGGATCGAGAGAAACGCCGCAATGATCCCGGACACGTGCGGTGCGGCCATGCTCGTCCCGCTGTCTTCTTTGTACGTGTAGGCGCCCGCGGCGAGCGCCAGCGGGGGCGCGCCGCCGGCCGGCGCGAGCGTCTGATCCACCCGGCTCTGCGCCGACGCGCACGAGATGATCCGCTCGCCGGGCGCGAGGACGTCGGGTTTTGATCGGCCGTCGCCGGTGGGGCCTTTCGACGAGAAGTACGAGACGCCGTAGCGATGCGGTTCGGTGCGGTGCGTCGCGCCGACGGTGATCGCGAGCTCGGCGTTGCCGGGATCGTTGATCGACATCCCGATCCCTTGCGAGACGGCGCCCGTGTATTCGGTCGAGAGATAGCCGTAGCCGGAGTTGCCGGCGGCGACCACGACGACGACGCCCGAACTGACGAGCCGGTCGATCTCGATGCACAGCGGGCTCTGCCCGCAGGCGAACCACTCCGCTTCGAACGGGTAGCCCAGGCTGAGGTTGAGCCCGTGCACGACGATGCGTCGGCCGAAGTCGTTCCAGCGCTGGACTTGATCGATCCCGTCGATGATCGTGCTGACGCGTCCGCTCGCGTCGTCGTCGAGGACGCGCAGGCTCAAGAGCGTGCACTGCGGCGCCATCCCGGCGATCGCGTCGAGATCCTGGGCCTGTTTCTCTTCGATCCCCGCCTCGTTGCGCGCAGTGACGACCGCGACCGGTTGCTGCTCCCACGCACGCGACATCGCGCCGAAGATGATCCCGGCGACGTGCGTCCCGTGTCCGTTGACGTCGACGAGCGCCTGCGTATCGTCTTTCGCTCCCGCGCGGAGATCGCGGTGCGCGAGCGGCGCGCGCTGTGAGAGATCGAGGTTCTTGTAGTGCGCGAAGTGCGGGTGGGTCGCGTCGATCCCGCTGTCGAGGACGCCCCACACGATTCCCTTGCCGGTCGCGGAGAACGCGATCTGCGCCGCGTCGGCTTTGACGGTCGCGATCGAGCGGTTGATGCACGCGCGCACCGTCGCGTCTTCCCAGACGCGGTAGATCGCGCGTTCGGGCGGCGCCGGCGTGCGGTCGAGGTCGATCAGCGCGAGGATCGCGTAGCCCGTCATCGACGCGAAGATGTACGGATGCGTCGCGTCGGCGTCGCTGCGCCACGCGCACGCTGCCGGATCGCGGGCCTGCACGCGCCCCAGCAGCTGTTCGGCGACGGCGCGTGAGGCTTTGCTGGTACGGGTGACGTCGAGATCGATGATGACGTCCTGCAGCGCGCCGGGCGTCGTACGCACGCGGGTGGCGAGCGGCTCGGCGATCACTTCGCGGATCAGATCGCGGCGATTGAACTCGGACGGCGCACCGCGCGGAGCATCCTTGGAGAACCACTCGTTGAGCGCGAGCCTCGCGATCGGCGCGGCGGAGGCCGCGACCGTCTCGACCTGTGAGGCGGTCAGCAGCGCGAAGACGTAGGGCGCGATCGCGGGATCCTGCGGGTCGGCGATCGTCCCGCCGGCGTCGCGGAGCTGCGCGGCGACCTGCGCGCAGCGCGCGCCGAGGTCGGCATACGGATCGGGAGCGCCGCGGTCGAGCGCGACCTCGACGATGACGTGAATCGGCTGGCCGGCGCTGACCTGCATCATCGCGCGCAGGGGCAGCGTCACGATCTCCGGCGGCATCACGGCTCGGTTGGCCTGGCCGCGGGAGCGCTCCTTGCGCGGCGGCCCGGTACTTCGGAACCGAACTATTGACGTGACCGGCGTCCGCTCGTATCGTCACGGAATCGCCGCCACGGCGAGGAGGCGCGAGTTGGGAACAACGTCGCGGCGTTCGGCGCTGCGTCCGTCCGATTTTCGGGGATTTCCCCTCGACGCGGCTGCGCGCGCGATGGTGCGCGAGTACAATCGCCGTCTGCGGCCGTACGGACTGAGCTACGTTCCGTACTTCGTGCTGCTGCTGCTCGTCGCGGGCGACGAGGGGCTCCGGCCGAGCGACGTCGCCGCCGAACTGCGTCTCGACGCTTCGTCGCTGAGCGGCCACCTCGACCGGCTCGAAGCATCGGGCCTGCTGGAGCGACGGCCGGACGCCGCCGACCGGCGCGTCATCCGCGCGCACGCCACCGACGCCGGACGCGCGCTCGCGGCGCGGCTCGAACCCATCGGCCGCGCACTCTGCAGCCTGGAGGCCGATCTCGATGCTGCGGCGCTCGCGCGCATCGATCGGGTGGTGCAGACGATCGCCGCCGGGACGGCGCAGGCGCCGGAGCGCGGGGCGCCGGCGCTGCGCCCGCGGGCCGGCGTCGTCACCACCCTGCGCGCCGCGACCCTGACCGTCCCGCGCTCGATCGTCGGCCGCATTCTCACGCGCTTCGCGGTGCTCGTCGAACAGCGCACCGGCGGCGCGATCCGCATCGTGCTCGACCTGCCGTCGGCGGCGCGCGGCGGCGAACTGCAAACGCTCGTCGACGTGCGCAGCGGCGACGTCGCGATCGCGTCGGTGACGGTCCCCGTCGCCGGCAACCTCATCCCCGACGCGCAGCTCATCGAACTGCCGTATCTGCTCGACGATTTCGCGCACGCGCACGCGTTTCTCGATGGCCCGTTCGCCGCCGGCGTCCTCGCCGACGCGCAAGCATTCGGCCTCGAAGGACTCGGGTATGCGGCCAACGGCTTCCGCTCGGTCACGACCCGTGATGTCGCGGTGCGCGCGCCGGCAGACGTCGCGCAGCTCCGGCTGCGCGTGCAGCAGTCGCCGATCAACGTTCATCTCGCTGAAGCGTTTCGCGCCGTCGCGGTGCCGTTGCCGTTTCCGCGCCTCGCCGAAGCGCTCGCCGCGTGCGAGATCGACGCGCAGGAGAACGCGCTCGCGAACGTCGCCGGACTCGAGCTGTGGCGCAGCCAGCGGTATCTCACGCTGACGCGGCACGCCGTCTCGGTGGCCGCGCTCTTCGCCAACGCCGAGATCCTCGCGGGGCTCGGCAGCCGCGCGGCGATCGTGCGCTCGGCGATGCGCGACGCGATCGCCGAGCAGCGCCTGCAGGCGGAACGGCTCGAAGCCGAGCTGCACGCCGAACTGGCCCGGCGCATGACCCTGATCGAACTCGACGAGGCGGCCCGCGACCGCTTCGTCGCCGCGATGCGCGTGGTCGACGACCGCATCGCGCGCGCCCTCGGCCCCGATGCGATCGCGCGCGTGCGCGACGCCTCGCTCGCGGCACGTCCCGTTCCGACACTCGCATGAAGGAGGTTTGTATGTCCGCCCGCCGTGTGTGCCTCGCGTTCGCCGCCGCGATCGCCGTCGCATCGATGCCGTTCGCGTCGCGCGCCGCCGATCCGCAGGAGATCGTCATCGGCTCGATCCTTCCGCTCACCGGACCGTCGGCGCAGACCGGTGCGGGACTGCGCACCGCTCAGACGTTGGCCGCAGACTTGGTGAACGGGCACGTCTCCTATCCGCTGCCGATGGTCGGCAAGAGTGGCCTGCCGCACCTCGGGCACGCGCGCATCAAGCTGGTCTTCGCCGATTCGCAAGGGAAACCCGATCAGGCGCGCGCCGCCGCGGAGCAGCTGATCACGCAGGAGCACGCGGTCGCGCTGATCGGCACGTACGCCTCGTCGACGACCGCAACCGCGTCGCAAGTCGCCGAACGCTACGGCATCCCGTTCCTCAACCCCGACTCGTCGGCGCCGTCGCTCACCGCGCGCGGGCTCAAGTGGTTCTTCCGCACGACGCCGAACGACGCGACGTTCGCCGAAAACTTCTACCAGTTCTTCGCCGACCTGAACCGCACCAAGAAGATCGCCGTGAAGAAAGTCGCGGTCGTCGGCGAGGACGGACTCTTCGGTACCGGCGCCGGCGACGCCGAAGAAGAGATCGGGAAGCGCCGCGGCTTCACGATCGTCACGCGCGTCGCGTATCCGGCGACGACGACCGAAGTGAACGCGGAAGTGCAGAAGGTCAAGGCCGCCGCGCCCGACGTCGTGATGATGGCGTCGTACGCGCCCGACGCGCTGCTGTTCATGCGCGGGTTCAAGGATCAGGGGATCCTGCTGCAGGGAATCTTGGCGCAGGACGCCGGCTTCATCGATCCGGGCTTCGTGAAGACCGAAGGGAAGGACGCGGAGGGCGTCTTCACCCGCGAAGTGTTCTCGCTCGACATCAAGCACCGCAACAAAGCGGTCCCGCTCATCGACCAGCTGTTCCGGCTGCGCTTCGGCGACAAGCCGCTCGACGGCAACACGGCGCGCGACATCATGGGCGTCCTCGTGCTCGCCGACGCGATCGACCGCGCCGGCTCGACGAAGCCCGACGCGATCCGCACGGCGCTGCAGAACACGAACATCCCCGGCATTCTGACCTTGATGCCGTGGAAGCAGATCAAGTTCGACGCGCAGGGACAGAACGTCGGCGGCGTGGGGATCATCGAACAGATCCAGGACGGCAAGTACGAGACGGTGTGGCCGTTCGATGTCGCGGTGAAAGCGCCGATCTGGCCGATGCCGGCGTGGAAGCGCTGACCACCTTCGCGCAGCTGCTCGCGGGAGGCGTGCTGACGGGACTCGTCTTCGCGCTGGTCGCGGTCGGGCTCACGCTGGTGTACGGCGTGATGGACGTCGTGAACTTCGCGCACGGCGAGTTCCTGATGCTCGCGATGTACGCGACGCTCGGGCTCGCGCTGATCGGCCTCAGCCCGTTCGCGGGTCTCCCGCTCGTCGCGATCGCGCTGTTCCTGTTCGGGATCGTCGTCTACCGCGTCTTCATCCGGCGGCTGCTCGCGGGTCCGCCGGAGGCGACGGTCTTCGGAACGTTCGGGCTGCTGGTGCTGCTGCAAGGCCTGGCGCAAGCGCTCTTCTCGAGCGACTTTCTCTCGGTGCCGCACCCGCCGTTGCAGGGAACGCTGCGCTTTGGCGGTCTTGCGATCTCGCAGGCGACGCTGGCCGAAGGCGCCGGCGCGCTGGTTCTCACCGCCGCCCTCTTCGCGTTCGTCGAATACACCGAGACCGGGCGCGCGATGCGCGCGGTCGCCGAGGACCGCGTCGCCGCGACGCTGATGGGGATCGACGTCCAGCGCGTGAACGGGCTGGCGTTCGGGATCGGCGCCGCGTGCGTCGGCGCGGCGGGTGCGCTCCTGATGCTCTCGTATCCGGTCTTTCCGACCGCCGGCGCGCCGTTCGCGTTGACCGCGTTCGTGGTCGTCGCACTCGGCGGCTTCGGCAGCATCCAAGGCGCGCTGGTCGGTGCGCTGCTCGTCGGTTTGCTCGAAGTGTTCGGCGGGTTCTATCTCTCGCCGGAGCTGAAGATGGTGCCGGTCTACCTGGCGTATCTCGCAATCGTGCTTGTGCGGCCGCAGGGCCTGCTGGGCCGGCGCTGATGCGCCCGCATCTGATCGCGCTCGCCGCGATCGCCGCCGCCGGACTCGTGCTGGCGTACGCCGTCCGCGATGCGGTCGTACTCGACCTCGTCTTCACGCTGCTGCTGTACGCGACGCTGGGTCAATCATGGAACTGGATCAGCGGGTACGGCGGCAACATCTCGTTCGGGCACGCGATCTTCTTCGGCTGCGGCGCGTACACGTCGGCGCTGTGCGTCGTGCACGGCATCTCCCCGTGGCTGGCGATCCCGGCGGGAGCGGCCGTCGCGGCGCTGCTCGCCGCGATCACCGGCTTTCCGACGCTCGCGCTGCGCGGACACTATTTCTCGATCGCGACGATCGCGGTGGCGGCGATCGTCGACGCGCTGGTGCGCACGCAGGGCTGGCTCGGCCGCGCGAACGGCTTCGAACTCCCGATCGCCGCGGGCTGGGCGTCGATGCAGTTCGCCGACAAAGGCTGGTACGTGGTGCTCGCGCTGGTGCTGTTCGTCGCGGTGCAGTGCGCGACGCTCGCGCTCGAACGCTCGCGGCTCGGCTACTACTTGCGGGCCCTACGCGCCAACCATCAGGCCGCCGCTTCGGTCGGGATCGACGAGCGGCGCTGGAAGCTGATCGCGTTCGCGTGGTCGGCAGCGATGGCGGCCTGCGCCGGCGTGCTTTACGCGCAGTACACGCTCTTCGTCGACCCGCCGTCGACGATCGCGCTCTCGGTCTCGATCGACATCGCGCTGATCGGGGTGGTCGGCGGGATCGGCACGCTGTGGGGACCCGCGGCAGGCGCGCTGGTGTACGTCGTACTTGCGAAGGCCGTCGCGCTGAAGCTCGGCGGGACCGGCAAAGGCTACGATCTGGTGATCTACGGTGCGATCATCTGCGTGATCGCGGCGCTGCGGCCGCACGGGATCGTCGGGACGATCGTCGATGGGATCCGGCGCCGGCGCGGCGCCGCGGCGCAGCCGCCCGCCCGGTTGGCCGCGGAGGGTGCGGCGTGAGCGCGCTTCTCGAAGTGCAGGGTCT
This sequence comes from Vulcanimicrobium alpinum, assembly GCF_027923555.1. Lineage (GTDB taxonomy): Bacteria > Vulcanimicrobiota > Vulcanimicrobiia > Vulcanimicrobiales > Vulcanimicrobiaceae > Vulcanimicrobium > Vulcanimicrobium alpinum. Next base: position 3,049,015 of record NZ_AP025523.1, on the reverse strand, counting down.
CGCGAAACGCTTCGGCTCGCTGCGCGCCCTCGACGGCGTCGACCTCACCGTTGAGGAAGGACGCCTCACCGGCCTGATCGGCCCCAACGGCGCCGGAAAGTCGACGGCGTTTGGCTGCATCGCCGGCGCGCTCAAACCGAGCGCTGGGAGCGTGCGCTTTCGCGGCGTCGAGATCGCCGGGACCGCGTATCACCGCGTCGCGCGGCTGGGGATTGGGCGCACGTATCAGATCGTGCAGACCTTCGCCGACATGACGGTCCTCGAAGCGACGACGACCGGCGCGCTCATGCGCCGCCCGCGGCTGCGCGACGCGATCGCGCATGCACGCGAGGTTCTCACCTTCGTCGGACTCGAGGACAAACGCTATCGGCTCGGGCGCGCGCTCACGATCGCCGACAAGAAGCGGCTTGAGGTCGCTCGCGCTCTCGCGACGGAACCGTCGCTGCTGCTCCTCGATGAGGTGATGGCGGGGCTGACGCCGGCCGAATGCCGCGACGCGGTCGATCTGCTGCGCCGCATCCTCGCGCGCGGCGTCACCGTGCTGATGGTCGAGCACGTCATGGAGGTGCTGATGCCGATCGCCGATCGCATCGTGGTGATCGCCGCCGGCAAGACGATCTTTGCGGGGACGGCGGGCTGCGCCGTGCGCGATCGGCGCGTCGTCGACGCGTATCTCGGCTCGCCGCTCGAACATGGCGCGATCGCGGAGACGCCGACGTGAGCGCGCTGCTGGAAGTCGACAGCCTTGCCGTGGCCTACGACGGGATGCGCGCCCTGCAGGACGTCTCGCTGCAGGCGGACGCCGGGAGCGTCGTGGCGCTGATCGGCGCGAACGGCGCCGGCAAAACGTCGCTGCTGCGCGCGATCAGCGGCCTGGTGCGCGCCCAGCAGGGCTCGATCCGCTTCGACGGCGCCGAGATCACGCGCGAGCCCGCCCACCGCATCGTGCGGCGCGGGATCGCGCACGTTCCGGAGGGCCGCCGCGTCTTCGCCTCCGCAACGGTGCGCGACAATTTGCTGCTCGGTGCCTACGTCGACCGAGACCCCGCGCATCGCGCGGCGCGCCTCGAAGCGGCGTTTGCCGCGTTTCCGATTCTGCGCGAGCGGCTCGATCAGCGCGCGTCGACGCTCTCGGGGGGCGAGCAGCAGATGCTCGCGATCGCGCGCGGGACGATGAGCGGACCGCGGCTGCTGATGCTCGACGAGCCGTCCCTCGGGATCGCGCCGCTGCTCATCCCGCAAATCTACGCCGGGATCGCGGCGGTCGCCGCGAGCGGGACGGGGGTCCTCCTCGTCGAGCAGAACGTGCGCGAGGCGCTGCGCGCGGCGCACACCGCTTACGTGCTGCAGACCGGCCGCGTCGTGATGCACGGCCCATCCGCCGAATTGATCGGACATCCGCTGGTGCAGGAAGCCTTCCTCGGGGTCGCGGTCGCGTGAGCTGGCGCGTCGGGATCGACATCGGCGGAACGTTCACCGACCTCGTCGCGCTGGCCGACGACGGCCGCCTCGTGCGGCACAAAGTCTCGTCGACGCCGCGAGCGCCGGAAGAAGGCTTGCTCGAAGCGCTGCGCGCGCTGCTCGCCGGGGTCTCCGGCGACGAGATCGCGCTGGTCGCGCACGCGAGCACGATCGCCACGAACGCGCTGCTGGGGCAGCTGCACCTCGAACTCCCGCGAGTCGCGTTCGTCACCACCGAGGGTTTCCGCGACGTGCTCGAGATCGGGCGGCAGAACCGCAGCGCGATCTACGATCTCCACGTCACGCGGCCGAAACCGCTCGCCCGTCGCGAAGACCGGCTGGTGGTGCGCGAACGGCGCGCCCACGACGGGAGCGTGATCGTTCCGCTCGACGACGCGACGGTGGCGAGCGCGGCGGCGGCGATCGCGGAGCGCGGGATCCGCGCGGTCGCCGTCGGTTTGCTGCACGCCGACGTCGACGGCGCGCACGAGCGCGCGGTCGCGGCCGCGATCGCCGACGCCGTCCCCGACGCCGACATCTCCCTCTCGTCGGAGATCGATCCGCAGTATCGCGAATACGAGCGCTTCTCGACGACGGTGGTGAACGCGGCGCTGGCGCCGATCGTGCGCGCCTACCTCGATCGCGTCGCGCGCGGCGTGCGCGCGCTCGGCGTGCGCGCGCCGATCTTCGTGATGCGCTCCGACGGCGGGATGGCGGCGCTCGGCGTCGCCTCGCGCCGCCCGGCGACGCTGATCGAGAGCGGTCCCGCCAGCGGCGTGATCGGCGCCGCGTATCTCGGCCGCGCGCTCGGGCTCGACAACGTCCTCTCGTTCGACATGGGCGGGACGACGGCGAAGGCCGGGACGATCTTCCGCGGCGTCCCCGAGGTCAGCGCGTCGTTCGAAGCGGCCGGCGCGACGCACAGCGGACGGTCGGTGAAGGGCAGCGGTTACCCGGTGCGGTTCCCGTTCGTCGATCTCGCCGAGGTGAGCGCGGGCGGCGGAACGATCGCGTGGGTCGACGCGGCGGGAACGCTGCGCGTCGGGCCGGTGAGCGCCGGCGCCGATCCCGGCCCCGCCTGCTACGGCAACGGCGATCGGCCGACGGTCACCGATGCGAACGTCGTGCTGCGACGCTCCAATCCGCGCGCACTCCTCGACGGCGCGTTCCCGATCGATGCGCAGCGCTCGTACGACGCCGTCGCTTCCGTGGCAGCGCCGCTCGACGGCGACATCGAGCGCACGGCCGCGGGGATCGTCGCGCTCGTCGACGCGGAGATGGCGAAGGTGCTGCGCATCGTCTCGGTCGAGCGCGGCTACGACCCGCGTGATTTCTCGCTGCTCGCGTTCGGCGGCGGCGGCCCGCTGCACGCGTGCGCCGTCGCGAGCGAGATCGGCGTCGCGCGCGTGATCGTCCCGCCGCTCCCCGGCGTGTTCTCCGCCTACGGCCTGCTCGCCGCCGACGTGCGCGCCACCGCGGTGCGATCGCTCGTCGCGCTGGCCGACGACGCGGCGTGGAAACACGTGCGCACGCTCTTCGAATCGCTGACCCGCGAAGGTGACGAAGCACTGGGCGAACAGGGCGTCGCCAAAGAGGAGCGGAGTTTCGTGCGCGAGCTCGATCTGCGCTACGTCGGACAGTCGACGGAACTCACGGTGACCGCGCCGCGCTCGCTCGAGGACGCGGTCGAGTTGTTCCACCTGCGCCACGAACAGCGGTACGGTTTCGCCGCGCGGCGCGATCCCGTCGAAGTCGTGACGGTGCGGGTCGTCGCGATCGGGACCACGCCGAAGCCGCGCCTCGACGCGGCGATGACGCCCGCGTCACGCGCGCCTGAAGCGCGCGCGCTGCGCGAGCACCGCGACGCGTACGACGGCGCGCTCTTCGTGCCGACGCCGGTCTACGGACGCGAGCACCTGCGGCCCGGCGACGCCTTCGCCGGCCCGGCGGTCATCGAACAATACGACGCGACGACCTACGTCGCGCCCGCCTGGAACGCGCGCGTCGACGGCTACGGCAACGTCGTGCTTGAACGCGACGTCACGCCGAGCTCGTCGAACCGCGACGTCACGCTGAGCTCGTCGAAGCGCAGCGACCGTAGCCCGGGTACGGCGTCGTGAGCAGCGTAACCAACGCGCGCACCCCGTCCAGCATGTTGCCGACCCGCAGGTTCTCGTCGTGCGTGTGCTGATTGTCGTCCGCGTTGGCGAGCGGCAGGATCGTGAACGGAACGCCGAGCTGCGCCGCGATCTCGCCGGTGGGGACGGTGCCGCCCATCGTGCGGATCGCGACTGGTTCGCCGCCGAACGCGTCGCGCAGCGCGGCGCGCACCCAGCGGCCGACGGCGGCGCCCGGCGCGGTGCGCGCGGCGACGCCGCCGGGCCGCACGGTCCACGTCGCGATGCGTTCGTGCGCGGCGCGCTCGGCGTCGGTCGGCGGGCGGTCGAGGACGAGATATCCGTGCGCGGCGAGCCAGTCGCGGATCAGCGCCGGCGCGCGCTCCGGTTCGATCTCGGGGATCGTGCGCAGATCGAATTCGGCGACCGCGCGGTCGGGGACGATCGTCGCGGCGCGCCTTCCGGTCGCGCCCGCTGCGAGACCGCGCACGTTGAGCGAGGGGTACTGGAGCGCATCCTGCAGCGTCGCGCCGACGCCGCGCTGCAGCGACGCGACGCCGAGCTCGCGCGTCAGCACGTCCTCGTCGTCGGGAACGGCATCCAGCATCGCGCGCGCGTCGCCGTCGATCGCGACGCCGTCGTAGTAGCCGGGAATGCGCACGCGGCCGTCCTCGTCCTTCAGCGACGCGATCAGAGCGGCGAGCCGTTCGGCGGGGTTCGCGACCGCGTTCCCGTAGTGGCCGCTGTGCAGCGCGCGCGCCGGTCCCCACACCGTCAGCGTCGCGGTCACGACGCCGCGGTTGCCGTAGACGAGCGTCGGACGGCGCGACGCGTGCATCGGCCCGTCGTTGACGACCATCGCGTCCGCGGCGAGCAGCGCGCGTTCGCGCGCGAGCACGCCGGCGATCGACGGCGAGCCTTGTTCTTCTTCGCTGTCGAGCAGGATCTTGACGTTGACGCACGGCTCGGCGCCGGCGCTGCGCAGCGCGTCGAGCGCGGCGAGCAGCATCACGATCGGACCCTTGTCGTCGGCGGCTGCGCGGCCGAAGACGCGCCATTCCGGATCGGGCTGCGCGTCGAAGAGCCGTTCGGCAGGGATCGTGCGCCAGGTGCCGTCCAGCGCCCGTTCCTTGAGCACCGGCGTCCAGGGGTCGGGCTGCGACCACGCTTCGGCGACGACGGGCTGCGCGTCGAAATGGGCGTAGAAGAGGATCGTCGGCAGCTCGGTCCGGACGCGCGGCCACGCCGCGTATACCATCGGCACGTCGCCGTTCGCCAGCAGCCGCGCGTCGAGCGCGCGCCGCGCGCACGCGTCGACCAGCCACGCCGCGTTGCGCTGAATGTCCGCCGGAACGATCGCGTCGCTCGGCATCGCGCAAAACGCGAGATACTCGCGCCAGGTCGCCGCATCGATCGCGGCGGGCGGCCGCGTCAGCACGTTCGCGTTCCGAACCGCATGGTCGCCACCGTAGCCCCCAGAGAGGACGTCCGTCAAGGGTGAACGCCGCCGCCGTCGACCCGATCACCGCCGAGCTCGTCGCCTCGGCGCTGATCTACGCCAGCGAAGAGATGGGGATCGCCGTGCGCGACGCCGCCTACTCGCCGAACATCAAAGAACGTCTGGACCATTCCTGCGCGCTCTTCGACGCGCGCGCACGCCTGGTCGCGCAGGCCGAACACATCCCGGTCCATCTGGGCTCACTCCCGTGGGGCCTGCGCCGCTCGCTGGCGTGGATGGCGGAGCGCGGGCGCACGCTCGCGCCGGGCGAGATGATCGTCGTCAACGATCCGTATCTATCGGGAACGCATCTCAACGACGTGACCGTGATCCGCGCGATCTATCACGACGGCCGGCTGGCCGGGTACGCGGCGAACAAGGCGCATCAGACCGATGTCGGCGGTGCCGTTCCCGGTTCGATGCCGCCCGACGCACGCGATCTGTTCGCCGAGGGTGCGGTGATCACGCCGACGCTGCTGATGCGCGGCGACCGCGTCGCCGACGAGACCGTCGATCTGCTGATGGCGAACTCGCGCACGCCCGAAGCGCGCGCCGGCGACCTGCGCGCGCAGATCGCGGGCAACGTCGTCGGCGAGCGCCGCTTTTTCGAATTGATCGATCGCTACGGGATCGGCGTCGTCGACGCCGCACTCGAGAAGGCGCTCGACGACGGCGAACGCCGCACGCGCGCCGCGCTGCGCGCGCTCCCCGACGGCGTCGTCGTGCACGAAGACGTGATGGAAGACGAGCGCGGCGAACCGTCGATCGTCCTGCGCGTGCGGCTGGAGAAGCAGGGCGACGCGATCGCGCTCGACTACGACGGCACCGCGCCGCAGCGCGCGATGCCGCTCAACTCCGTCTACGGCGTGACGCTCTCGGGCGCGTACTACGCGCTGCGCGCGGTGACCGATCCGCGCATCCCGATGAATGACGGCTCGTTCCGCCCGATCACCGTGCGCGTCCCGGAGGGGACGCTGCTCAACCCGCGCCGTCCCGCGCCGGTGAGCGCGGGGAACGTCGAGACGTCGATGCGCAACGCCGATCTGGTGCTCGGCGCGCTCGCGCGGCTCGCGCCGGGACGCGTTCCCGCGCAGAGCGGCGGCTCGATGAACAACGTGATGATCGGCGGCCTCGACGGCGGCGGTCGCTCGTGGGCGTTCTACGAAACGAACGGCTGCGGAATGGGCGCGCGCCCGGACGCCGACGGGATCGACGGAATCCACGTGCACATGACCAACACGCTCAACACGCCGATCGAAGCGATCGAACGGACGATGCCGATGCTGATCACCGCCTACGAGTTCGCCGAGACGAGCGCAGGCGACGGCGAGTTTCGCGGCGGCTCCGGGCTGGTGCGCGCGTTCGCGCTGCGCGACGGCAGCGCGACGGCGTCGCTGCTCGCCGAACGCCACGCGGTGCGTCCGCACGGAGCGCAAGGGGGCGGCGACGGCGCGACCGGCGCGCACGTCCTCGTCGGCCGCGACGGCTCCACGCGCGATCTGCCGGCGAAGACAAGCGTCGCGATGCAGCCGGGCGACGCGATCATCGTGCGCACCGCGGGCGGCGGCGGCTACGGCGATCCGCAGCGGCGCGACCCCGAGGCGCGCGCGCGCGACGCGGCCGACCGGATCGCGTGCGCGGAATGACGGCCGCCGAGGTGCGCGCGGCGATCCGCGACGGGACGCTCGCCGGCCCGACGGAACGTCTGGCGCCCGACTACGTGCAGGCCAACCTCGTCGTCGTCCCGCGTGCGTACGCCGGCGAGCTCGCCGACCTGTGCGCGCGCAACCCGGTGCCGTGTCCGCTGGTGGAAGCGCCGCTCGCACCGGGTGCGCACGCGCCGCGCAGCGCCGAGTGTGCCGACCTGCGCACGGATCTCGGGCGGTATCGCGTGTGGCGCGACGGCGAACTGACCGAACAGCCGCGCGACGTGCGTGCGCTCTGGAGCGACGAGCTCGTCGCGTTTCTGATTGGTTGCTCGTTCACGTTCGACCACGCGCTGAGCGAGGCGGGGCTCGCGCCGCGGCATTACGCGCTCGACCGCAACGTCCCGATGTATCGCACCCGCGTCCCGCTCGCTTCCGCCGGCCGCCTGCGCGGGATGATGGTCGTGAGCATGCGGCCGTACAAGGAGCACGAGATCGAGCGCGTCCGCGAGGTGACGCGCCCGTTCCGCGTCGCGCACGGCGAGCCGGTCGCCTGGGGCGATCCGGCGCAGCTGGGGATCGACGATCTGATGCATCCCGAGTACGGCGACGCGCCGGTGCTCGAAGACGGCGATGTGCCGGTGTTCTGGGGCTGCGGCGTCACCCCGCAGAGCGTGATCGTCGCGAGCCGCGTGCCGTTCGCGATCACGCACGAACCCGGCCACATGTTCGTGACCGATCGCCTGCACGATGAGTGCGCGCGCAACCATCGGAGTGTGGCCGCGGCTCCTTCCTGATATCGTGTCCCGCGGGCAGACCAAGACTTCGCTGAAAATGGGCCTCCCCGAATGGATCATGCTCGTGGTCCTCTCGGTCGCGTGGGGCGGTGCGTTCCTCTTCTACAAGCTCCTCGACGAAGCGAACGTTCCGCCGTTCACGATCGTGCTCGGACGCGTCGGCGTCGCCGCGCTCGCGCTGCTCCCGGTCCTGCTCGTCATGCGCCGCGCGATCCCGCGCTCGCCCTCGATGTGGGCGCAGTTCCTCGTCCTCGGCGCCGTCAACAACGTGCTGCCGTTCAGCCTGATCATCGTCGGCGAAAAACAGATCGACAGCGGTCTCGCGTCGATCTTCAACGCGACGACGCCGGTCTTCACCGCGCTGCTCGCGCACTTGCTCTCGCGCGACGAGAAGCTCTCGCCGAACAAGGTTGCGGGGATCGTCGTCGCGCTCGCCGGCGTGGTGCTGCTGATCGGCCCGAACGTGATCCACGGGGTCAACCTGACCAGCATCGCGCAGCTGGCCTGCATCGGCGCCGCGGTCACCTACGGCTTCGGCGCGCTCTACGCGCGGCGCTTTCGTGCGCAGGGGATCGATCCGTTCGTCGTCTCGTTCGGCCAGCTGGCGGCGTCGGCGCTGATCGCGCTCCCGCTCGCGCTGTTCGAACATCCGCTCGCGCACCTCGCGCTTCCCACGGCGGCGTGGTGGGCCTGGATCGGTCTGGCGATCCCCAGCACCGCGTTCGCGTTCGTGCTCTACTTCCGCCTCATCGACGTCGCCGGCGCGACCAACGCCGCCTCGGTGACCTTCCTGGTTCCGGTCAGCGCGGTGCTGCTCGGCACGCTCGTGCTGGGCGAGCGGCTCGCGCCGGGGACGGCGGCCGGGATGGCGTGCATCTTCGCCGGACTCGTCGCGCTGGACGGCCGCATCTTCGCGCGGTTTCGCGATGCGTTCGGCGCCTCGAAAAAGACGGCGATCGACGTCGAGCGGTGCACCGCGTCGAAGACGCCCGCGACCTAACCCATCGCCGCTGCGGAGGTGCGCTCGACGTTGCGGTGCAGGGCCGCGCTGAGCGCGCCGCCGCGCACCACGACGATCGCGATCGCGATCAGCGCAACGACCGCGGCGACAGCGAACGGCGCGCGCACGCCAATCGTGTCGCCGAGCCGGCCCGCAAGCACCGGCGCCACGGCGCCGCCGCTCCAGCGCAGGAAGTTGTAGGCGCCCGAGGAGATCGAGCGGCTGTACGGCGAGACGTCGATCGCCAGCGTCGTGAGCAGCGTGTTCGCGATTCCGCACGGCACGCCGGTCGCAACGACGAGCGCGATCGCCGTCGCTTTCCCCGGTGCGGCGACGAGCGCGATGAAGATCAGCGCGAGCGTGACGATCGTGCCCCCGAGGAGCAGCGCGATCCCGAACCGCTTCTGCAGCACGCGCACGAGCACGACGGATGAGAACGCAACCAGCGCGCCCCAGCCGAAGAATGTCCAGCCGAGCGCGAGCGGGCTCATCCCGAGCGCGAGCGGCGCGTACGCGAGGATCGTAAAGAAGCCGAAGGAGTAGCACAGTCCGACCAGTGCGTTTGTCAGTACGTCGGGGTGGCGCAGCGCGGCGAATACGTCCTGCGCGCGGCGCGGCGGTTCGCGGCGCGACGGTTCGCGCACGCGCAGAAATGCGACGATCCAGCCCAGCGTCATGAACGCGGCGGTGCCGAAGAACGGAAACTGCCAGCCGAAGCCGCCGAGGAAGCCGCCGACGAGCGGCCCGGCCGCGATTCCGAAACCCAGCGACGCTTCGTAGAGCGTGATCGCGTCCTCGTGCGTCCCGGTCGACGCGCCGACGATGATCGAGAGCGCGGTCGAGACGAACAGCGCGTTGCCGAATCCCCAGAATGCGCGCAACACCGCGAGCTCCGGGACATTCTGCGCGAAGCCGCACGCGAACGCGCACAGCGCAACCCAGCCCAAGCCGACGAGCAGCGTCTTGCGTCCGCCCCAGCGCGTCGCGGCGACGCCGGCGACGAGCATCGCCACGGCCATGATCGCGATGTACGCGGTGAAGAGGAGTTCGACTTGCGCGCGGCTCGCGCCCATCTGGTGCGAGATCAGCGGCAGGATCGGATCGATGACGCCGATCCCGAGAAACGCCATCGTGGTGGCGAGCGCGGTCGCGAGGACCGTCGGCGAATACTTCATCATGCCGTGACCGTTGCGACGCGCGCGTCGAGCGCGACGGTGATTGCGCGGCAGCCTTGCGCGATCGCGTCGCGCTGCTCGCGCGAAAGCGATTCGAGCAGGGACGCGACGCCGTCGTCGAGCCGGCGTTCGCCCGAGGCCAGCAGCGCGCGGCCGCGGTCGGTCAGCGAAAGGACCAGCGCTCGCCGATCCTCGGGGTGCGGCTCGCGGCGCACGAGTTCGGCGACGACAAGCCGGTCGACGATCCCGCTCATCGTCGCGGGGCTGACGCCGGAACGCTTCGCCAGGTCGGAGCCGCGGACGACGCCTTCGGCGATCCGCTGCAGGACGTAGAATTGCGCGACGCTCAGCGCCCCCTCGCCTTGTTCGAGCCGGTTGGCGGCAAAGCGGGCGAGCCGCGGTATCAGCGCCGCCAGGGCCGTCGAGGCCCTCTCCTGAGTTCGCATATACGCAGCATAGCATATAGTATGCATGACGAACAATATGGTCAACACACCGATGTGATGAGGATCGGCGGTGTCCGGCGGCGGAGACCCCGGGATGCGGCAAACGGTGGTGCGCGGGGTCTGGTCGTGGTCGCGCTGGCAGCCCGACCGGAACCTCGACTTCAACGGCTTCTTCATCGAAACGGACGACGGGAATCTGGTCGTCGATCCGGTCGAGCCCGACGAGGAGACCCTGGCGTCGCTGCGCGAGCGCGGCATCGCCGCTGTGCTCATCACCAACCGCGATCACGAGCGTGCGAGCGCCGCCGTGGCAGCCGCGACCGGTGCGGTGACGATCGCAAGCGCGCTCGATGCGCCGCTGCTCGCGGCGCCGGTGCAGCGCACCGTGGTACCCGGCGACGTCGTCCACGGCTGGACGGTGATCGGCCTCGACGGCTTCAAGACCGCCGGCGAGATCGCACTCTACGATCGCTCGCGCGCCGCCGCGCTCGTCGGCGACGCGCTATGGGGCACTCCGGCCGGCGCGCTGACCTTGATGCCCGATGCGAAGCTCGCCGATCCGGTGCGCGCGATGCTGAGCGCGCGGGCGCTGCGCGCGCTGTGGATCGACCATCTGCTCGTCGGCGACGGCGCCTGCGTCTTCGGCAACGCGCACGCCGCGATCGGCGCGATGATCGACGCGCGCGACGGCCTGCTGGCGGCGCGCATCAACGCCGACGAACTCGATCCGCGCCGCACGTCCTCCGACTTCGCGCCGTACACCGCGGCAGTCGCCGAAGTCGGGCGGCTCCTCGGTGCGAAGAAGCTCGGCTACGCGCTCGGCGTGCTGCGCCGCGGCGATCACTACGCGCCGATGCATTGGCACACGCGGGAAGAGGAACTCTTCGTCGTGCTGCGCGGAACGCCGACCCTGCGCACGCCGCACGGCACGTTCGCGCTGCGTCCGCACGACATCGTCGCGTTTCCGACCGGCGCGCACGGCGCCCACCGCCTGTGGAACGAGGCCGACGAGGACGCGCTCGTGCTGATGATCGCGAACACCGATCGCGGCGACGTCTGCTACTATCCCGACTCGCGCAAAGTGCTGGTCGAGTCGACGGGGACGCTCGTGCGGTCCGAACCGGAACTCGACTACTTCGAGGGCGAGACGTGAGCGACGCCGTCCTGCGCACGGTCGAGACGCGCGATCTGCAGGTCGCCTATTTCGAGCGCGGCCCCGCCCCCGGCGTCCCCGTCCTGCTCTATCACGGTTTCCCCGATGATGCGCACACCTGGGATTCGCTTGCGCCGGTGCTCGCGGCGGAAGGGTACCGGACGCTGGCGCCGTTCGTGCGCGGCTTCGGTCCGACGCGCTTCGTCGACGGCGTCGAGAAGACGGGCGAACTCGCGGCGCTGGCGAGCGACGTCGTCGCGTTCGCCGACGCGCTCGGCCTGGACCGCTTGCACGTCGTCGGCCACGATTGGGGCGCACGGGCCGGCTACGGCGCCGCGGTGCTCGCGCCGCAGCGCCTGCGTTCCCTCTGCGCGCTCGCCGTCGCGTACGGGACCAACCACGCGGCGCAGGCGATGGAGATCGCCCAGACGCGCGCGTACTGGTATCAATGGTACTTCGCGACGCCGCGCGGCGCCGCCGAACTCGAACGCAACCGCGGCGCATTCTGCCGCGCGCTCTGGGGCTACTGGTCGCCGGAGTGGCACGTCGACGATGCCGAATACGCGCGCACGGCGGCATCGTTCGACAATCCCGACTTCGTCGCGGTCGCGCTCTCGTCGTACCGCCAGCGCTGGGGATTCGTCGCCGGCGCCCCTGCGTACGAACGCGCACGCGCTGCGCTCGCCGCGGTCCCGCCGATCTCCATCCCCACCCTCGCGCTGATGGGACGCGACGACGCTGCGACGCTGCCGTCGAGCGCGGACGGCAAGGAATCGCTGTTCACCGGCCCCTACCGCGTCGAGGTCGTCGAACGCGCCGGTCACTTTCTGCACCGCGAACGGCCGGCGGCGGTCGCGGAGCGGGTGCTGGCGCATCTGCGCGCGTACGAGAGCGCGTGATGCTGCTGCTGCTCGCCGCCGCCGTCCTGGCCGCTTCCGGCCCGTCTGCGTGTCCGTCCGACCTGATGGTCGACGACCCGCGCTTGAAAGTCGTGCGCTCGACCGACAAGGCGTTCGACAACTACATCGTCACGGTCGACGTGAAGAACGACGGACACGACGGTCAAGGCGCCGCGATCGCCCAGCGCCTCGATCTGGTGAAGGACGGCAAGGTGATCGGGACGCAGCCGATCCCCGCGCTCGGTGCCGCCGTCACGTATCCGGCGGCGTTCCGCATGCAGCTGCCGCACGTGAAGAAGCGCATGCCGATCACCGTGACGTTCCACTACGTCCTCGCCGATCAGCACGACGCGGCGCGCGAGAACTGCAAGAACGACAACGATCTCTTGACCGCGACGTTGCAGTAGTGCGCGTGCGGCTCGAGCGCCGCGACGGCGACGATGCGACCGTCACCCTTGCCGCGCGCGCAACGCTTCCGGAGGGACCGCTGCGCCTGTGCTACCGCACCCGCACCGGCGCGCTGCTGCGCGTCGACGGCGCCGTTCGCGGCGCGTTCGACGGAAAGCATGAAGCGATCGATCTCCCGCCGCTCGAGGGCGAACGCGAGCTCTCGTTGCGCGTCGAACGCCGCTCGCTTCCGATCTCGGCGCTCCCGGCCGGCGACGGCGTGCGATGGCGCTGGATGCTCGCGCGCGCCGAGCAGACGCCGGACGACCACCTCGAGGTCGAGCAGCGCAACGGCGCCTCGGACGGAGCAGCGGTCGACGTCCCGCTGATCGGCCACGCCCATCTCGACGTGGCGTGGCTGTGGACCTACGACGAGACGAAACGCAAGGCGCTGCGCACGTTCGCCACCGCCCTGCGCGAGATGGAGCTCGACGACCGCTACGTCTTCGCCCAATCGATGCCCCAGCTCTACGCGTGGGTTCGGGCCGGCGACCCCGCCCTGTTCGAGCGCGTGCGCGAACGCGCGGCGAGCGCGCGCGGCTGGGACGCGAGCGTCGCGTCGATGTGGGTCGAATCGGATCTGCACGCGCCGAGCGGCGAATCGATCCTGCGCCAGTTCGCGCTTGGGATCGCCTGGACGCGCGAGCACCTCGGCCGCGATCCGAGCGTCGCGTGGCTTCCCGACACCTTTGGCTTTCCGTCGACGTTCCCGACCCTCGCGGTCCACGCCGGGATCCCGTACTTTTTCTCGACCAAACTCGCGTGGAACGAAGCGACGCGCTGGCCGCACCCGCAGTTTCGCTGGACCGGCGACGACGGCAGCACGCTGCTCGCCGCGATGGCGCTGTCGTACGGCGGCGACATCACCGCGGAGCGCGAGACGCAGGCGCGCGCGCGCAACGAGCCGCTGATCCACGGTTACGGCGACGGCGGCGGGGGCGCCACCGACGAACAGCTCGCGTCGGTCGCGCGCGCGTCGCGCCCGTGGACGCACGCCGACACGTGGTTTGCGGCGCTCGACGCGCGCGCGCTCCCCGAGGTGCGCGGCGAGCTCTATCTCGAAACGCACCGCGGCACGTACACGACGCATCACGACGTGAAAGAGCGCAACGCCGCGCTCGAGCGAGAGCTTGCGCACGCCGAGGAGCTTGCCGCCTGGTGCGTTGCCGTCCGCGCGCCGCGCACCGTTCGGCGGGCGCTCGCCGACGATCTGCGTGCCGCGTGGGAGATCGTGCTCCGCGCGCAGTTCCACGATGTGATCACCGGGACCGCGATCCCGCCCGTCTACGCCGACGTCGCCGAGGAGCACGCGCGTGCCGCGGCGATCGTCGCGCGCGTGCGCGAGTCGGCTGCTTCGCTGCTTCCGCGCAGCGATGTGCGTGCCGCCGCAGCGGCCGCCGTGAGGCCGCAGCGCGATGGCGAGACGTGGCTCCTGCGCAACGAATACGTGCAGGCGCGCCTGCGCGACGACGGGACCGTGGTCGAGCTCGCCGGCGCCGACGGCGTCAACGTCGTCGCGCTCGCCAACGGCCTGGCGGCGTACGAAGACAAGCCGAAGCGCTACGACGCCTGGAACGTCGACGACGGTTATTGGCGCAAGCAGGTGCCGGTGAAGCCCGACGGCGGATCGGCCGACGAGAGCGGGATCGAGGCGCGCTTCGCGCTGCCGAAGTCGAAGCTCGCGATGCGGATTGCGCTGCACGAGGACGAGCCTTGGCTTCGGGTGGAGATCGCCGCGGCGTGGCACGACGATCGCGTGCTGCTGCGCGCCGAGCATCGCGTCGCGGTCGCCGCGCGCGACGTGCGCTACGGCCAGCCGCACGGAACGCTGGTGCGCAACGCATATCCGCAGACCGATGCGGAGCGCGCGAAGTTCGAGGTGCCCGCGCAGCGCTGGGCGCACGCGAGCGACGGCGCGCACGGCTTGGCCGTGTTCAGCCCCGACTGCTACGGCTGGAACGGCACCGGCTTGGACGGCGGCGGCGTGCGGCTGGGAACCTCGCTGCTGCGCTCGCCGCGGTGGCCCGATCCCGGCGCGGATCGCGGCGAACAGCGGATCGCGTACGCGCTCGTCCCCACCGCCGGCGCGGCGATTTCCGCGCTCGAACACGCCTGGCTGGCATACGTCGAGGATGCCCGCGTGCGGCTGTTCACGTGCGACGATCCCGCGGTGGTGGTCGTCGCGACGTACCCGTCGCGCGACGGCGAGGCGGTCGTCGTGCGCGTGCGCGAGCTCGACGGCGCGGCGCGCGCGGTCGCGTTGCGTTGCGGCGGGCGGATGCGGACGGCGACGGCGATCGACGCGGCGGAGCGTCCGCTCCCGAACGCCGGGGAGGCCCGCATCGTCGAAGAAGCACTGCACTTCGAGCTCGGCGCGTTTGCGCTGCGTTCGTTCCTGATTGCGTTCTGACGGTGATGCGTACGATCGATACGGTGCTCTTCGACCTGGACGACACGCTGCACGACGACACGACGGCGTATCGCAGTGCGGCGCGCAGCGCGGCGGAATTGATCGCCGCCGAGCGCGCGATCGACGTGCGGGAACTGGCCGACGCTTACGACGACGCGGCGATGGGCTTCTGGTCGGGTCTGACCAGCGACCATCTCGCGCAGCCGATCGAGGACGTGCGTGTCGGGATGTGGCGCGACGCGCTGCAGCAGGTCGGGATCGACGACCTCGCGCTGGCGCAGCGCGCCGCCGCGGCTTATGTCGATGCTCGTTCCGGCGCGCTCGCGCTCTCGCCGGGCGCCGTCGACGTGCTGGCGTCGCTGCGTGCGCGCGGCTGCAAGCTCGGACTCGTCACCAACGGCTTCGCGGCGACGCATCACGACAAGATCGACCGGCTGGGCCTGCGCGAGCTGATGGACGCGTTCTTCCTCGCCGACGAGGTCGGGATGGTGAAGCCCGATCCGGAGCTGTTCCGCCACGCCGCGCGCGTGCTCGGAAGCACCCCGGAACGCACCGCGATGGTCGGTGACCGCTACGACCGCGACGTCCGCGGCGCGCACGACATCGGCATGTTCACGGTGCTGATCGACGTCCACGCCCACCCGATCCCGCCGGACGGACCGCAGCCTGACGCGATCGTCCAGCGCATCACCGAAGTGCTCGACGTGCTCCCGCTCGCGGCCGGCGCGCCCGCTCGCGGATCGACAGGCCTCGGATGACCCGGGGCGAACATACGTTCGCATGAGCCCGACCGCCCTTCGCTTCGCCCTCATCGGGGCCGGGATCGTCGCGTTCGTGCTGAGCGAGGTCGTGCAGCAGCGCTTCAACCGCAAGCCCGTACCGACCGGAGCGCGGCGCGACGATCAGATCAGCCGCGATGCGGCGGTCTTCGGGTTGCGCATCCTTGGCGCCGTTCTCGTCGCCGGAACGCTGGTGTCGTGGGAATGGGCCAACCGCTCGCCGCTGCACTGACCGTCCGGCCGAACCGGGCGGGAGTGCGGGTGGAACTACCGCGTCATGCGATGAGGTCACAGCCGAAGCATGCCTGACGGGACCCCGCATGCCCTCGATACGATCGTCATCAAGGGCGCGCGCGAACACAATCTCAAGAACGTCGATCTGACGCTTCCGCGCAACAAGCTCATCGTGGTCACGGGCCTGTCAGGTTCGGGGAAGTCGTCGCTCGCCTTCGACACGATCTACGCCGAAGGGCAGCGCCGCTACGTCGAGTCGCTCTCGTCGTACGCGCGGCAGTTCCTCGGGCAGATGGAGAAGCCCGACGTCGACTACATCGAAGGGCTCTCGCCGGCGATCTCGATCGATCAGAAGTCGACCTCGCGCAACCCGCGTTCGACGGTCGGCACGGTCACCGAGATCTACGACTACCTGCGCCTGCTCTACGCGCGGATCGGCAAACCGCACTGCTATCAATGCGGACGTGAAGTCTCCGCGCAGACCGCCGAGCAGATCGTCGACCAGATCCTGCAGTTCCCCGAGGGTACGCGCATCCAACTGCTCGCGCCGGTGATCCGCGGACGCAAGGGCGAGTACACCAAACTCTTCGAGGAGATCGGCAAAGAGGGCTTCGCGCGCGTCCGCGTCGACGGCGAGATTCGCGAGCTCAAAGACAAGATCGAACTGGACAAGAAGCGCAAGCACACCGTCGAGGTCGTCGTCGACCGGCTCGTCGTGAAGCCCGACGTGCGCTCGCGCCTCACCGATTCGATCGAGACGACGCTCAAGCTCTCGACCGGGATCGTGACCGTCCTCTATCAGGCCAAGGTCAACGCCGAGACGCCGAAGGCGAGCGAGCAGTGGGTCGAGGCGACGTTCAGCGAGTCGTTCGCGTGCGCGTACTGCGGGATCTCGTTTCAGGAACTCGAGCCGCGGCTGTTCTCGTTCAACTCGCCCTACGGCGCCTGCCCGGCCTGCAGCGGCTTGGGCGTGAAGATCGAGATCGATCCGTGGAAGGTGATCCCCGACCGCACCAAGTCGATCGCCGACGGCGCGATCGTGCCGTGGTCGAAGAGCATGGGCGCCGGCCGCTTCCCGTCGACGAATCCGTACTACATGCAGCAGGTGGAACGGCTGCTGCGCTCGCGCCGCTGCAAGCCGTCGACGCCGGTCGAGAACCTGCCGGAGGACGTCGTCGAGATGATCCTCTACGGCGCCGACAAGAAGCAGAAGTTCGTCTACGAGTCGCGCGCGGGCCATCAGTGGGAGTACGAGTCGCAGTTCGAGGGCGTGGTCAACAACCTCCAGCGGCGCTACACCGACACGTCCTCCGACTACGTCAAGGAAGAGATCGAAAAGTACATGTCGGCGTCGACCTGCAAGGTGTGCAGCGGCGCGCGGCTCAAGCCCGAAGCGCTCGGCGTCACGGTCGACGGCAAGAACATCCACGAGACGACGTCGATGTCGGTCGAAGCGGCGGAGGCGTTCTTCGCGTCGTTCCATCCGAACGAGCGCGAGCAGAAGATCTCCCAGCAGATCCTCAAGGAGATCCGCGCGCGGCTCGGCTTTCTGAAGAACGTCGGGCTCGGCTACCTCAACCTCTCGCGTTCCGCGACGACGCTCTCGGGCGGCGAGTCGCAGCGCATCCGGCTCGCAACGCAGATCGGCTCGTCGCTGGTCGGCGTCCTCTACATCCTCGACGAACCGTCGATCGGGCTCCATCAGCGCGACAACGACCGGCTCCTCGCGACGCTGGAGACGCTGCGCGACATCGGCAACACGCTGATCGTCATCGAGCACGACGAGGACACGATGCGCGCGGCCGACGTGATCGTCGACATCGGCCCGGGCGCGGGCGCTGAAGGCGGCCGCATCCTCTCCGCCGGTTCGATCGAGGAGATCGAGGCGAACCGCGAGTCGCTGACGGGCGCGTACCTTTCGGGGCGGCAGTTCATCGCGATCCCGAAGCACCGCAAGGCCGGCCGCGGCGCGTTGGGCGTCCTCGGCGCGAAGGCGAACAACCTGCTCGGCGTCGACGTTGATATCCCGCTCGGCACGTTCACGTGCGTCACCGGCGTGAGCGGCTCGGGCAAATCGACGCTCGTCAACGAAGTCGTCGTCAAGGCGCTCAACCAGCACCTGCACCATCAGCCGGCGGGCGGGACGTACGGCCGCGTGAAGGGCGCCGAAGCGCTCGACAAGATGGTCGTGATCGATCAGTCGCCGATCGGCCGCACGCCGCGTTCGAATCCCGCGACGTACACCGGCGCGTTCGATCAGATCCGCGAACTCTACTCTCAGATCCCCGAAGCGAAGATGCGCGGGTACACCCCGGGACGCTTCTCGTTCAACGTCAAGGGCGGCCGCTGCGAAGGCTGTCAGGGCGACGGCATCATCAAGATCGAGATGCACTTTCTCCCCGACGTCTACGTCCCGTGCGACGTCTGCCACGGCAAGCGCTACAACGCGCAGACGCTCGAGGTGAAGTACAAAGGCAAGTCGATCGCCGAGGTTCTCGCGATGCGCGTCGACGAGGCGACCGAACTCTTCTCGACGATCCCGCGCATCGCGAACAAACTGCGCACGATCTGCGAGGTCGGCCTCGGGTACATCCAGATGGGCCAGCCGGCGACGCAGCTCTCGGGCGGCGAGGCGCAGCGCATCAAGCTCGCGACCGAACTCTCGCGGCGCGCCACCGGACGCACGTTCTACGTCCTCGACGAACCGACGACGGGCTTGCACTTCGCCGACATCCACAAACTCCTCGAAGTTCTCCAGCGCCTCGTGCAGATGGGCAACACGGTGCTGGTGATCGAGCACAACCTCGACGTCATCAAGACCGCCGATCACGTGATCGACCTTGGCCCCGAAGGCGGCGACCGCGGCGGCACGATCGTGGCGACCGGCACACCCGAGCAAATCGCCGCAAACCCCGACTCGCACACCGGGCACTATCTCAAGGCGGTCCTCTCCGACGAACGCGCGCACGGCATCCGCGTCGACGCCGGCCGCATCGCCGAACTCGAACGCCTCAACCGCGAACAGCTCGACGAACTCTCCCAAAGCGAACGTATCCCCATCGAAGCCTAACGACGTCACGCCGAGCGCGAAGTCACGCTGAGCTCGTCGAAGCGCAGCCCCAATCACGCCCGCGGAACCTTCACCGCAACCAGAGTCCCGCCCGCGCGAAGGTTGCCGGAGAACGCGCCGCCGTCGGTCACGACATAGAGCGTATCGCGACCCCCGGCGCGCACGCCGAACACCGCGTCGGTCGCGCCGACGATGTGCTGCGCCGCGCCGGCAACGATACTGCGCCGCCCGTCGGGCATCACGCGGACGATCGTGTTGTAGGGGTGCGATGTCACGTACAGCGCGCCGCGCGAGTCGATCGCGAAGTCGTCGCCGGGGATACCGCGCGCGACGACCGCCGGCGCACCGAGCCGCCCGTCGCCGGCGAGCCGGAATTTCAGCACCCACGCGTTGTCCGAGACCGTGACGAACAGGTCGCGGCCGAAGAAATGGATCCCGTTCGCCCCGGGCGCCAGCGCGACATACGGACGCGCGCGCAACGCCTCGAGTTCGGCGGCCTTCTCCGCGGCACCCGAGTGCGGATCGACGCGCCAGATGGCGCCGAGCGCCGAGTCCGCGACGTACAGCTTCCCGTCCGGGCCGACGTCGATGCCGTTGGGCCATGCGCCGTGCGGCAGCGGCGCGAACAGCGTCCCCGTTCCGTCGGGGGCGATGCGCCAGACTCCGCGTTTCGCGCCGGTGCCGGTCATGTACATCGTTCCGTCGCGCCCGAATGCCATGACGCCGGCGGTCGCGCCCTGCGGCGGCCGGAAGAACACGCGCTCCGAACCGTCCGGCGAGCGCGCGATTACCTGCGCGTGCACGCGGCTCTTGTCGCCGGTGACGTAGTTCTCGCCCGAGTTCGCGGCCAGATACATCGTGCCGTCGGGGCCGAAGGCGATCCCCTCGAACCACGTGCCGGACGGATACGTCTTCAGCAGCGCGGTGACGGCCGTCTCCAGCGGCAGCGCGTCAGCCTTCGGCAGCATCAGCACTTTGAGACCGAACGGCTGCACCGCGCCCGCCGCGATCGCGGCGGCGAGCGCCGCAACGGTGAGCCGACGGCTCGTGCGCGCGGAACGGTCGCCGCCGGCGAGCAGCACCGCGACCGCGACGATCGCGAGAACGGCGGCGACGAAGAACGTCAGGAACGGGACGGCGATTGCGGCCATCATCGCGATCCCGCCGAGCAGCGCCGCGATGCCGAGCGCGATGCGGCCCGCCCGGCGCGTACGCAGCTGAACGAAGGCGATGCCGAGCGCGCCGATGGCGGCGGCGCACTGCAGCGCGATGGTCAGAACGATCACAAGGGAACTCCCTTCCGGTAGAAACCTATCAGGTAGGAAACTAACGAGTTGCGTAAAAAAAAGACGGAGCGCTTCCGCTCAACCCGCGTCGAGGTTCGTCTCGATGCGTTTGAGATACCGCGTGAACTCACGGCGCTCCGCGGCGGTGAAGCCGGCGAACATCCGCTCGACGAGCGCGTCGCCGGCCGCGCAGAATTCGTCGGACGAGCAGAGGCGTCGCGCCTTGCTGCTCAAGTGGATCGTCTTCACGCGCGCGTCGCCGGTGTCGGATTTGCGAACCACGTGACCTTCGCGCTCCATCCCGTCGATGATGTTGGTCAGCGTCGGGGAGGCGATCGCGAGCCGGCGCTGGAGATCGCGATGCTCCAGCGCGCCGTCGTGGAGCAGCAGCTGCACCACGTCGAACTGGGCACCGGTAACGTGAAACGGCTTCAGCGTCTGTTCGAGCGCCCGGCGCATCGCCAGGTACGCGCGCTTGAAGTCGAGCGTGGGGTGGGACACGTCGATAGCATCCTACCTTTCACCCCGATCTGTCAAGACCCCGGGGTCACGCTGAGCCTGTCGAAGCGCAGCCCACACCGCGCTCGCAGATTCGCGTTACATCCCCGGACCCGCAATCAACGCATTCAGCGGGCCGTACGCGAGCGTCCGTTCACGCGCGAAAGTGAACGTGCCGTGGTCGTGCAGTTCGTCCGCGATGGCGCGCAACTCGCCCAGGACGCGCCGCATCGGCCACGATCCGACACTGACGCGCCGCACGCCGAGCCGCTGCAGCGCAGCGGCGTCGGGCCCCTTCGGATTCGCCAAGACATTCAGCGGAAGCGGCGTCGCCGCCGCGAGCGCCGCGATTATCTCGGGATCGCTGACGCCGGGGACGAAGACCCCGTCGGCGCCGGCGTCGGCGAACGCGCGCAGCCGCTCCACCGTCGCGTCGAGCCGCGTTTTTTCGGGTCCGATCTCCGCGAGATAGAGATCGGTCCGCGCGTTGAGGAACAGGTCCGGCGCAGCCTCGCGCGCCGCACGCACACGCTCGCGCGCCTCGGCGAGCGGATGCACCGTCGACGGCGTCATCGTATCCTCGAGGTTGTAGCCCGCCACGCCGGCGGCGTCGAGCCGCCGCACGAACGCCGCGAGCGCCGCAGGGTCGGCGGCATACCCGTTCTCGACGTCCGCCGAGACGGGGACGCCGAGCGCGTGCACGATCCGCTCCAATGCCGCGAGATGCACCTCGGTCTCGAGCGCGCTCCCGTCGGGAAAGCCGAGCGACCACGCGACCGCGGCGCTCGACGTCGCGACCGCCGCGAACCCGGCGTCCTCGAAGATCCGCGCGCTCACGACGTCCCACGCATTGGGCATCACCAAAATCTGCGGCCCCGCATGCAGCCGGCGCAGCACGGACCGCTTTTCCGTCGTCGACGAACCCATGCGTGCCGCTTCGTCTCGCAGCCGCGGCGCCCCCGGCGGGACAAAGCGCCGCGGCCCGATGCGGCGAAGTGCGCCATGGTGGCGACCTTTGCGATGACGATGCTCGTGTGCGCCGATGTCGAGCGCTGCAAGCACTTCTACCGGAACATCCTCGAGCTCAAAATTGGTACCGACGCCGCCCCGCACTGGGCCGATTTCGAACTGGGCAACGGCGGCCGCCTGGGCCTGCACCCGACGACCGAGAGCTTGAGCGTCAAACCCGGTTCGCTGCAGCTCGGCTTCTACGTCGACGACGTCGACCGGTTCATCACCGACGCGCGCACGGCCGGGGTGCGGATCCTCCAAGATCCGCACGACGAGACCTTCGGCCGCCTCGCCGTCATCGCCGATCCGGACGGCTATCCGATCCAGATCGCGACCCCCGCCAAGGCGGCATCGTCCTGACCGCTGCGGCCAAACGCGCGCAGGCCCTGCGGGCGCAGATCGACGACGCGAACTATCGCTATCACGTGCTCGACAATCCGCAGATCAGCGACGAGGACTACGACGCGCTGCTGCGCGAGCTGCTCGATCTCGAGGAAGCGCATCCCGAACTGCGGACGCCCGATTCGCCGACGCAGCGCGTCGGCGGCACGCCGGCGGCGGGCCTTCCGCCGTACGTCCACGCGCGTCCGATGCTCAGCCTCGCGAACGCCTTCGAACCGGCCGAACTCGCCGCATTCGACGCGCGCGTCCGCAAACTCGGCGCGATATCGGGCGACATCGCCTACACCTGCGAGTTGAAGATCGACGGTCTCGCCGTCTCGCTGCGCTACGACGACGGGCGCCTGACGGCGGGCGGCACGCGCGGCGACGGAACGACCGGTGAAGAGATCACCGCGAACCTGCGGACGATCAAGTCGATCCCGCTCGCGCTGCGCGACGCGTCCGGCGCTCCGCCGCGGCACATCGACGTGCGCGGCGAAGCGTACCTGCGCAAGAGCGACTTCGCGACGTTGAACGAACGCCGCGAAGAACTCGGGCTGCGCCCATTCGAGAACCCGCGCAACACCGCCGCCGGCGGCCTGCGGCAGAAAGATCCCCAAGCTGCAGCACGTCGCCGGCTTTCGTTTTACGCTTATGCGGTCGGCGAGATCGACATGCGGGAGCCGCCGCGCACCCAGTGGGAACTGCTCGAGTATCTGCGCGGCCTCGGGTTCCGCGTCAACGAACACGCGCGCCGCGTCGGCTCGATCGACGAGGTGGTCGCGTTCATCGCGGCTTTCGAGGAGCAGCGCGAGTCGCTCGACTACGAGATCGACGGCGTCGTAGTGAAGGTCGACGATCTCGCGCTGCAGACCCGGCTCGGCAGCGTTGGCAAAGACCCGCGCTGGGCGATCGCGTACAAGTTCCGCGCCCGCGAGGTGCGCACGAAACTGCTGGCGATCGAGGTCAACGTCGGCCGGACGGGAACGCTCAACCCCTACGCGGTGCTCGAACCGGTGCGGGTCGGCGGCGTGACGGTGAGCAGCGCGACGCTGCACAATCAGGAGTACATCCGCAGCAACGACATCCGCGCCGGCGACGTCGTCACGGTGATTCGCGCGGGGGATGTGATCCCGCGCGTCGTGGGCCCGGTGCTCGAACTGCGTACCGGTTCACCGCCGGAGTGGACGATGCCGACGACGTGCCCCGTCTGCGGCGCAGACGTCGACTTCCCCGAAGGCGAGGCGATGGCGCGCTGCACGAACGCGACCTGCCCCGCGCAGCTCGTCGAGCGCGTCCGCCACTTCGCCTCGCGCGGCGCGATGGACATCGAGGGCGTCGGCGATCAGCTCTCGGCGGCGCTGGTCGAGAGCGGCCTCGTGCACGACGCGAGCGACCTGTACCAACTCAATCTGGAGAACCTGTTGTCGCTCCCGCGGATGGCCGAAAAGTCGGCCTCCAACGTGCTCGCGGCGATCGCGGGGTCGAAGACGCGCGGGCTCGCGCGCGTGCTGTACGGCTTGGGGATCCGCATGGTCGGAAGCCAGAACGCGGCGATCCTGGCCGGCGATTTCGGTTCGATCGAGGCGCTGGCCGCCGCGACGGAGAGCGATCTCGTGCAGAGCGACGGAATCGGCGACGAGATCGCGCGCAGCGTCGTGCTGTTCTTCGCGCAGGAGCCGAACCGCGCGATGATCGCGCGCCTGACTGACGCCGGCGTCGACATGACGGCGCCCAAGCGCGAACGCGCGCCGGCCGGCGCGCTCGCCGGGAAGACTCTCGTGCTGACGGGGACGCTGCCGACGCTGACGCGCGATGAGGCGTCGGAGCTGATCGTCGCCGCAGGCGGCAAAGTCACGGGTTCTGTCTCGAAGAAAACCGACTACGTCGTCGCCGGCGAAGAAGCCGGCACGAAACTCACCAAAGCCGAGCAGCTCGGCATCCCGATCCTCGACGAATCCGGCCTGCGCAGGCTCCTCAACGGCACGTAACGTCCCCCGTCACGCTCATATGATGGGGTAGGGGGATGACTCGAACGAATCATCCCCCTACGCGGTGTCGAGCGCCGTCGTCACGCCTGGGCCCAAGAGCCCGTAGCTCAGATTGGCGCTCGCACCAACCTCCAAGCGATCAGCCGAACGGAATCGTGGGCCGTCTGCGACGAGCCCGTATGCATGAGCCTGGTAAGATGATCGCTAGGCCGGAACCTAGCAGCCCCGTGAAAAAATCGGCGCGTGGTTCGCGAACTGCCCGTTCAGCACGGTTTTCGGGAGGTCGGCGGACCTCTCGAAGCCCGTTGCCGAGCGGTTCATCTCGAAAACGCCCCTCGGGTCAGCATCACTTCGCATCATGTCGCGGCCCTCAGATTGCGTATCCTGATCAAGTTGTACGCCGCGGCCGTCCAGCGCACAATGTCGCCGACCAGATCAAGCCCGCGGAAATGCACCTTGCGCAATCGGCCGATCGTCTTGCCCCACCCGAAGCTCTCCTCGATCAACTTGCGCCTGCGTTGACTCACCGTGTAGCCCGGATGGCGGACGGTTCGGCGGTCGATCGCGCTGCGGCGACGGGTCGTATTTTGAGCAACGTGCGGCGTCACGTTGAGCGCTCGCAACGCCTCGACAAAGTCTTTGGTATCGTACGCCTTGTCGGCGCCGAGCGTGATTCGGTTGCTTCCGCTGACCCCGCGAATCAATTCCAGCGCTGCTTCGCGTTCGGCGATCCCGGTCGCGCGAGTGGTCTTCACGCCGACGATCAAGCCGTTGCGATTCTCCATCAGAGCATGTCCGAGATAGCCGAGAATCGCCGGCGCGCCGCTGCTCTTGCGGTACAACCGCGCGTCCGGATCGGTACTCGAGACGTGCGTCTCGTTGCTGCGCGGCCGGCCACGAAAGTTCACGCCCTCGTTGCGACCGCCGCTCGAGGTCGGCGGTTCGTCGTCCGACTTGGGCCGAAAGCTCTTGTGGCTGGCCCACGCCTCGATTAGCGTCCCATCGACGGTGAAATGCTCGTTCGAGAGCAGTTCGTCGGCACGCGCCCGCTCGACCACAGCGGCGAAGAACCGCTCGGAGATTTCGCCATTCAAGAACCGATCGCGGTTCTTGCTGAACGTCGAGGGGTCCCAGATCTTGTCGTCCATGCTCAAGCCCACGAACCAACGAAAGAGCAAATTGTAACGCAACTGCTCCAGCAGCATCGGCTCGCTGCGGATCGAGTAGAACATTTGCAACAGCAAGGCTCGCAGCAGCTTCTCCGGCGCGATCGATGGCCGGCCCCGTCGGGAGTAGAGCTTGGAAAACTCCGGCGAGAGTTCGCGCAGAATTTCGTTGACCATCACGCGCATCGGGCGCAACGGATGATCGCCGGGCACGGTGTCTTCCGGCTGCAACGTCGTCCAAACGGATGCACGCTGCTCATCATGAGTCCGCATCGGCCGCAACCTCACCAAGGTATGAGGAGACTTGCTCTTATAATACGCGAAAAACGCCGTCACGCCAACATCAACTCGGCCGATTTTTCATCAGCCTGCTAGAGGGAAATCCTGCGATGAGCATGTTGGGCGTCGATATCTCTAAGGACACGTTCCACTGCTGCTTGCAACGCGGCGAGAAGCGCAGTGAGGCGAGTTTTGAGAACACGCGAACCGGCTTCAGAAAGCTTCGCAGTTGGTTGCGCACGCATCGCGCCCACGAGGTTCATGTGTGCATGGAGTCAACCGGGCCGTATTGGCGCAACTTAGCGGCGAACTTGCACAAAGCGAAAATCCGGGTGAGCGTGGTGAACCCGACGCGTACGGCATATTTTGCGAAGAGCCGTTTGCTGCGGACCAAGACCGATGCCCATGTGTCAGGATGATGTGGTACCAGCTCCCTCGGAAAAGTTCTGTTAAGCTGGGGCTGTCAGGAGCATACCATGAACCCACCCTCAAACGGTTCGCCGCCGTCGATTGAGCGTCGGCTCTCGATTGTCGAGACGCCGGTTCAGCGGCCGACGCGACGTCGCTTCTCGGTCGCCGAAAAGGCGCGTATTGTGAACGATGCTGATGCCTGCGAGTCGGGTACGGTCGGTGCGTTCTTGCGCCGCTAAGGCATCTACTCTTCGCAGCTGTACGCATGGCGCAAGGAGCGCGATCGCGGCGATTACGATCCAAAGGAAATTAAGGCCCGAGCTCTCGATCGTAAGGAAGCGGAATCGCTCAAGAAAACGAACCACGAGCAAGACATTGAGATACGCAGGTTGCAACGCAAGATCGCGCGCTTGGAGCTTCTCGAAGACATCCGAAAAAAAGCAGCGGGGCTCTTGAACATCGAGTACAAGAGCCCCGAGTTCGACGACCTGGACGACTGATCGATGTTGCGCTCGAGCTGTGCGCAACGGCACCCGAACGCGCGACGTGCCTTGCGCTCGGCGTGAGCCGCTCGACGTTACGTCGGCGGCGCAAACCCGCAGGCGAGCGCGCGCTGCTCAAGACGATCGCGCGCCGCAACGCATTGAGCGAAGCCGAGCGCCGGTATGTCGCGGCGGTGTTGTGCTGCGAGCGATTTGCAGACCTTGCCGTGCCGCAAGTCTTCACGCGCCTGCTCGACGAGGGAACGTATCTGTGTTCGGTAAGCACGATGTATCGCATCCTACGAGCAAACGCGCAAGTCCGCGAACGGCGGCGTCTTGCGCGCCATCCCGCGCATGAGAAGCCACGCCTGGTTGCTAACGCGCCGCGACAAGTCTTGACGTGGGATATCACCAAGTTGCCGAGTTCCGTCAAGGGCGTGTACTTTTCGTTGCTCGTGATGATCGACATCTTCAGCCGATACGTCGTCGGCTGGACCATCGTGCGGCGTGCCAACGCCGAGATCGCGGCGGAATTCATTCGTGCGACGCTCCTGCGCGAAGGAATCGAGCCGCGACAAGCCGTCGTTCACAGCGATCGCGGAACCGAGATGACCGCGCAGCCAGTGTGTGATCTTCTCGACAAGATGGGCGTCGCGCGATCCTATAGCCGCCCGCGCGTGAGCGACGACAATCCGTTCATCGAATCGTCGTTCAAGACGCTGAAGTACCAGCCGACGTTTCCATCGGCGTTCGGATCGCTTGAGGACTCGTACGCGTTCTGCTCGCCGTACTTTATGTGGTACAACAACGAGCATCGCCATTCGGGAATTGCGATGTTGACGCCGGCGGCGGTACACTTCGGTCAGGGCGAAGCCATCCTCGCCGCGCGTCACAAGACGATGATCGCTGCTTATGCGTTGCAGCCGCATCGCTTTGCCGCTGGCGCGCCAAAACTCGCAACAATTCCGAGCCAAGTCTGGATCAACGAGTCGAAGGCTGCCGACATCGCCGCATGACCAAGATGCTCACAAACTCCCGCAACCTGCTGGTATCAAATTACTTGACAAGTTCCGATGCGGTCGACGCTCGAATGCTGGCCCAATTCTGCGCCTCCGAGCGCCCCGCGCTCTGGGAGCCTGATAGCGACGAAATCCTGTCCCTGCGCGGTTTGCTGGCGTATCGCGACCAGCTCATCGCGCAGCGTATTGCCCTTACGCAGATCGTGCAATCCGTCGCCGTCGGAGCAACGCTGCTCAAAATGAACGAAACGCATCTGGTCGGTATCGCGGAGATGGTCAAGCAGATCGAGTCGCAGATCCAAGGTGTTCTTTGCTCGGATGTCACGCTAAGCCGGAACGCGCAGCTTCTTCAGACCATACCAGGCGTCGCGTCCTTGACAGCGGCAAACGTGCTTGCGGAGTTGCCGGTGCATCGGCTCCATAGTGCCAAAGCCGCAGCGGCGTATGCCGGCCTTACGCCGGCAGAGCGGCAGTCCGGGACCTCGGTGAAGGGCAAGCCGCGCATTTGCAAGACAGGCAACGCGAAGCTCCGGCGGGCACTCTACATGGCTGCCCTGACGGCAAAGCGCAAAGTCCCGGCCTTCAAGGAGCTCGCCGATCGCCTCGAAGCGCGCGGTAAGAGCGGCAAGCAAATCATCGTGGCGGTGATGCACAAGCTCGTGCGCCTGGCTTACTCGCTACTCAAGAATCAGCGGCCCTATCAACCCGTATCGGCTTGACGGCGGACACGGAATCTGAGCTTGTCGAAGCGCCGCAGCCGGTTGTGTACCTCGCTCGCGCCGCTTCGACAAGCTCAGCGTGACGAGAACAGACGGATCAGTTCGGGGTCTTGCGGGGCGACCAGCGAGGCTTCGCCGAGGGCTTCGGCGACGTCGCGTGCGACGACGCCGCGGTGGCGATGCGCGAGCGCAACGCTCCCGGCGCGGCCGTGCCAGTACGCGCCGGCGCGCGCGGCGTCGACCGGCGCGAGTCCCTGCGCGAGCAGCGTCGCGATCGCACCGGTGAGGACGTCGCCGGTACCGGCCGTCGCCAGTGCGTTCGTCCCCGTCGGGTTGAGATGCGTCGCGTCGCGCGAGGCGATCAGCGTCGTGCGTCCTTTGAGCAGCGTGACGATCCCCGTGCGGTCGACGAACTCGCGCACGCGTGCGAGGCGTTCGTCCGGCGCGACGGTCCCCTTTCCGCTGATGCGCGCGAACTCGCCGGCATGCGGCGTGATGACCAGCGGTGCATCGCGATACGCATCGAGCCGTTTCGCGAGGTGGTAGAGTGCGCTCGCGTCGGCGACGACCGGCAGGGTCGTCCCGCCGACGACGCCGTTCACGATCGCGGCAGAGTCGTCGGAGAGCCCGAGCCCCGGCCCGATCGCGATCGCGCTGCAGCGGTTCGTGAGGTCGAGGATCGTCTGCACCGCCGCGGCGGGATCGCGCTCGTCGTACGTCACCACCACTTGCTCGACGAGGTGGGCGCGCAGCGCCGCCGCCGCGCCTTCGGGCGCCGCGACCGTGACGTACCCTGCGCCCGCGCGCGCCGCGCCCCACGCGCACAGCACCGCGGCGCCGGGGAACTGCGTCGATCCGGCGACGATGAGCGGTGCGCCCGAGCTGCGTTTGTCGGACTCGTCGGCACGAACCGGCAAGAGCGCGGCGAACGCCGCCGGATCGAGCACTTCGGCCGGCGGATCGTCGACGCCGGCGGCGTCGGCGTCGCGCATCCCGATCGGCGCGCACCACAGTGCACCGGTGCAGTCGCGCGCCGGGTCGAGCAGCGTGCCGAGCTTGGGCCGTCCCAGCGCGATCGTCGCGACGGCGCGCACGACGTGCGCGTCGACCGCCCCCGTCGTCGGCTCGGTCCCGGTCGGGATGTCGAGCGCGAGCACCGCCGCCCCGCTCGCGGCAATCGCGGCGACCGCCGCCGCGCTGCGCGCGTCGAGCGGCAGGCGCGCGTTGACGCCGAGCACGCCGTCGAGCACCAGCGCCGCGCCGCGCAGCGCGTTCGCGTCGACCGGGAGCGGCCGTTCTTCGACGCCTGCAATCCGCGCGCGCCAGCGTGCGTCGTGACGCGCGCGGCTTCCCTCGGCCGCCGGATCGC
Organism: Vulcanimicrobium alpinum; assembly: GCF_027923555.1. Lineage (GTDB taxonomy): Bacteria > Vulcanimicrobiota > Vulcanimicrobiia > Vulcanimicrobiales > Vulcanimicrobiaceae > Vulcanimicrobium > Vulcanimicrobium alpinum. The sequence goes on along the minus strand of NZ_AP025523.1, from coordinate 3,019,271 downwards.
CGTAGACGATCCGGCGCCGCCCTCCGGCGTACGCGGCCAGCGCCGCGTACGCGTCGCCGCCGTTGTTGCCGTTCCCGGCGACGCCGACGATCGGTCCGTCGCCGTGCGCGTAGCGGTCGATCAGGCGCGCGATCGCAGCGCCGGCGGCGCGCATCAGCGCGACCTCGCCGTCGCGCGCCGCCGCCGCTGCATCGATCGCGCGCATCTGCGCCGCCGTGACCGCCCGCACGACGCGCCGTTTACCCTTCCAGGATGACGATCGCCGCGGCGGTCGTCGCCGTGTGCGTGATCGTCAGGTGCACCGTGCGCACGCCGCGTTCGACGAGCAGCCGCTCGTAGTCGCGATAGAACCGCAGGATCGGCTTTCCGCTGCGCTCGTGCGAAACGCCGACGGCGTTCCACGGAATCGCGTGCCCGAACGCTTTGCGCGCCGCTTCCTTCGCCGCGAAGAAGCCCGCGAGCCGTTCGGGCCACAGCCGCTTGCGCATCGCGTACGCCATCTCTTCCTCGGTGTACACTTTGCGCGCGAACCGCGCGCGCGCAGCGTCGTCGAAGCGGTAGCGCTCCACTTCGGCAAGATCGATCCCGATGCCGACGATCATCCCGCGGCAGTCCTTCGCCGCCGCGCGGCCAGGACCGCTCCCGTCGCGAACCGAACGATCTACTCCGGCCGTGCGCGAGATCAGCATCGTTCCGATCAATGCGATCGACGGGGAATTGCTTACCCGGCTTGCGTTGTGCCTGGAGGAGCGGTTCCTCGCAACCGCCGTCGTCCGCGCCGCGCTCGCGGTCCCGAAGAGCGCGCTCAACAGCATGCGCGGGCAACTGTTCTTCAGTTCGCTCGCGAGCCGCCTGACCAGCGCGTACGAACCGCGCGGCGACCTCGTCCTCGGGATCACCGAGTACGACCTCTACAAGACGTCGCATCAGTTCGTCTTCGGGTCGTCGAGCGAAGCGCAGCGCTGCGCGGTCGTCTCGCTCCATCGGCTGCGCTCGGAATACTACGGCGACGCTCCCGACGAGAACGCCCTGTTCCAGCGGCTCTTAAAGGAGAGCGTGCACGAGATCGGGCACGCGCTCGGGCTGCGCCACTGCTACAACGCGCGCTGCGCGATGTACTATTCGAACTCGGTGTTCGACACCGACAACAAGTACTCGCATTTCTGCGAGGCCTGCGAGCGACGCAGCCGAGCGAATAAGTCCGCCTGACCGGCGCTTAAGGTACCGGGCCGAACGGCCGACACCCGAATGAGGTTTCTCTTTTCTGCCGGGGAGTCATCGTCTGACTCTGGATCGCCTCGTCGCCGTGCGTCGCCAAGCGTCGCCCGGCCGTCTCGTCATCGGAGCCGTCGCGGTGATCGCGGCGGCCCTGTTTGCGGGCTGTCCGCGGTTCCCGGAGCTCGATCCGGTTGCGCTGGTCGCGGTCGGTTTCGCCGCCCTTGCGGCGGGGCGCTTGACGGCGATCGGCGCCGCACTCGCCGGCGGCATCGCGGCGTTTCTCGCGCATCCGAGCGGCTCCGAGGCGGCGATCCTGAGCGCGCTCGCGGTCTTCGCAGGCGGCACGGGACTCGCGTGGATGCTCGGCGACGCGGCGGCGGCGCGCGGCGACGGCGATGAACTGAGCCTTGCGCTGCTCGGCGGCGAGCGGGTCGCGCTCCCGGCGAGCGGGACGCTCGCGCAGAGCATCGCCGCGCTCAACACCGGCGTGCGCGAAGTCGCCGGCGGCGACCTCACCAAGAACCTCGCCGTCGCCGACGGGCCGCTCGGCGAGCTCGCGGTCGGCTTGAACAAACTGATCTTCGGCATCCGCGAGTTTCTGCGTTCGATGCACGGCGAAACCGCGACGCTGCAGCGTTCCGGCGCCGAACTGCGGTCGACGGCGTCGAGTTCGCTCGCGGTCATCGAGGGCGGCGCGATCGCGCAGAAGCAGCTCGAGGACGGGATCGTCGAGCAGAGCACGATCGTCGAGGGTGCGCTCACGAAGGTCCGTTCGATGGCGGATGCGATCGGCGAGCTCGCCGGATCGGCGGAACAGCAGACGCGTTCGCTCGACGAAACCGCCGTCTCGGTCACCGCGATGTCGGCATCGATCGAAGAGGTCTCCGCGCAGGTCGACTCTCTGCTCAGCATCTCGTCGGAGACGACGCTGACCGCCGACCGCGGCGGGACGGCGATTCACACCATCGTCGACGCGATGGCGACGATCCGCTCGACGATCGACGAACTCGGCGACGACATCCGCCGCCTCGGCGACAACTCCGATCAAATCGGCGACATCGTCAAAGTGATCGACCGGATCGCGGAACAGACGAACCTGCTCGCGCTCAACGCCGCCATCGAGGCGGCGCGCGCCGGCGAGCACGGCCGCGGCTTCGCCGTGGTGGCATCCGAGATCCGCAAGCTCGCCGACGGCAGCGTCCAGGCCACCAAGGAGATCGCCGGCCACATCGGCTCGACGCAGAGCGTCATCGCCCAGGTGACCGACGCGATGACGCGCTTGAACGAACGGGTCGAGCAGAGCGTCAAGTCGACGGACAGCGCGTCGGAGGCGCTGCGCGAGATCGTCGAGGCGGTGCTCGGCGCGAACCGGCAGATCGGCCAGATCAGCACCGTGACGCGCTCGATGGCGGAGAACACGTTCCGCGTGATCCGGTCGATCGAGGAGATCACGCACTCCGTCGGCGCAAACCTCGCCGCCACCACGCGCATGGCGTCACACTCCGGCGAAGTCTCGCGCGCCTTCGATGCGATCACCTCGATCTCGTCGCAGAACGCGTCGTCGGTCGAGGTGCTGACGTACGTGAACGCCGAGGTGACGTCGGCGGCCCAGCGGATCCTCGAGTCGGTCGAGGAGATGAATCAGCGCGCGTCGTCGATCGACGCGCTGCTCGGACGCTACGCGATCGCGGACGCCAGGGAGGAAACCCCGTTATGAAGATCGGCCTGCGCACCAAGATGGTGGGGACGATGCTCGTCGCCATCGTGATCTCTGGCGCGATCAGCGCGGTCGCCGCGCGGCAGACGATGGCGACCGACTTGAACAAGCTCGCCGCGCAGCAGGTGACGAGCGCTTCGACCGGATTCGCCGGCTACTGGGACACGAAGAAAGACCAGGTCCAGCTTCTCGTCACGCAGTCGGCGATCAACGAGTCGGTGCGCCGTGCGCTCGTCGCGCACAACGGGAAGGCGCTCGAAGACGCGCTCAGCGGGATCGAGCGGCAGGGCGGACTCTCGTTCCTCACCGTCGTCGACGTGAAGGGCCGGGTGCTCGCGCGCGCCAACGCCGGGCCGCCCGGCGCGCTGCTGCGATCGCCGTACGTCGCCCGCGCGCTCAGCGGCGAGACCGTCACAACGGCGGCGCGCGTCCCGCACGACGAACTCGAACCCGAACAGCTCGTGCCGCAGATCGAAGCGACGACGTCGGGGCGCGAAGGGGTCGTGGACGGGCTCGGCCTGATCGCCGCGGCGCCGGTCTCCGATCAGAACGAGCGCACGATCGGCGCCGTGTACGGCGGGCTGCTGATGAACCACTACTACGACGTCGTCGATCAAGCGGCGCACGCGCTGGGCGGGAAAGCCGCGATCCTGTTCGGGAACGAAGTGATCTCCAGTTCGATCTCGCGCCAGGACGGCACGCGCCTGGTCGACGAGATGACACCGCCGGCGATCGCGGTCGTGAAGCGGCCGTACGAAGGCGTCGACAACGAAGGCGGCCTCGACTATCTCGTGCGCGTCGAGCCGGTGCTCAACGATCAGAACGACGTCATCGCGCAGCGCTGGTTCGGCGTCCCGCTCTCGGCGTTCGCGGAGGTGCAGCGGCACACGCTCGGATCGCTCCTGCTGTGGGGACTGGTCGGGATCGCGATCGCGGCGCTGATCGCGCTGCCGGTCGTCGAGCGCGTCTGTCGCCAGATCGGGGCGCGCAGCCGTCAGGTGCGCGCGTCGGCCAAGGAGCTCTCGGTCGTCATCGTCGGCAGCGAAGTTTCGGGCGATCACATCGCGCAGACGCGCGAAGCGGTGGAGCGGCAAGGCGATCTGCTCATGCGGGCGGCGACCGGTGCGCACGCGCCGAGCAGCAACGGCGCGTCGGGGAACGGCCACGCGGTTGCGACGCAGCCGGCGGCGTCCGAGGCGATCCTCGCCGCCTCGGCGCTCAACGCCGAGATCCTCAGCGACATCGTCGTCATCGACACGCTCGCGACCGAGATGGCGTCACGCACCAAGCAGGCCGTCGCGCGCGTCGGCGAACTCAACGAAGTCGCGGCGGGACTCGACGAGTTGGTGACCGGCGCGAAGTGATCGATGCCTGACGTCGTTCTGTTCTTCGCGTCGAACGCCGACACGATGATCGCCACGAAGGCGCTCAAGGATCACGGCGTCTCCGCGAAGATGATCCCCAAACCGGCGACGGTCGCCGCGTCCGCCAACCTCGCGCTGAGCATCGAAGGCTCCCTCGAGTCGAAGGCGCTCACCGCCCTCACCGCCGCCAACGTCGCCCTCGGCGGCGTCGTAAAATAACGCCCCCCTGAGCGGGTCGAGCCCCCTCGTCACCCTGAGCTTGTCGAAGGGCAGCCGCGATCACGCCGATGCGAGCCGCGCCCTGCGTGCACGTCCCTCTCCGCCCTTCGACATGCTCAGGGTGACGGAGGGATGACCCGCGCGTCGCCGAGGTGCACGGTACGTATTCCGTGCGCCGTCGCGACGACAAGCCCGCCTTCGCGGTCGAGCGACTGCGCCGCGCCGTCGATCTCGCTGCCGTCGGCGTCGAGCCGCAGCCGGTAGCGCGTCCCGCGCAGCGCCGCGCGTTCCTCCCACGCGCCCGCCGCGTCGTCGGGCCGTTCGAGCACGTCGAGGAGTCCGTCCATCGCGCCGAGGATCGCGGCGAGCACGGTTTCGCGTTCCACGTCGGGCGCGGCGTCGGAGAGATACGCGGGCGCCGGTTCGATCGCGGCGACCGCGGGGTCGTCCGGACGGCGAAGGTTGATCCCCACGCCGCAGCCGACCCACGCGGTCGCGCCGACGATCCGCGAGACGCAGAGGATCCCGGCGACCTTCCGTCCGCGCAGATCGCAGTCGTTGGGCCAGCGCAGGTCCAGCCGCACCCCGCTCCCTTCCTCGACGCCGTCGGCGACTGCCAGCGCCGTCCAGAACGGAACGGCCCACAGCGCCGAGGCCGGCACCGCCTGCGGCAGCACGGCCGTGAACAGCAGCGCGCTCCCCGCCGGCGCGATCCACGCGCGTCCGGCCTTGCGTCCTTTGCCGGCCGTTTGGAACTCCGCGACGAGCGTGCGTCCCGCTGCGGCGGGATCGCCGAGCAGGGCCGCCGCGTCGTCGTTCGTGCTCCCGGTCTCGCGCACGTAGCGCACGTCGGCGAACGACGTGCCCGCGAGCGCGCCGCGGACGCGCTCGACGTTCAGGAGAGGTTCGCTTTCGATTGGCACGTATAGCCCCTCCGCTATGGCAGTCGAACGAACCTTGATCCTCGCAAAAGCCGACGCGGTGGTCCGCGGACTGGTCGGGGAGATTCTCGCGCGCTTCGAGCGCCGCGGTTACACGATCCTCGGTCTGAAGCTGATGCACGTGACGCAGGATCAGGCAAAGCGCCACTATGCCGAACACGACGGCAAGCCGTTCTTCCCGGGCCTGGTCGACTACATCACCGCGACGCCGATCGTCGCGATGGTGATCGAAGGAGAAGATGCGATCGAGGGCTGCCGCGCGACGATCGGCGCGACGAACCCGATCAAGGCGACGCCCGGAACGATCCGCGGCGACTACGGTCAGACGATCGGCCGCAACCTCGCGCACGGTTCCGACTCGCCGGAGTCGGCGCAGCGCGAGGTCGCGATTTTCTTCAACGATCAGGAGCTCTTCCCGCGCGCCCACGTCCTCGGCGACTGGATCTCGGCGAAGTAATGTCGATCGAGTCGCTGCGCGGGCAAGGGCGTCCGCTCATCGAAAGCGTGCGCGCACGCGAAGTGCTGGATTCGCGCGGCAATCCCACCGTCGCCGTCGCGGTCGCGACGTCGTTCGGCGCGGTGGAAGAAGCGATGGTGCCGTCGGGCGCGTCGACCGGCGCGCACGAAGCGGTGGGGAAGCGCGACGGCGACAAAAAGCGCTATAACGGCAAAGGCGTCCTGCAGGCCGTCGGCGCGGTGAACGAGATCATCGGCCCCGCGCTCGAAGGTCTCGACGCGACGTCGCAGCGGGAGATCGATCGCACCTTAATCGAACTGGACGGAACGCCGAACAAAGCGAACCTCGGCGCGAACGCGCTGCTCGGGGTCTCGCTCGCCGTCGCGCGCGCGGCGGCCATCTCGCTCGGCGTGCCGCTGTACCGCTATCTCGGCGGCCCGTCGGCGGCGACGCTGCCGGTTCCGATGATGAACGTGATCAACGGCGGCAAGCACGCCGAAGGCGCGCTGCAGTTCCAGGAATGCATGATCGTCCCCGTCGGCGCCGCGACGATCGCCGACGCGGTGCGCTGCGGCGCGGAGATCTTTCACACGCTCGGCAAGATGCTGCACGACGCCGGCCATCAAACCCTGGTCGGCGACGAAGGCGGCTACGCGCCGAAGCTCGACTCGATCGACGAAGCGCTCGCGCTGCTGGTGCAGACGATCGAAAAGGCCGGCTATCGGCCCGGCACCGAGGTTGCGATCGCGCTCGACGCGGCGTCGACCGAATTCTATCGCGACGGCACGTACTGGCCGCACAAGCCCGACGACCATCCGTTCGACGCGGCGCAGATGGTCGCGCTCTACGACGGGTTGTGCAAGAACTATCCGATCGTTTCGATCGAAGACGGCCTCGCCGAAGACGATTGGGAAGGCTGGCAGCTGCTGACCAAGACGCTCGGCGCGCGCGTCCAGCTCGTCGGCGACGATCTCTTCGTCACCAACGTCGAGCGCCTGCAGCGCGGGATACGTGAGGGCTCCGGCAACGCGATCCTCGTGAAGGTCAACCAGATCGGGACGCTCACCGAGACGCTCGATGCGGTGGAGACGGCGCACAAAGCCGGCTATCGCGCCGTGATCTCGCATCGTTCCGGCGAGACCGAAGACACGACGATCAGCGATCTCGCGGTGGCGACCGGTGCCGGGCAGATCAAGACCGGTTCGCTCGCCCGCAGCGACCGCACCGCGAAATACAACCGCCTGATGGCGATCGCCGAAGAACTCGGCGCGTCGACGGCGCGCTACCCGGGCCGCTCGGCGTTTGCAGCGTTGACGCGAGCCTGACACGGGAAGATCATCGGCGCGCATCCGTCGAAGGCCGCCCGAGCGACGGGCCCGTAGCTCAGCGGTAGAGCAGCCGGCTCATAACTGGTAGCGCGCTGGTTCGAATCCAGCCGGGCCTACTCTCCCCCGTCGCACGCGTTGGAGGAATGGCGGAACCCCAAGAAGCGGAAGATCTCGCGGCGGCCGGGCGCTTCGACGACGCGCTGCGGGCTGCCGCCCGTGCCGCCGAAGCGACAGCGGAACCCGGCGGTGCGGTGTCGTGGGCGCAGGCCGGCCTCTTCGCGGCAGCGATCGGAAAGCGCGGCGAGAGCGCGAAGGCGATGCAGCGGAGCCGCGCGCTCCTGCGCGCGCACCCGCACGGCGCCGATGCGCTCACGACGCGCGCGTATCTCGCGCTGGCAACGATCGTACTAGGCCACGATGCGCGCGCGCGCAGCGCGATCGCCGGCCTGCGCGGCGAAGCGCACCGGGGCGACGAAGCAGCCAACGCGCTCGCCGATGCGACGCAGTCCTTTCGCGAACGGTACGGCGGGCACGCCGACGGCGCCGTCGACCTCGAACAGCCGCTGCGCGCGCTCGATGATGCCGGACGCGCGTCGCTCGTGCGCGTGATCCGCGCGCTCCCGGAGCGCGCTCCCGAGCGCGGCAAAGTGGCGCTGCTGAGCAAAGCGGAGAAACGCGTGCTGCTGCTCGCCGCCGGCGGCGCGACCAGCAAGGAGATCGCCGCCGAACTCGGCCGCAGTTCCCAGACCGTCGACGTGCACATCCGCAGCATCTGCCGCAAACTCGGCGTCAGCGGCCGCCGCCAGGCGGTCGTCGCCGCGATCCGCCAGGGCCTCATCGCCGAACGCCGCTCGCGCTGAGCAACCTTCGCGAGTCGCCCAGCGTCAAAGGGACGGCGCCCCCCGGCGCCCAAACCCCGGCGGTCTCGGCGCCATAGTCTATCGGTTAGGACGCTGCCCTTTCAAGGCGGAGAGACGGGTTCGATTCCCGTTGGCGCTACCACTTGAAACCCTTGATTTACGAGGGATTCCGCTGATTTAGACGATTGTTGGGCCGCCCGTCTAACAATCGTCTAACAGACTCTAACGAGACGCCTTAGCTGGCGAGCTGTTCGAACACTTCCGCGGCTTCCGCATCCCGCTCCCGGTACACGTGCAAATACCGCTCGGCAGTAATGCCGATCGTCGCGTGTCCCAGCCGTTTCGAGACGACCTCCAACGGCACGCCGTGTGACGTTGCCCCGGTGATCCGGGTCAGTTGATACCGTGGGTTTCCCCGGCCGATGGGCCGAAAGGAAGCCCGCATGCGGAAGTCCCGCTTCACCGAGACGCAGATCGTCTCGATCCTCCGAGAACACGACGCCGGCGCCTCGTTCATCGAGCTCGGCCGTCGACACGGCGTTCATCCGAACACCATCTCCGCCTGGAAATCCCGGTACGGCGGCATGCAGAGCAGCGAGATCGCCCGCGGTCGCGTGCTCGAAGACGAGAACGGGCGCATGAAGCGCATCATCGCGAACCTTTCGCTCGAGAACGACGCGATGAAAGAGCTAATCGCAAAAACTCCTGGGGCCCTCGCAGCGAAAAGCCGCGGTGAGGGCCCTGCAAGACCTCGGTGTGAGCCAACGCGCCGCATGCCGCATCGCGCGTTGTCCGCGATCCGTCGCGCAGTATCGCGTGCGGCGGACGGACGATCCGGCGTTGCTCGAGCGGCTCAAGGCGCTCGCCGCAGAACGCCGTCGGTTCGGCTACCGCCGGCTCACGATCATGCTGCGCCGCGAAGGCTTCGTCGTGAACCACAAGCGAGTTCATCGGATCTATCGCAACGCTGGTCTACAGCTGCGCAGTCGACGTAAGCGTGGCGTACGATACGTCCGTGGCAACGTCGTGCCGCCGGTCACGCGGCCGAACGAACGCTGGTCGCTCGACTTCGTACACGACGCGCTTAGCAACGGGCGAAAGTTTCGCTCGCTGACGATTATCGACGACTTCACCCGAGAGTCGATCGGCATCGAAGTCGACTTCTCGCTCACCGGCGAGCGTGTCGTGCGCGTGCTCTCACGTCTCGCGCAAGAGCGCGGTCTACCGCCGACGCTCAAGTTCGACAACGGAACCGAGTTCACGAGCAACGCGATGCTCGGCTGGGCCGCGCGGGTCAACGTTGAGCTGCACTTTATCGAACCCGGCAAGCCGACTCAGAACGGCAGCGTCGAGAGCTTTAACGGACGTTTCCGAGACGAGTTACTCAACGAGCACGCCTTTCCCACGCTCTTCCACGCTCGCACCGCGATCGAAGCATGGCGTGTCGATTACAACCATCGCCGACCCCACACCGCGCTCGGCGGCTTGACGCCGGCCGAGTTCATCGAGCATCATCGCACTACCCCAAACTCACGGTTATCCGCGGCCTGACATCCGGGGCAACGTCAGTCCGTTCTCGCATCGCGGCGCGGACAGGCGGCAGCAGCATCCGCTGCATCATGATTCCCATCGGATTTGCGCGGGGGAAGTCATCCAAATAGACATCATGTGAGGAGAACTCCAGCGTTCGCTCGAGCTCGTGCACCTCGATGTCGCGCAAACCCGCCGTCTCGAGTTCTTGCCGTAACGCGTCCGGCGTACCGAGTACCGGGGGAGCCGAGAGCGCCGCATCCGGGGGCGAACCCGGCCTGATCGCGTGCACCGCCGCGCGCACGGGCGCCAGCAGGCGCGACGTTTCGTGCCACGTCGTGGTGACGAAACGTCCGCCGGGTCTGAGGACGCGGTGCACTTCGCGGAATGCGCGCGTGCGATCCGCAAACAACATCACTCCGAACATGCAGTACGCGGCATCGATCGAGGAGTCGGCCACGTCGAGAAACTCGGCATCCATCGCAACGGCACGAATGTTCGCGGATCCGGCACGCTTCGCCGCCGACTCGATATGCGTTACCATGCGCGGCGAAATGTCTGTTGCGATCACCGAACGCGGCGCACCGCGCGAGCTCGGTGGCGAGCGTTCCGCCTCCCGCCGCGAGCTCCAACATCTTTCTGTGTCCCGCTTTCTCATCGCGCGCCATGCGATTTATGGCGCGCGCGTCGGTACCGGTGTCGGCTTCGCAGGATGGGAGACGCCGCGGAGTGCGGGCGCGCCCGGGCGCCGCGTCGGCAGCGGTGTCGGGGTCGGGGTCGGACGCGGCGTCGGTGTTGCCGTCGGTCGCGGTGTCGGCGTCGGGGTTGGTGCCGGCGTCGGCGCGATGCTGGGCTCTTCCGTCGGTGTGGGCGTTGCAAGCGGCACGCGGCGCCACACCGGAATCGACTGCAGCGCCGGATCTTCGCCGTTGAACGTGAACGTCGCGACGTACGTTGCGGCGATCGGCCGCCCGTTCTTCTTCGCTGGCGCGTAGGTCGACGAGACTGCGGTTTCGATCGCTGCCGGCACGAGCGCGCGGTCGGTGATCGAAAGTATTGACGCTTGTTCTGGAGTGCCGTCGGCGCCGACCAGCACGCGCACGCGTGCAACGCCGCGGTGACCGATCGAGAGCGACGACGTACCGCGCACGAGCAGCCGCGGGCGGATGTCGGGGACAACCTCCGGCGCGCCGGACGGAGCCGGCTCTGCGCTGCGATTGCTGCGCGGTACCGGCGACGTTCGCGGCGTTGCACGCGGCGAAGCGCTTTCGAGCGGCACGGCACTCGGCGACGGCGATCGGGGACGCGGCGCGATCGGCGCTGGCTGCGGTTTCTCGGGCGGTCGATTTGCCGCCAGGGCGCGATTGATCCCCGCGGCGATCTGCTGCATCTGTGCGTAGCTGTCGCCGGGGATCGCGCTGACGCGCTGTCGCGTCGTCCCGCAGTTCGCGCTGCGGCCGGCCTTCAGCGCGACGACCAGCGAGATCTCGTTGCCGTCGCGAAACGCCGAGGCGCTGTCGACGTCGGCCGCCGGCGCGTGACACGAGAAGATGACGGTGCTCCGTTTTTCGAGCAGCGCGACGTACGACCACGCTGCTTGACCGCCGCCGACGGTCACGGTGAGCTGGGAGTCGACGGTCGACCCCGTGACGACGTGCCAGAGGTGATGCCAGTGCCAGGTCTCGGCACCGGCGGGCACAGGGGCAAAGGCCGCCAGCGCAAGCATGACGATTCCAACTCGGCCGAGACGCATGCTCCGTTGTAGCCGCATCGCGGAACCCGAAACCGTTTCGCGCGTCCGGTTGGTTGCTCACCCAGTTAACTTGACTATCCGGGGTTTTAAGCCCAGGATAGGCGCGGAGCCGGGTATCTTCGGAGGTGGACGATGATCTCAGCGCGTGTTTTCTACGCGTCCGCGATAGTTGCGGCGTTGGCGCTGGGGGGTTGTCAGGGCGGCAGCGTGAGCCCGCCGCCGTTCAATACCGGCTCGCCGGTCTTCACGATCACGGCAGGCGGCTCGTCAAACATGGAAGCGATGCAGTCCTTCCGCTTCTATCCGAGTTCGCTGACGGTGAATGTCGGCGACACGGTGCACTGGGCATTTCCGTCCGGCGAGCCGCACACCGTGACGCTGCTCGGGCCTCGCACGGCGTATCCGCCTCCGACTGATCCGACGTCGGCGCAGCCGTTCGGCGGGCCGACGTACGACGCGACGACGTACACGAGTTCAGGCTTCCTGCTTCTGGGCAAGTCGTACAGTCTGACGTTCACGAATCCCGGAACCTACACGTACACCTGCCTGCTGCACGGACCTGCGATGCGAGGAACGATCGTCGTGCAGCCTTCCGGCACGCCCTACCCGCCGTCGAATACCGTCGCTGAACTCGGCGCGTCGGCGGCGCAAGCCGCGGATCTCGCGCTCGGGACAACGGCGGTTTCCCAGTTCCCATATGCGCCCGGCGGGCCCCATCTCGTTGCGGGACTGACGCCGGGCCTCACCGTCGGTCCGCCGTCGCCTGTGGCGGTGCAGCGATTCCTCGACGGACCGTCGCTGGCAGTGACGTCGGTCACCGTCCACGTCGGCGACATCGTCACATGGACGAATCAATCAAACAACGCGCCGCACACGGTTACGATCGCGCCCGTTGGGGCGCCGTTCCCGATTCTCAACCCGTTCGCCCCGCCCACCGGCGGGAACGTGTACGACGGGACGATGTTGGTAAACTCCGGCGTCCTCTTCTCCGGCGCGAGCTTCTCGCTGAAATTCACGACCGTCGGGACGTTCACGTACCAATGCCTGTTCCACGACGACACGGAGCACATGATCGGGACGGTCATCGTCCAGTAGTCCGGCCACTCGGCAGAAGCGACGCCAGCCGCGACAACTAGGAAAATAAGAATAACTCTCCGAAACAATTAGTTGTCATGCACCGTATCGCCGTCATGCGCTTGCGTTCCGTCCTCGTTTGGGCTGCGATGTTGGTTGCGGCCGCCGCGTCGCCGGCCCTCGCCGTGAGCGGGCCGGCGGCGTCGTTTCCCGCCGTCCGCGCCGAGAAGCCGCCGGCGCTCGACCCGTCGCTGAGCGATCCGGCGTGGACGTCGTTGGTATCTTCCCGAACGAAGCCGCGATCGTGCGGCTCGTCGGCGCGCTGCTCTTGGAACAGAACGTCGAGTGGCGGCTGCAGCGGCGGTACCTCTCGCTCGAAGGACTCGGAGCGATCAGCGACAACCAGAACCAGCGGCTCTCAGCCGTGATTACGGGCTGAGAAACGACCCGCGTCGAGAGTTACTCGTACACCACTCCGCGGGGCACGATCGATGCTATCGTGACGGGGCGGTGAACGGCGAGGCCAGAGGGCGTTGATGGCAGCTACCGTAGCGCTGTTTTAATGGGCCGGGGCGTAGACCCGGCCTACCTTGTTTTGGGCTTGGTGTGCGGATTTGGTGCGCGAGCGGCGGGCGTTAGAACGTTACTATAATGTGTTAGGGCCTGTTACGGTCGGGGGCGCCTTGCGATGCCGGCCGTGGCGCGCGCGCTGCGGATCGACGGCGACGAGACGGAAAGCGACGAAGTGCGGCATGCCCGGCGAGCGATTAGCGAAGCGGCGCTGCGCCGCCTCGACGAACTCGAGCGCGGCGGAAAGGTCGAGTTGGGCTACGCCGGCGCGCTGCGCGACTTCTATCGCGAGCCGCTGGGTCAGGCGAGCAGCCGGCCCGAGGACGAACGCCGTGCGCTACAGCGCTACGCGATCCGACCTCGTCGAGGTCGAGCGCGCGACGCTCATCGCGACGCGAAAGCGCGGCGACGTCGACAACAAGGTCTTGCGCCGGCTGCAGCTCACGCTCGACATGGCCCAGACGGAACTCGAACGCATGGCCGGTGACGCCGACGACATCGGTGAAGAAGTGAGCGAGCTTGGCACGTCGCCGCCGCCGGCCGTTACGTCGCCGCCGGCGCCGCGCGATCGTCGAGCAGCGCCGTGAGCTTGCGCCTACGCCAAAACGCGAAGTAGTACACGGTCTGGAACGCGAGACTGCAGCAATACGCCACCGGGTATGCCACCCACACGCCCGGGAGGCCGTAGTGCGGCGCGAGCGCGTACGCGACCGGAACTTCGATGCCCCAGATCGCGACGATCGAGAGCAGCGTCGGCCACAGCACCGCGCCGCTCGAGCGCATCAGCCCCGAGAGCACGCTCGACGTGCCGAAAATGACGTAACTCCACAGCGTAATCGCGAGCAGGCCGTGCGCGGTGCGCAGCACCTGCGGATCGGTAATGAACAGCGAGAGAATCAGATCGTTGAAGACGTACACCAGCGCGATCAGAATCCCGCCGATGAGCCAGTTCAGGCCAACGCCTGCGCGCGCCACGCGCGTGAGGCGATCGACGCGTTTCGCGCCGATCGACTGCGCGCCGAATATCGACGCGGTGATTCCGATCGAGATCGCCGGGAACTGCACGTACGAGACGATCTGGTTGACCGCGCCATACGCCGCCGTCGCGCTCGAACCGAAGCGGTTCACCAGCGCGAGTACCGCGATCTCCGAGAGCGAGACCATCACGAGCTGGATCCCGGTCGGAATCCCGATCCGCAGCAGCGTGATCGAAAGCTTCGGCTCGAGGTTCATGTTGCGCAGGACGGAGCCGTCGAACGCCAGCGGATTCTTCGCCAGCGTAAGCGCGACCAGCAGGTACGTCAACCCCACGGCGCTCGCGACGATGTTTGCCGCGGCTGCGCTGACGACGCCGAGGTGCGGAAGACCCGCCCAGCCCAGGATGAACGCGGGCGTCATCATCAGCGTGACCGCCGAGCTGACGATCAGCGAGACGAACGGCGTCGTCGAGTCGCCGGTTCCGCGGATGAACGTCGAATACGCCAGGTACACAAACACCAGCGGCAGCGAGAGGAATGTGAGCCGTGCATACGCGAGCGAGGCGTCGAAGATATCGGCCGGCGTTGCGATGAGATGCAGCAGCTGCGGTCCGAAGATCACGCCGAGCACGCCGATCACCAGGCCCGAGCCGATCGCCAGCGTCAGCGTCGTGCCGGCGACGGCTTTGAGCCGCTCTTCGTCGCGCGCGCCGTAGGCTTGTCCGATCAGGACCGCGCTCGCGCTCGAGACCCCGATGAAGAACGAGACCATGAAGAACACGATCGGGAAAAACCCGGACGCCGCCGCCAGCGCATGTACGCCGATCAGCTGGCCGAGATAGATGCTGTTGAGCGTCGCCGACGCCGACTGCATCACGTTGCTCAGCATCAGCGGGATCAGAAAGACGAGCATCGTGCGCCAGATCGGCCGGCTGTCGTCGATGGCGGGTCCGCGGCGCTGCATCGGAGGCGTCTACCGCCCCCGGGGAGCGGTCTCCCGCGCGGCGAACGATGGCCGCACGGCGGCGGGCGATTAGCTCAGCGGGAGAGCGGCTCCTTTACACGGAGATGGTCGGCGGTTCGAATCCGTCATCGCCCACATGCGTCCCGCGCGTCCCGGTGCGCCGAGCAGCAATTCTTTTGCGTTCGCGTCGCGGATCGAGCGCGCGAACGCGTCGATGGTGCTGCTGTTGTTCTCGGCGTCATCACGGCGGGGCACAATTTTGCGCGTTCCGCAGGGCGTCGAAAAATACTTAACGGAGTAAGGATCGTGCCGACTGCTCAATGGCTCGCGCGGCGCGGACAAGCGCTGCGGCGTCCGCTCCGCGCGCACGCCCTGCGCCTCAACGCGGTCATGCGCCGCGGTCTGAGCGAGGTTGAGGCGCGTCAGTTCCGCGCACTCCTCGAACGCGTCGATGCGAGCCTTCGAGCCGACGGCGATGGCTGAGCGGCGGCTGCGGCTCGGCGTCGCCGGGCTGGGACGAGCGGCCTCGTCGATGCTGCCGAGTCTCGCCGCGCATCCGCACGTCGACATCGTCGCCGCCGCCGATCAGCTCCCGCTCGCGCGCGCGCGATTCGAAGCCGATTTCGGCGGCCGCACGTGGGAGAGCGCCGAGGCGCTCGCGGGCGATCCGGGGATCGACGCGATCTACGTCGCGACGCCGCACCAGTGCCACGTCTCCGACGTCGTCGCCGCCGCCGCGCACGGCAAACATGTGCTCGTCGAGAAGCCGATGGCGCTGAGCGTCGAGGAGTGCGCGGCGATGACCGATGCGGCGCGCGCCTCGGGTATCGCGCTCGTCGTCGGACACACCCACGCGTTCGATCCCGTCGTACGCACGATGCGCGACGTCATCGCCTCCGGCGAACTCGGCGCGCTGCGCATGATCGTGAACGTCGCGTACACCGATTTTCTCTACCGGCCGCGGCGACCCGAAGAACTCGACAGCGCGCGCGGCGGCGGGATCATGTATAACCAGGTGCCGCACCAGATCGAGATCGTGCGCGCGCTCGACGGCGGGCCGCTGCGCAGCGTGCGCGCGGCGAGCGGCGTGTGGGACCGAAATCGACCTACCGAAGGCGCGATGACGGCGCTCCTCGAGTTCGCCTCCGGCGTCGCCGCCTCGCTCACGTACAGCGGCTACGACCATTTCGATTCCGACGAGCTGGCGTTCTGGATCGCGGAGTCGGGCGCGGACAAGTCGCCCGCGCACGGTGCAGCGCGGCGCGCGCTGGGCGCGCGATCAGCCGGCGACGAGGCGCGCATGAAAGCGGAGAGCGCCTTCGCCGGGCGCGGCGTGCGCCTCGCCGAGACGCCGGCGCATCAGCCGCACTTTGGGATGCTGATCGCGAGTTGCGAGCGCGGCGACCTGCGGCCGTCGGCAGACGGCGTGCTGGTGTACGGCGACGACGGCGTGCGCGAGATCCCGCTTCCGCGCGGCCGCACGTTTCCGAACAAGGACGGCGTGATCGACGAACTCTACGACGCCGTCGTGCGCGGCATCGCGCCCCTGCACGACGCGGCGTGGGGGACCGCGACGGTCGCGGCGGCGCTGGCGCTGGTGCAGTCCGCGCGCGAACGGCGCGAGATCATGCTGGAGGGTGCCGATGTCCGCTGACGATCACCTGTCGCTTGCGACGCTCCTCGACGAGGTGCGCCCGCTGATCGTCGCCGCGCGCGACCGCGGCGAGCATCCGCGCTATCTGCTGCCCGAACAGGTCGCGTTTGACGCGGTCGCCGCCGTCAAGGACCGCGACCGTGAACGCGGGATGCCGATGCTCGTGCTCGGTCTCGAAGTGGTGCGCGCCGCCGATCAGATCGCCGAGCGGCGCGTGTTTTGATGCGTCACGATCGAGAGGACGCCGTGCGATGCTGACCGCCGCCGAAAACGAACTGCTTACGCGCGTCGGCGCGGGGAAGCCGCAGGGCGAGGTGCTCCGGCGCTATTGGCTTGCGGCGCTGCTCGCCGACGAGGTCGCCGATGCCGACGGCACGCCGGTCCCCGTCCGCCTGCTCGGCGAAGACCCGGTCGCGTTTCGCGACAGCCGGGGCGCATCGGTCTGGTCGGCGAGCGCTGCCCGCACTGTCTTGCGTCGCTGGTGATCGGACGCAACGAAGACTGCGGCCTCACCTGCTTCTATCACGGCTGGAAAGTCGACGTCGACGGCAACTGCGTCGAGATGCCGACCGAACCGGACGGATACGGGTTCAAAAATCGCGTGCGCATCGCGTCGTATCCGACGCGCGAGGCCGGCGTGATGGTGTGGGCGACCTCGGCCCGCGCGAGCACGAACTACCGTTCCCCGCGTTCGACTGGACGTCGCAGCCGCGCGAGCAGCGCGCGATCGTGAAGATCGGGATCCGCGCGAACTACCTGCAGGCGGTCGAAGGCGCGATCGATTCAGCGCACTCGTGGTTCCTGCACCGCGGCGGTTGGCGCGATTGGGAGAAGCGCTTCGACGTCTCGACCGATCGATCGCCGAAGCTCGAGACCGAAGACACGCCG
Organism: Vulcanimicrobium alpinum; assembly: GCF_027923555.1. Lineage (GTDB taxonomy): Bacteria > Vulcanimicrobiota > Vulcanimicrobiia > Vulcanimicrobiales > Vulcanimicrobiaceae > Vulcanimicrobium > Vulcanimicrobium alpinum. The sequence continues at coordinate 3,001,757 of NZ_AP025523.1, read as the reverse complement.
TACGGATCCGCAAGCCGACCGAACGGCCGGACGAGCAGAGGTACGTTCGCGTCACGCTGTTTGCCGTGCCGTCGACGGCGTTCATCCCGCCGCCACTAAACCCCGATCTGCCCGCGCACACCCAGCTCTTCGTTCCGGTCGACGACGAACGGACGATTGCTCTTCGACGTGTTTCACAGCCAGAACGACACGCCGGGCGTCGATCTCGAGGGCGACTGGGATCGTTTCGCGACTTCGCGCAATCGCTGGCAGCAGGACCGCGCCGCGATGAAAGCCGGGAGCTGGACGGGGATCGCGGTTTCAGAATCAGGATATCGCGGCGCAAGAATCGATGGGCCCGGTCGTCGATCGCAGTCAGGAACATCTGGGAACGTCGGACGTGGCGATCATCCCGATGCGGCGGCGGCAATTGGAAGAACGTGCGGCGCTTCCAGGCTGGCGAGCCGCTGATCGGCCACGATTCGGCGATCCCGTTTACCCGCTTGGCGAGCGAGCAGCGCGTGATCCTGATCGGCGCACCGTGGCGGAGCGTCGGTGCCTATGGCGGCGAGTACGCCGGGCGGCCCTGAGACGGTTCTGAGACGGGCGCGGTGTAGGCTCGGCGTCGAGCCGGTCGCGAACCGGTTCGTCACACGCTTCGCCAGGAGGCTTGCATGTCCAGTGCATCCGTTTCCCCGCAGATCGACGAGGCCGCGCAGCAGGCATTCATCGGAACGATGCTCGGCGACGTCGGCGCGACGCTGACCGGCGCGCTCGTCCTGATCGGCGACCGCCTCGGGCTCTACAAGGCACTCGCCGAACAGGGGCCGCTCACCTCGGCGCAGCTCGCCGAGAAGACCGGGACGCACGAGCGCTACGTGCGCGAATGGCTTTCGAATCAAGCCGCGTCGGGCTATCTCACCTACGACCCGGCGACCAAAGCGTTCACGCTCCCACCCGAACACGCGCCGATGCTCGCCGACGATTCGAGCCCGTTCATGATGTGCGGCCTCTTCGAGATCGGGCAGACGCTCTACGTCGACGAGCCGCAGATTACCGAGGCGTTCAAAACCGGCAAAGGCTTCGGCTGGCACGAGCACGATCGGCGGCTGTTCTCGGCGACGGAACGCTTTTTCCGGCCCGGATACAACGCCAACATCGTCGCGAACTGGATCCCCGCGCTCGACGGCGTCGACGCGAAACTGCGCGCCGGCGCCAAGGTCGCCGACGTCGGATGCGGCCTGGGAACGTCGACGATTCTGATGGCCAGGGCGTATCCGAAGTCGCGCTTCCACGGCTTCGACTACCACGCCGGTTCGATCGCGCTCGCGCGCGCGGCTGCGGAACGCGCCGGCGTCGCCGACCGCGTCTCGTTCGAAGTCGCGCCAGCGCAGTCGTTCCCCGGCAAAGGCTACGACTTCGTCGCGTGCTTCGACTGCATCCACGACATGGGCGATCCGGTCGGCGCGGCCGCTCACATCCGCAGCGCGCTGGCCGACGACGGCACGTTCATGATGGTCGAGCCGTACGCGAACGACGCCCTCGAAGACAACCTCAACCCCGTCGGCCGGATCTTCTACGCGGCGTCGACGATGCTGTGCACGCCGGCGTCGCTCTCGCAGGAAGTCGGACTCGGGCTCGGCGCGCAAGCCGGCGAAGCGGCGCTGCGCGCGGTGTTCAACGAAGCCAGCTACACGCGTTTCCGCCGGGCGACGGAGACGCCGTTCAACCTGGTGTTCGAAGCGCGGCCGTAGCCGTCGCCTCACGATGAAACGGCAGCGCGAGGAACGCTGACCGGATTGCCGGATCGCGAATCGCGGCGGCCCGCGCCTGCATCGCCGCGCGCGCCCGCCGCAACGCGGTCTCGGCGGCGCCGTCGCGTCCCGCCGCGCGTTCGGCGCGTGCGATCGTGACGAGCCGTTCGGCGGGCTGCGGCGGCAGATGCAGGTGCGCGTCGTACAGCGCGCGGAGTTCGGCGGCGACCCGGGCGGCGTCGTCGACGAGGTTCGCGCGCAGCAGCGCTCGCGCGAGCGCGCACAGGTTGTCGCCGAGCCGCGGCGTCGGACCGGCGGGACGCCGCAGCGCGACGGCGTCGTGCAGGAATGCCAGCGCTTCGGCGTGCCGGCCGCGCGCGCTGCGCGCGGCGCCCACTGTCGCGAGCGCGGCCGATTCGAGCGGCGCCGAGCCGAGGTCGCGCGCGAGCCGGAGGGCCTCCTCGCCGGCCGCCTCCGCGCCGGCGTCGTCGCCTTGCAGGCGCGCGCAGTAGCCCGCGTCGATCCGCTCGATGCAGGTGACCCAGCGGAACCCGATCGCCGCCGCGACCTCGCGGGCGCGCGCATAGCGCGCGAGCGCTTCGTCGAAGAGGCCGAGCTCGGTCGCGAAGAGCCCCATGTCGACGGCGATCGACGCGATCCCGACGCGGTGGGCGAGCCGTTCGTAGAGCGCGAGCGCCTCGCGGTAGTGCGCGCTCGTCCCGTCGATGCGAAACGCGTACACGAGACCGTTGGCGATCGTGTGCAGGGCCAGCGCTTCGCCCTCGGTGTCGCCGATCGCGCGGCTCAGGTCGCGGGCCTCTTCGGCGCATTCGGTCATCGCTGCATAGTCCTGACGCGCGAGCGCGGCGCGCGCGAACGTCATCAGCGTGCGGATGAGATCGCTCGCGTTTCCGGTCGCGTGGGCCTCGGCGCGCAGCGACGCGAGCGCGTCGTTCGCGCGTTCGAGCTTGCCCTCGTAGATGAACGCGTAAGCGACGGCGAGCCGCGCTCGCACCAGTTCGCGCCGGTGATCGCTCTGCGCCGAAAACGCGATGAGTTCGGCGAACGCGGCGTGCGCGCCGTCGAAGTCTTCGGCCCAGCGCCGCTGCCGCGCACGCAGGGCCAGCGCACGCGAGCGCCAGTGCGGATCGCGCGAGCGCCGCGCGAACCGTTCGAGCAGTGCGACCGCGACCCGTTCGCGCCGCCGGTCGCTCACGACGTTGGCGTGCTCCGCCGTCCGTTCGAGCGCGAGCGCGACGCTCTCGCCGCCGAGAAGCCGCGCGAGCGCGGTCAGTTCCGCGAGCGCGGACGCCTGACGCTCACGTTCCCCGGCAATCGCCGCGATGCGTTCGCGCACGAGGAGCGCGTCGAACCGCGTGCGGTCGGCGGCGCCCAGCGCGAGCACGCGGTCGACCGCAGCCGACGCTTCGGTGTACGCGTAGACCTCGAACGCCTCGCACGCCGCGTCGACGTAGCGGGCCGCCGCGCGTTCGGCGTCGCCGCCGCAGTCCCAGTGACGCGCCGACGCGGCCGCGATCCCGCGACGCCGTGCCCCGCCGGCCTCCATTACGTGAGCGATGCGGCGATGGCGGTGACGCCGCACCGCCGGGTCGATCGCTTCGTACACGAAGCCTTGCATGAGCTGGTGCGTGAACGCGTAGTCGAATCGTCCGTGCATCCCGACGATCGCCACGACGCGGCGGTCGACGAGCGATTCGAGCGCATCGAGCACCGAGGCTTCGCTCCAGCCGCTGGTCTCGCGCAGCAGTTCGACGTCGAAATCGCGGCCGATCACCGCGGCGAACTCCGCGAGCGTCCGCGATGCATCGTCGAGCCGTGCGATCCGCTGGGCGAGCACGTCGCGCAGCGCAGGCGGCAGCGCATCGCCGGGGCGATCGGCGACGACGTGCCAGTCGCCATCCGCCTCGTGCAGACGTCCGGATTCGATCGCGCCGCGGATCAGCTCGCCGGCGAAGAACGCGTTCCCCTCGCTGCGTTCGTACAGCTCGGCGGCGAACGTCGCTGCGGCGGACGCGTCGCCGAGCCAGCCGACGAGCGCGCCGATCGCGTCGCGCGACAGGCGCGCGAGCGCGAGGTGCCGGCAGATGCCGTCGCGTTCGCCCGAACGGCGCAGGGCGCGCAGCGGATGCCGCGGCGCGAGTTCGTCCTCGCGGTACGTCATCACGACGAGCACGCGCTCGCCGGCTGCGCGGTGTGCGAGGTGCTCGAACAGCGCGAGCGTCGCATCGCCGGCCCACTGCGCGTCGTCGAGCAGTACGATTGCCGGCCGGCGCCGGGCGAGCGCGATCCACACCCCGGCGAAGGCATCGAAAAGACGTGCACGTTCGCGCGCCGGATCGAGCGCTTCGAGCGGCGACTGCGCGAGCGCAGTTTCGTCGAGCGCAGGCGCGATCGCGGCGAGAACGCGCAGCGCGAGAGGGTCGACGCCGAGCATCTGCGCGAGCGTCGCGGCGCGCTGCAGGAGCAGCGCGGGGCCGTGATAGGGTTCGGCTTCGGCGGATGCCAGGCTCGCGCTGAAGACCTGCGCGCCGCGTGCCTCGCAGCGCGCGGCGAACTCGCGCACGAGCCTCGTTTTCCCGACTCCGGCTTCACCACCGACGAGCACCAGGCCGCCGTGCCCCGCCGCCGCGGCGTCGTACGCTTCGCGCAGCACCGTCAGTTCGGCGTCGCGCCCGGCGAAGGGGAGCGAGGCGGGGAGCGGGCTCGCGCGCGCGCCGGGCGCGGACCGCGGCTCCGCCGGCGCCGCGTCGCGCAGGATCGCCGCATGCACCGCGCGCGTCTCGGGCATCGGCGCGGCGCCGAGTTCCCGGCGTAAGCGCTGCGCGAACGCATCGTACTGCGCGAGCGCGCCGGAGCGGTCGCCGCAGGCATGACGCAGTTGCAGCGCCACGCGCAGGGTGTCTTCGCGCCACGGGTCAAGGGCGAGCACGCGTTGCGCGGCGGCGATCGCGGCACGGTCGTCGCCGGCCGCGCGCAGCGCCGCGACGTGGACGTCGGCGGCGTCGAGGTACCGTTCGCGCAGACGTTCACGTTCGGCGTCGACCCACGGCTCGCCGACGTCGGCAAGCAGATCTCCGGCGTACAGCGCGAGCGCGTCGCGCGCGCGGCGCGGATCGGCGGCAAGCTGCTCGAACGCCCGCACGTCGCACCACACGGGCGCGGCGGGGTTCCATTGGATCGTGCGCTCCCCGGCGAGGATCCACGGGCGTTCCGGCGGCGCCTGCGGGAGCAGCCGCTGGAGGTAGTTCAGGTGGCGGCGGAGGTTGGCGCGCGCGTCGTCTTCGGCGGCGTCGGGCCAAAACGTCCCGGCGACGGCACGGCGCGCCAGCGGTCCGTCGTGCAGCAGCACGTACGCCAGCAGCGGGATGACCTTGGGCCGGCTCGCGGTGGGGAAGGCGATCTCGTCGAGCAGCAACCGCGGATGCCCGAAGAGATGGACCCGCAGCATAGCGGTGCACTTTGGGCACGCCGGGGTCACCGCCTCTCGCAAGGCGGCGCGCTGCGGCGGGCGCGAACGTCGCGCCATGGAGAGCTTCGTCAAAGCGCGCTTCGAGGCTGCACCGGGCGCAGGCCGCGGAGTTTGCGGGATTCGTCTTCGTCTCGCTGGCGGCGCAGCCGGTGCCGTTCGCGCAGACGTTCGCTCCGCTCGCGCAACGAATCGCGCCGTGGGCGATCGAAACGCTGCGGGTCGCGCACGCGATCGACTACGACCTCGCGTGCAACTGGAAGCTGGTGTTTCAGAACTATTGTGAATGCTATCGTTGTCCGCTCGTGCACCCGCAGCTCGACGGCCTCTCGCCGTCGGAGAGCGGCCGCAACGATCTGGTCGACGGACCGTTTCTCGGCGGCTACTCCGACCTGCGGCGCGCCGGAACGAGCCTCACGACGTCGGGCGTGAGCGCGCACGCTCAGCTGCCCTGCGTGCGCGCCGCGGATCGCGAACGCGTCTATTAGTGTACCGTCTTTCCGTCGATGCTGCTCAGCCTGCATCCCGATTCAGTGATGGTGCACGAGCGTCCGGTCCGTATGCGAACGCGGAAGGTCTGCTCGCCGCGTCGACCGGTATTATCTCGCGCGGATCGGCGAGGTCAGGTAGCGGCGCCCGCCGGCGTACGCGCGAGATCGAGCGTCGTCGCGCGCCGCAGATCGCGGCGCTGCGTCGTCTCGTCGAACGGGAGCCCGCGATGCATCGTGCAGCGGTTGTCCCAGATGACGAAGTCGCCCGGGTGCCACGCGTGACGGTAGACGAACTGGGGCAGCGTGGCCGACGCCATCAGGTCGCGCAGCAGCAGGCGGCCGTCGGGGACGGGCCAGCCGGCGATGCGTTCGGCGTGCGAGGCGAGGTAGAGCCCCGTGCGGCCGGAGCCGGGATGGACGCGCACCAGCGGCTGCTCCGCGCCGGGAAACGCGGCGCGCTCCGCGTCGCTGAAGTCGGTGAAGCCGATCGTTTCGCGCGAGTAGATGATCGAATGAAATGCGCGCAGGTTCGCGATCTGCTCCTTGCGCGCGGCGGGCAGCGCATCGTAGGCCGCGCGCATGTCCGCGTATTCGGTTTCACCGTCGCGGTCGGGCGCCGTCTTCGCGGAGAGCATCGAGTAGCGCGCGGGCGGATGCTGAAACGACGCGTCGGTGTGCCACAGGCGGTTCCCGAGTGAGTACATCCGGCGGCGGTCGGCGCGCTCGAGCGGCGCGCCGTTCTCGTCGAGGTTGGAGATGTCGGTGATCCCGGGTTCGGTGAGACGCGGCTTCGCGTCGATCACCGTGCGCGCGACCTGCATCACGAGTTCGCCGTCGAGCCGGCGCGCGAACGCGATCTGCTCGTCGTCGGTGAACGGCTGATCGCGAAAGACCAGCACCGCGTAGCGGTCGAGCAGCGTGCGGATCTCGCCGAGCACGGCATCGTCGTACGTGTCGCGCAGCACCGAACCGCTCGCTTCGGCGGCGAAGAGGGGATGCAACGGACGGGCCGTCAGCGCCATCCTCCCGGTTTCACCGCCGCGCCGGCGATTACCGTTGCAGGCGCGCTCCCAGGCGCGTCCCCAGGATCGCGGCGATCGCGGCCGCCGCGAGGATCGGCGCGAAGGCCGACGCCGCGACGTGGGTGAGGTCCCAGGCGGCGCCGGCGAGCACCGTCGTCACGAACGCGATGCTGTATCCGAGCGTGAACGTCCCGGCCGAGATGCGCGCCACCTCGCCGGGTGCGCCGAGCACCGCCGGCAGCGCGAAGCTCATCGTGAGGACGTACGCGCCGAAGAAGCCGACGACCGCCGAGGCCGCGATCGCGGCGGCCGCGCCGCCGAGCAGCAAGGCGGCGAGCGCCGCCAGCAGGAGCGCGGCGACGAGGAGCGAGACCGCGCGCGTGCCGAGCACCCGCAACGGGATCAGCCCGACGACGAGCGACGCGGGGATCTGGCCGATGTTGAGCGCCGCGAGACACGGACCGATGAGCGCGGGGCGATGGGTCGCGTGAAAGTAATCCGGCAGGAACGTGTTGGCGCCGAAGTACGCGAGGCTCGCGGCGGATTGATACACGCCGAGCTGGCGGATGCGCGGATCGCGGAAGTCCGGAAACCAGCGTTCGCCCGGCGCGGCGACGTTGCCGCCGTCGCGCACCGTCGCGCAGGCGATCGCCGTCAGCGCGACCGGGACGCTCCAAGCCGCGAGGCTGAGTTCCCAACTCCCGCCGACGAGAGGCAGCATCAGCGGAATCGTCAGCGACGCGCTGAGCGCTTCGCCGCACAGCAGGCCGTTCGCCCAGATCCCGGTGGCGAGCGGGACGCGCGACGGAAACCACGCGCGCGAGAGCGCGGGGAGCGCCGGCTGCGCGATCGCGATGCCGCCGCCCATCACGGCGCTCATCACGAAGAGCAACGGGACCGACGGGCCAGCGCCACGCAGTGCGCCGCCGAGCGCGATGAGCCAGAGTCCGGCGACGAGTGCGCGGCGCGCACCGAGACGCGCCGCGAACAGCGAACCGAAGATCGATGACGCCGCGAGGACGAGGACGGGAAGGTTCGAGAGCGCCGCGATCCCCGATTCGTCGAGGCCCAGATCGCGATGGAGCAGCGGGATCACCGGCGGAATCGCGAGCAGCGTGATCCGCAGATCGGCGCCGGCCCACCAGAGCAGGATGCCGCGCAGGGCGCGCCCGCTCACGCGGAAGTGAAAGCGGAGACGACACGGCGACGGCCGTAGTCGACACCGTCGTATGCCCCAACCCCTCGGACGCGGCCCGGCATTGCGCTCACGGTGCGCGAGGTACGACGGTCCGTCGCCGGCGGCCTCGACGCGGCGCGTCGGCGCGTTCGTCGTCGCGCTGGCGGCGCTGTTCGCGAGCAGCGGCCCGCGGACTGCCGATGCCGCGCCGCCGAGGCCGCCGGCGTTCGTCATCGACGGCGATCCCAACTCGCTCGATACGATCCGCAACACGCCGTTCGGATGGCTTCTCGGCCCGCTCACGCAGGGCTATCTCTTTCTCGTCGACGATCGCGGCCGGCTCGTCCCCGATCGCGCGCTGCGCGTTCCGACGCTCCCGAACGGGCTGATCGCGCGCGACTTGCGCACGATCACCTACGAGATCCGGACCGGCCGCTGGAGCGACGGCGCGCCGTTCGACGCGCGCGACGTCGCGTTCACCGTCGCCGCGCTGCGCAATCCGCGCACCTCGGTCCCCGACACCTCGGCGGTCGCGCCGATCGCGTCGGTCGAGGTGCCGCGTCCCGACCGGCTCGTCGTGCACTTGAAGCGTCCCTTCGCGCCCTTCGTCGCGTCGTTTCTCACGCTGGGCGCGAACGATCCGTTCGCGATCCTGCCGCGGCACGTTGCGGCCGCGTACGCATCGCTCGACCGCAGCTCGCTCGACGACCACCCGATCGGCCTCGGACCGTTCCGGCTCGCGCGCTGGGCGCGCGGCGAGCGGCTGGAGTTCGAACGGAACCCGTACGCGTGGCGGCGCGCGCGCAGCGCGAACGTCGTCGTCGAGATCCGGCCCGCGGCCCAGACACGATTGGTCGAAGCGCTGGCGCACCAGCTCGACGCCGTGCCGCTCACCGGATTGCAGATCGACGCGGCGCGCGGTCTGGCGACGGTCGCCGCGACGACGAACATCGTCGACTACCTGCAGATGAACGTGCGCCGGCCCGCGCTCGCCGACGCGCGCGTGCGCCGCGCGCTCGCCGCGGCGATCGACCGTCGCAGGCTCGCCGCGACGGTGTATCGCGCTGCGCTGGTTCCGACCGACGGCGTGCAGTACGATCCCGCGTTCACCGCGACGCGCGCGCTGCCGCGTTTCGACACCGCGGCGGCGGCCAGCGTGCTGCGCCCGCTGCACCTCTCGCTCGATCTCGCGATCGCCGGCGACTGGCGCCGCAGCGCCGACGCGGCGGTGCAGATCGTCGACGACCTGCGGCGCGCCGGCGTCACGGTCGCAATCCGCTCGTTCTCCGAAGCGACGTTCTGGGGGGCGAAAGACGCCGGCGGGATCCTCGAGGGCGGACGCTACGATCTCGCGCTCACGTCGTGGTCGCCGGCGCTCGATCCGGATCGGTCGTATTTGTTCGGCTGCGCCGCGACGCCGCCGGGCGGCGGCAACTCGATGGGCTGGTGCAGCCGTGCGTACGACCGCGACGAGGCGGCCGGCGCGTCGACCTACGATCCGTCGCGGCGCGCCGCGGCCTACCGCGCGGCGGGGAACGTCCTCGTCGACGACGTTCCCGTGATCCCCCTGGGTTTGGAACGCAGCGTGTACGCGGTCTCGCCGCGGCTGAGCGGGTTTCGACCCAACCCGCTCGGCCGCGACTTCTGGAACGCCTGGGAGTGGAGCGTGCGCTGAGCGCGGGTGCGCGGCGCCGGCGCGCGGTATTCTCCGCTGATGGCGCGGCGCATCATCCGCCCGACGACGCTCCCCGCAGCGGTCGCGGCTCTCCGGCAGGAGAGCGGACGCGCGAGAATCGTCGCGGGTGGGACCGACGTCCTGGTCGAGCTGCAGCGCAAGGCCGACCCGGCCGAGGTCCTGATCGACGTGAGCGCGATCGACGAACTCCGGTTCGTGCGGCGTGAAGGCGACGACGTCGTCCTCGGCGGGCTGGCGACGTACAACGACCTGCTGGCATGGCCGCCGGCGCGAGGCGCCGCGCTGCCGCTGGTCCAGGCCGCGCTCGAGGTCGGCGCGCCGCAGATCCGGGCGCGCGCCACGATCGCCGGCAACCTCGTCACCGCCTCACCGGCGAACGACACGATCGCGCCTCTGCTCGCGCTCGGCGCGGCGGTGACGCTGGTCTCCGCCAGCGGGGAGCGGACGATCCCGCTCGACGCGTTCTTCACCGGCTTCCGGCAGACGGCGCTCGCGCCGGGCGAACTGATTCGCGCAATCCGTTTCCCGGCGCTTTCCTCCTCGCGTCGCGGCGTTTTCGTCAAACTGGGACTGCGCCGCGCGCAGGCGATCTCGGTGGTGTCGCTCGCGGCGCTCGTCGAGTTCGCGCTCGACGCGACGGTGCAATCGGCGCGCCTCGCGCTGGGCTGCGTCGCGCCGACGGTGATCCGCGCCGAGCCGGCGGAACGCGCGCTCGCGGGCGCGCGGCTCGACGCGCGCACCTGCGCCGCGATCGGCGAACTCGCGGCCCGAAGTGCACGGCCGATCGACGACGTGCGCGGCTCGGCGGCGTACCGGCGCGCCGTCTTAGGCGGCCTCGTCGCCGATGCATTGCAGCGCATCGCGGAACATCGCGAGGCCGACGGCGTCCCCGAACGTCCGGTGCTGCTGCAGACGCAGGCGGCGCGCGCGGAGCCGGCCGAATTCGACGGCACCCTCTTCGCCACGATCAACGGGGTGCCGCGGCGGCTCGCGAACGTCGGCGACAAGACGCTGCTCGCGGCGCTGCGCGACGACGCCGGGCTGACCGGAACGAAAGAAGGCTGTGCAGAGGGCGAGTGCGGCGCATGCACCGTGTGGCTCGACGGCGCGGCGGTGATGTCGTGCCTTGTGCTCGCCTCGCAGGCGCACGGCGCGCAGGTGACGACGATCGAAGGGCTCGCCGGCGACGATGGTCTCCATCCCCTGCAGGACGCGTACATCGCGCACGGCGCGGTGCAATGCGGCTTCTGCATCCCCGGGATGCTGATGGCGGGCGCGAAGCTGCTCGACGAGCGTCCCGCGGCGACGACCGCGGAAGCGCAGACCGCGATCAGCGGCAACATCTGCCGCTGCACCGGCTACCGCAAGATCCTCGACGCGATGCAGGATGCCGGCGAGCGGCGCGCGGCCCGGCGGCGCGAGATCGACGCGGTGAGGCGATGAACATCGTCGGCGCATCGCTCGCGCGTCCCGACGCGCTCGACAAGGTCGTCGGTGCGGCGCAGTATCCCTCCGACGTCATCGACGCCTCGATGCTGCGCTTGGCCGCGGTTTTCGCGCACCGCGCCCACGCGCGCATTCTGGCGATCGACACGGCCGCCGCGCGCGCGGTTCCCGGCGTCGTCGCGGTGTTCACCGCGGCGGACGTTCCGCACAACCGCTACGGCTTAATCGACGCCGATCAGGAGCTGCTGTGCTCGGGAATCGTGCGGTACGAGGGCGACCGGGTCGCGCTCGTCGTCGCCGAAACCGAGGCGATCGCGCGCAGCGCCGCCGCGCTCGTCGATGTGCGGTACGAGGATCTTCCCGCGGTCGCCGACGCGGAAGCGGCGCTGCGCCCCGGCGCACCGGAGGTGCACGCCGGCCGCTCCAACGTGCTGCTGCATCAGAAGATCCGCAAAGGCGACGTCGACGCTGCATTCGCCGGCGCCGATCTCGTGCTCACCGGCAGGTTCACGACGACGTGGCAGGAGCACGCGTACCTGCAGCCCGACGCCGCGGTCGCGTACGCCGACGGCGAGCGCGTGGTGATCGAAACCGCCGGACAGTGGCTGCATGAAGACCGCCGTCAGATCGCAGCCCTGCTCGGCCTCGCCGAGGAGCAGGTCGTCGTACGCTATCTGAAGATCGGCGGCGCGTTCGGCGGCCGCGAAGACCTCTCGGTGCAGCCGCTCGCGGCACTTGCCGCGTGGAAGCTTCGGCGTCCGGTCGCGATCGTGTGGAACCGCGAGGAGTCGATCACCGGCCACCACAAGCGCCATCCGTTCACGATCGACACGACGTGGGGTGCGCGCCGCGACGGGACGATCGTGGCGGTGAAGACGCGGACGATCGCGGACGGCGGCGCTTACGCTTCGACCAGCATTGAAGTCCTCAAGTGCGCGACGATCTTCGCGCAAGGTCCCTACCACGTGCCGAACGTGTGGACCGACGGGATCGTGGTCTACACGAACAACGTGCCGAGCGGCGCGTTTCGCGGCTTCGGTTCGCCGCAAGCGCATTTCGCCGCCGAGTCGATGATCGCGCGCGTCGCGCACGCGCTCGGACTCGATCCGGTCGACGTGCGGCGTCGCAATCTCTATCGCGAAGGCGACCGCGAAGCGACGGGCCATCCGCTCCCGGCCGGCGTCGCCGCGCATGCGGTCCTCGACCGCTGCGTCGAGGAGACGCGCGCGCGCTTCACCGCGACGCGCGCTCCCGCCGGCGCGCGCGTGCGCCGCGGCAGCGCGATCGCGTGCGGGATCAAGAACGTCGGATACTCCTTCGGTTTTCCGGAACAGGCGACGGCGACGGTCGAGCTTCGGGGAGCAGCGCGCATCGAGGGCGCCGTCGTGCGCTGCGGCGCAGCGGACGTCGGGCAGGGCTCGCATCTGATCCTGCGGCAGATCGCCGCCGAGACGCTCGCGCTCCCGCTCTCGGCAGTCGCGCTCGTCGCCGAGAGCAGCGACGACGCGCCGAACGCGGGCTCCGCCTCGGCGTCGCGGATGACGCTGATGGGCGGCCGCGCCGTTCACGACGCCGCCGCGGCGGCGCGGCAGGCGTTCGAGCGCGGCGAACGTCCGGCGGCCGCGACGGCGTGCTATCGTCCGCCGGCGACGACGCGGCTCGACCCCGAGACCGGCGACGGCGTTCCCAACTACTGCTACGGGTACGTTGCGCAGGGCGTCGAGGTCGCGGTCGATACGCTGACGGGGTTGGTGCACGTCGAGCGCGTCGTCAGCGTGCATGACGTCGGGCGGGCGGTGAACCGGCAGCAAGTCGAAGGACAGATCGAAGGCTGCATCGCGCAGGCCGTCGGTTACGCGCTCACCGAGAACTTTGTCGTGCAGCAGGGCGCGATCGCGACGCGGCATTTCAGTTCGTATCTGCTGCCGACGACGCTCGACGTGCCGGTCGAGATCGTGCCGGTGATTCTCGAAGGCGCCGATCCCAACGGACCCTACGGCGCGCGCGGGATGTCGGAGATGCCGCTGGTGCCGTTCGCTGCGGCGATCGCGGCGGCGATTCACGACGCCGCCGGCGTGTGGGTAAGCGATCAGCCGTTCACGCCCGAACGCGTCCTCGACGCGCTGCAACGCGCGCGCGTCGACGCCGTCACGATGCCGGCCGCCTTGTCACGCTGAGCTTGTCGAAGCGTCGCCCGTTCCGTGCACGTCAGCGACTGCGCTTCGACAAGCTCCGCGTGACGACGAAAGCTCAGCGTGACTGCGCCGTCAGCGCGCGCGCAATCCGCGCGTGCTGCGCGATCAGCGTCTCGAGATCGATGCCGGCGAGGCGGCCGCCGTCGACGAGCACGCGTCCGTTGACGATGCTCACGTCGACGCCCGCCGGCTGGGTGAAGACGAGCGCGGCGAGCGGATCGTGGACGGCGGCGCCGGCCATCGCGAGCGTATCGAGCCGCACGCCGATGATGTCGGCGCACATTCCGGGCGCGAGCGCACCGATGTCGTCGCGTCCCAGCACGGACGCGCCGCCGCGCGTCGCGACGCGCAGGATCTCGCGCGCGGAGAACGCGCCGGGGGCATCGTGGACGCGCGCGAGCAGCAGCGCTTGCCGCGCCTCGGCAAGCAGGTGCGAGCCGTCGTTGGAGGCAGAGCCGTCGACGCCGAGCCCGACCCGTGCGCCGGCGTTGACGAGCGCGCGCAGCGGCGCGATACCCGAGCCGAGCCGCATGTTCGACGTCGCGCAGTGCGCGACGCCCGTGCGCGTGCGCCCGAGGCGCACGATCTCCTCGGGCGACGGATGGACCATGTGCGCGTGCCACACGTCGTCGCCGGTCCAGCCCAACTCCTCGGCCAGTTCGACCGGACGGCGGCCGAAGCGTTGCAGGCAATAGTCCTGTTCGTCGCGCGTCTCGGCGAGATGGGTGTGGACGTGCACGCCGCGCCGCCGCGCGCACGCGACCGTCTCGCGCATCAAGCGGGGCGAGACGGAGAACGGCGAGCACGGCGCGAGGACGACGCGCGTCATCGCGTGCCGCGACGGGTCGTGATAGGCGTCGATCAGGCGGGCGCCGTCGGCGAGGATCGCGTCCTCGTCTTCCACGACGGCGTCGGGCGGGAGACCGCCCTGCGAGCGGCCGATCGACATCGAGCCGCGCGCGGCGTGAAACCGCACGCCCATCGCGCGCGCGACCTCGATCTGATCGTCGAGCCGCGCGCCGTTGGGCCACAGATACGTATGGTCGCTCGCGGTGGTGCAGCCGGAGAGCAGCAATTCGGCGATCGCGATCGCGGTCGCGGAGCGGACGGCTTCGGCGTCCATGCGCGCCCAAAGAGGATAGAGGGTTACGAGCCAGTCGAAGAGCTTCGCGTCCTGGGCGGCGGGAATGTTGCGGGTGAGTGTCTGGTAGAAGTGATGGTGGGTGTTGACCAGACCCGGCAGGACGACGAGGTTCCGCGCCTCGATCACGCGGTCGGCGTGCGCGGGGAGATCGCGCGTCGCACCGACCGCCTCGATGACGCCGTCGCGGGCGAGCAGCGAACCGCCGGCGATCTCGCGGCCGGCGTCGTCGAACGTGGCGAGGAGCGCGGCGTCGCGCACCAAGAGCGTGGAGATGGCGGACCTCCGATGAATGCGATCGATCTCGCCGAGCTCAACGCGGCCGGCGACGCGCGCTTCGTCGCGCTGCTCGCGCACATCTTCGAGGACTCGCCGTGGATTCCGCGCGCGGTCGTAGCGCAGCGTCCGTTCGCGTCGGTCGAAGCGCTGCATCGCGCGATGTGCGCAGCCGTTGACGCCGCGCCGCGCTCCGCGCAAATCGCGCTGATCTCCGCGCATCCCGACCTCGTGGGCGCGGCCGCCCGCGACGGCAGGCTCGGCGACGCCTCGCGCGCAGAGCAGGCGTCGGCGGGGCTCGACCGGCTCGACGACAGCGAGATCGCGACGTTTACGTCGCTCAACGCCGCCTACCGTGAACGCTTCGGTTTTCCGTTCGTGATCTGCGTGCGCGAGCATCGGAAAGCGGCGATCCTCGCCGGGTTGCGCGCGCGCACGCGCAACGACCGCGACGTCGAGATCGCGACTGCGCTGGCCGAGATCGCGAAGATTGCGCGGCTGCGGCTTCACGACGCGGTGCGCGGATGAGCGCGTACGTGCTCTCATGGCTGAGCCTGCTCGCACGCTGGACGCATCTGATCGCCGGAATCAGCTGGATCGGCGCATCGTTCTATTTCGTCTGGCTCGACAACCATCTCACGCCGCCGAGCGATCCGCGCGACGCCGAGCGCGGCGTCGCCGGCGAACTGTGGGCCGTGCACGGCGGCGGATTCTATCACAATCAGAAGTTCCCGACCGGACCCGCCGGCGAACCGTTGAGCCGCGATCTGCACTGGTTCAAATGGGAAGCGTACACGACGTTCCTCTCCGGCATCGCGATGCTCGCGATCGTCTACTGGGCCGATGCGCAATCGCTGCTGATCGATCGCAGCGTGCTCGACATCGCGCCGCCGCTCGCGATCGCGGTGAGCATCGCGACGCTGGCGCTGGGGTGGCTGGTCTACGATGCGATCTGCCGCGTCTTCGCGTCGCGTCCAACGCTGCTGTGGAGCGCGATCGGTGCGTACGTTGTCGTGGTGACGTACGCGCTCTTTCACGTCTTCGCGCCGCGCGCGGCTGCGCTGCATGCCGGCGCTATGCTCGGTACGATCATGGTCGCCAACGTGTTCTTCATCATCATCCCCGGGCAGCAGCGCGTCGTTGCACAGCTCCGCGCCGGCGAGATCCCCGATCCGCGACTGGGCGAGCTCGGGAAGATGCGCTCCGTCCACAACACCTACTTCACGCTGCCCGTGCTCTTCGCGATGATCAGCGCGCATTATCCGATGGTCTATGCCGGGCCGTGGGGCTGGCTCGTCCTGCTCGCGATCGGCGCGGCGGGCGTCCTGGTGCGGCGGTTCTTCGTGCTGAGCCATCGCGGACGGATCGTCGTCGCGCTCCCCGCGGTGGCGGCCGCGGTCCTCGCCGCCGTCGCCGTCGCGATCGCGCCGCGCCCGCAGCCCGCTGCGGCGCCCGTCGCCTTCGCGCAAGTCGCGCCGATCGTCGCTCAGCGCTGCGCGGTCTGCCACGCGGCATCGCCGACGCAGGCGGGCGTCACCAGCCCGCCGATGGGGGTTCAGCTCGACACGCCCGAACGGATCGCCGCCAACGCGCAGCGGATCGAGGCGCAGGCAGTGCGCTCGCACGCGATGCCGCTGGGCAACGTCACCGGGATGACGGACGCCGAGCGCGCAACGCTCGGCGCATGGATCGCCGCGGGAGCCCACCTCCAATGAGTCGCACCGGAGTGCGCGCCGCGTGAGCGCCATGCTCTCGACACACGTCCTCGACCTCGCTCGCGGCGTCCCCGCGCCGGGAATCTCCGTCGCGCTGCACCGGCTGTTCGGCGAGCACCGGATGCACGTCGCGAGTGCAGTGACGGACGCCGACGGCCGCGCCGGAATGCCGGAGCCGCTCGAGGCCGGAACCTACGAGCTCGTATTCACGGCGGGCCCGTATGTTCGCGCTCGCGGCGACGTACCGTTCTACGACGAGATCCCCGTGCGGTTTTCGGTCGACGCAACGGCGGAGCGATATCACGTCCCCTTGCTGCTTTCGCCGTTCGGCTACACGACGTACCGCGGAAGCTGACGCTCGCGCACGCAACCGAAAGCGAACCAGTGAACACCGACGACGATCTGATCCGATTCGAAGCCGAGGGCGCCCCACCGTTGCCCGCCGACGGCGACGTTGCGTACACCGAACACGACGGGGCCCGCATCTGGCACGCCGCATACGGCGACGGCCCGGCGGTCGTTCTGCTGCACGGCGGCCTCGGGCACAGCGGAAACTGGGGCTACCAGGTTCCCGCCCTCGTCGCACACGGGTATCGCACCGTCGTCATCGACAGCCGCCGGTAAGGCCGCAGTTCCGCCGACGGCCGCTCGTACGCGTACGCCCGAATGGCCGCGGACGTCCGCGCCGTGCTCGACGCACGCAGCATCGCGACGGCCGCGATCGTCGGCTGGAGTGACGGCGCAACGATCGGATGGTTTCTCGCAAAGAGCGCGCCGGAGCGCGTCGCCGGTCTGTTCTTTTTCGGCGCGAATCTCGACCCGAGCGGAGCGAAAGACCCATTCGATGCGAGTCCGTTGATCGACCGCTGCTTCGCGCGCCACGCGCGAGACTTTGCCGCGCTCTCTCCGGCGCCCGAAGGGTTCCGGCAGTTTGTCGGCGCGGTGACAGCGATGATGCGGCGGAAACCGAATTGTTCGGCCGCAGAGCTCGCAGCGGCGAGCGTGCCGATGACCCTCGTCCATGCCGAACGCGACGAGTTCATTCATCGCTCGCATATCGACCGTCTCGCCCGTACGATCCTGAACGCCGAACTGCTCGTGCTTCCCGGCGTCAGCCATTTCGCTCCGCTGCAGCGGCCCGCGGTTTTCAACGGGGCGATGCTCGCGTTCGCACACAACGTCGCGCGCTGAACGTTCTCGCCGGTCTCGCGACCCTCCGTCACGCTGAGCTTGTCGAAGCGCGGACGCGTTCGTGTCTCGACGACCCGCGCATTGCGGGAAGGAGCGGGCTGCGCTTGGACGAGCTCAGCGTGACTTGTACGCCGCCCAGCCGCCGTATTCGGAGATGTCGCGGAAGCCGCGGGCTTCGATGAGTTCGCGCGGGTAGATCATCGCGGAGACGGACGTGCCGTCGTCGAGGCGGATCGGCGCTTCGTACAGGTCGGGCGGTTCGGTAGCGATGAGGTGCGCGTGCTGCGCGTCGGTCATCTCGTAGATCTCGCCCGCGATCGCGACGCCGCCGTCCGCCACCTCGTAGATCCCGGGATGCTGGTCGTTCACGGAGTGGAGCCGGTAGATCGGTGCGGTCTTCGCTTCGCGGACGAACCGTGCCGTGCCGAGGTTGGCGTGATCGGGTTGGCCGCGCAGCGCGGAGCCGCAGATGAAGAAGAGCATGGCCGGTCTTTCCCGCCGCGGCGCGTCAGTTCTTCGCGAACGCAGCGTCGAGTGCGACCAGCGCGTTCGCCAGCGCCTCGACGCCGAGTTCGAGGTCGGCGGGAGCCGTATGCTCCTCGCCGACGTGGCTGCGGCCGCCGGCGCTCGGCACGAAGATCATCCCGGCGGGCGCGACCCGCGCGACGCACATCGCGTCGTGTCCGGCGCCGCTGGTGAGGACGAACGCGTCAGGATCGAGCGCACGGCACACATCGCGTACCGTCTCGATAACGGCGGCATCCATCGCGACCGCGGCGCGGCGTTCGGTTTCGTCGACGGCGATGCCGACACCGCGCCGTTCGCCGATCCGCGTGCACGCATCGTACAGGGCGGCGGCGATGCGTTCGATCGTCGCGTCATCGCCGGAACGGACGTCGGCGCGCATGCGCGCGACGCCGGGGATCACGTTGGCCTGGTTCGGTTCGACGGCGATCGTGCCGATCGTCGCGACGCAGTCGCCGATCGCGCGCGCACTTCGTTCGAGTTCGAGTACCACCTCGGCGGCGGCCGCGAGCGCATCGGCGCGATCGCGCATCGGAACCGTTCCGGCGTGACCCGCCGTGCCGCTCACGGTGATTGCATAGCGCCGCTGCCCGGCGATCGCCGAGACGATCCCCAGCCGCGCGCCCCCGCGCTCGAGGACGGGGCCTTGTTCGATGTGCAGTTCGACGTACGCCGCGGGCGGCACGTTCGTCTCGCGCACGGGGACGCCGGCGAGCGCGCCCGACGGTCCGGCGAACGCATCCGCGAAGGGCTCGCCGTCGGCGCTTTGCAGTTCGGCGATCTCCGCGTAGTGGATCAGCCCGGCGTAGACGGCGCTGCCGAGCGTCCCCACCGGAAAGCGGCTCCCCTCTTCGCCGGCCCACGCGACGACCTCGAGCGGGTGCCGCGTGCGTGCGCCGCGCGTCAAGATCATCGAAAGCGCGGCCAGGCCGCCGGCGACGCCGTAGGCGCCGTCGTACGCGCCGCCGTCCTTCACCGTGTCGAGATGCGAGCCGCATTGGATCGGCGCGAGCCCCGGCTCGCTGCCAGCGATGCGTGCGAAGACGTTCCCGCAGCGGTCCTGCGTGACGTCGGCACCGAGGGCGCGCGCCCACGCGGCGAACCGCGTGCGCGCCGCATGCTCGGCCGGCGTGAACAGCCCGCGGTCGATCCCGCCGCTGGTCGCGCCGAGCGTCGCGAGCTCGGCGAGGGCCTGCGTTACCTGCACCGGTGCGCCGGCACGGCGGCGTCGACGCGCGCCAGGTACGCGTCTCGCGTGCGCACGTCGATGAATGACGCTTCGAAGCTGTTGCGCGCCAACGTCAGCAGCGCAGCATCGTCGAGGTGCAGCGCCTGCGCGACCTGGGCGTAGTTGGTCCCGATGTACCCGCCGAAATACGCGGGATCGTCGGAATTGACCGTGACGACGAGGTCTTCGTCCAGCATCCGCCGCAGCGGGTGATCGGCGAGCGTGTCGACTACCCGCAGCTTCACGTTCGAGAGCGGGCAGACGGTGAGCGGGATGCGTTCGTCACGCAGCCGCGCCACGAGCCGCGGATCCTCGAGCGAACGGACGCCGTGATCGACGCGCGAGACGCGCAAAAGATCGAGCGCCTCCCACACGTACGCAGGCGGCCCTTCTTCGCCCGCGTGCGCGACGGTCTTCCAGCCTTCCGCCAGCGCCCGTTCGAACACGCGGCGGAACTTCGACGGCGGGTGGCCGACTTCGGCGGAGTCGAGGCCGACGGCGACGATGCGGTCGCCGTACGGAAGCGCCTCGTCGAGCGTCGCGAACGCCGACTCCTCACTCTGGTCGCGCAGAAAGCACATGATCAGCGACGCGCTGATCCCGAACCGCGCCTCGCTGGTCCGCACCGCTTCCCACAGCCCGTCGATCACCGTCGCGAACGGGATTCCGCGCGCCGTGTGCGCCTGCGGATCGAAGAACATCTCGACGTGCACCACGCCCTGCTCTCGGGCGCGCGACAGATACGCGTCGGCGAGCTCCGTGAAATCGCGTTCGGTGCGCAGCACCGCCATCGCCGCATAGTAGACGTCGAGAAACGACCGCAGATCGGTGAATGCATATGCGCGGCGCAGCGCGTCGACATTCGGATACGGCAGCTGCACGCCGTTGCGCTCGGCAAGCGTGAAGATCAAGCCCGGCTCGAACGTCCCCTCGATGTGGAGGTGTAGCTCCGCCTTCGGCAGTGCGAACGCGAGTTGGTTCATGCCGGCGCCGGGAAGGTCGCGATCCAATGCCGCGCGATGTCGACGCGGCGCGCGATCCACACGCCGTCGAAGCCGAGCACGTAATCGAGAAACCGCTCCAGCGCGGCGGCGCGGCCGGGCCGGCCGGCCAGTCGCGTGTGCAGTCCGACCGACATCATCTTCGGCTGCGTCGCACCCTCCCGGTAGAGCACGTCGAACGCATCCTTCAGATACGCGAAGAAGCCTTGGCCCGACGTGAAACCCGGTGCGACCGAGAATTTCATGTCGTTGTTGTCGAGCGTGTACGGAATCACCAGGTGCGGCTTGCCCTCGACGCGCGTCCAGTAGGGCAGATCGTCGTTGTACGCATCCGAATCGTAGAGAAAGCCGCCCTCCTCGACCACGAGCCGGCGCGTGTTGTCGCTCGGCGCGTAGCGGCAGTACCAGCCGTAGGGACGTTCGCCGATCGTCTGCGTGAGCGACGCGATCGCGCGCCGCATCTGCGCCCGTTCTTCGTCGACGTCCATCCCGGCAAAGCTGATCCAGCGCCAGCCGTGCGAGCACACCTCATAGCCCGCCGCGCGGATCGCCGCCGCCGCCGCGGGATTGCGCTCGAGGGCGAGCGCGGCGCCGAAGACGGTGATCCGGATGCCGCGCTCTCCGAACATCCGCATCAGCCGCCAGAACCCGGCACGGCTGCCGTACTCGTAGATCGATTCGACGATCAGGTCACGCGCACCGGGACCGAGCGTCGCGCCGGGGACTTCGGTGAGGTACGTTTCCGAGATCCCGTCGCCGTCCCCGATCGTGTACTCGGAGCCTTCTTCGTAGTTCATCACGATCTGCACCGCGACGCGCGCGCCGCCGGGCCAGCGAGGATGGGGCGGCGTCGCACCGTAGCCGGTCAAATCTCGCAACGGCATTCGCATGCATACGTCCGCGCGGCGCCGCGCGCATCCTGCACCCGTCGTTCCGTCACCCGCGTCAGCGCGCCGTCAGCCCGATCGACAGCTGCCGCTGCGCGCCCTCGACGCGCCGTGCCGAACCGACGACGAGCGCGGCATGCGCGCCCAGCGGGATGCGCGCATCGCCTTCGAGCGCGCCCGCGCGGACGAGCAGGTCGATGCGCACCGGTGCATCCCACGTCAGCCACGCGAGACCGCGCCGAAACGGCCGGCGCACCAGGACGGCGCCGTACGGACCGTCCTCGACGGCCTGCACGAGACGCTGTTCGCGGTCGGCATCGTTGAGCGTCCAGGCGCGCAGCGACAACCGCGGCGCGATCTCCCATCCGGCGCCAGCGGCGAACCCGCGCGTCAGCGCCGACGGCGCATCGGTGCTCTCCGCGTACGCAAGCGCTTCGAACCGCAGGCGGCGACGGTCGGAGTACTGGAAGCCGGCTTGCGCCAGCGACGCGCGCGCGAGCGCGACGCCGGGCGTCCCGAGGGTCGACGCGCCGGCGCCCGCCCGCGCGGTCCAGCCGCCGCCGAGCAGCGCCTCGAGTTCGAGCGAGGGCAGCAGCGCCAGAGCCGTGCGCGTCGGCCCGTCTTCAGTGCGATCGCTGCCGTATGCGAGCGCAAGATCGGCGTTCACGCGCAGGCCGCCGTCGCTCCCGCGCGAAGCGCCGACGACGATCGCCGCGTCGCGGTGCGTGCTCGCAGCGGTGCCGGCGATCCCGCTCTCGCTGCGCCACCGCAGGCGCGTCGACAGCGCGTTCGGGCCGCGCGCCGCGACGTCGAAGACCGCCGACGCGACGCTGCCGCCGTCGACGATTCCGTCCGTTGCCGCGTCCCGCGTTAGCGCCAGCGCACCGGTGACGTCGAAGGTGCGCGTTGCGCCGCGCAGCACGGTGCCGGCTCCGGCGTACGCCGCATGCGGCAGATCGCCGGCCAGCGCGACCAACGTCGCAGCGATCGGGCCGACGCGCCCCGTCGCCTCGCCGGCGGCGAAGCGCCGTTCTCCGTCGGGGTCCCACGACTGCGCGATCAGCGCACGCGCGGCGTTCCCCGCCGCGAGGACCGCATCGCGATTCGTCGCACGCAGCGCGTCGACGCGGTCGAACAGCCGCGCGTCGATCGCGCCGCCGCCGGCGCGGTCGCCGTACGACGGAGCGCGCAGCGGATCGACCGTCGTCACCGCACCGATCGCGTGCGAGGGCAGCAGCGTCGACGCGTCGGTCCCGTCTCCGCGACGGTAGAACGGCAGCGACTCGATCGTCGTCACGCCGCGGCCGCGCGCCAGCCAACGATCGCCGAGCGCGCCGCGAACCGCGATCCAGTACGGGATCGACGTCCCGATCTCGGCCAGCGATCCCGCCGGTAGCGCCGCGACGTCGGCCGCGCTCGGGACGGCGTCGGCGGCCCGATGGCGGCGGACGATCGCGGTGACGGCGCCGTCGAGCGGGACAGCGACGCGGAGCGGGTCCGCATCGTCGGCGGAGACGGTCAGCATCGCCGGCCGCTGCGGCGCGGCGAGTGCGAAGGTGCCGTCCGCCGCCGAGTGGTCGGCGGCGAGCGCCCGCCCCGCCGCGTCGAGCGCGGTCACCCGTGCCCCCGTCACGACGGCGCCGTCCTGATCCCGGAGGATGCCGACCACGAGCTCGTCGGCTCGGGCGGGAAGCGCCGCGGCGGCCAGGCAGCACGTGAGGACGGCACTCAGGAACCCTTCACGTCCCAGGCGTATGATGGCAGGGATGAAGCTCCTCCGGCGTCTGGCGATCGTTGCGGCGCTCGCCATCGTCGCGAGCGCCGGCGCCGCCGCGGGCGCGGAACTGCTCGCGGGCGACCCTGCCGCGCTGCCGTGGAGTTCGGCGCCGGGGCTCCTTGGACCGATCACCGAGAGCGGCCGGACGGGCTGGGACTGCGTACCGGAACACGCCGCGCGGGCGCGCACCGCGGCCGGCGCAGCGTTGCCGCAGGACTGAGATGGCCGCTCGCGCGCTCGTCGCGTCGCTGCTCGCCTTCGTCGCGACGGCGGGCGCCGTCGCGGCGCAAACCTATCCGAGGGGCGGCGCCCCGCCGCGCACGCTCGACCCCGGCGCGCTGGCGGCGCAAACGCGGGCGCGAGAGATTCACGAACGCTTCGAACGCGGCGTCGCGGCCGAGACGCGCGGCGATTGGGCGGCGGCCGTCCCGGAGTTCGCGCGCATCATCGCGCTCGATCCGCCCGAACCGCGCGGCTCGACGGCGCGCTACGATCTCGCGCTCGCCGATGCGCACCTCGGGCGCAACGACGCCGCAGCGACCCTCCTCGACGACGCGCTTCATCGCGATCCGCATTTCGCAGCCGCCGCCGCGACCCTCGTCGCGGTAGATCTGCGCCGCGGCGACCTCGCCGCCGCCCGCGCGGCGGCGGACCGTTTCGTCGCGCTCACGCCCGACGGAGTCCTGGCTCGTTACGCGCGCGCGATCACCGCGCTGCGTACCGGCGATTTGGCGGCGGCCCGCGCCGACTTCCGCGCCCTGCTCGACGCCGATCCGTCGTACGCGGTGGCGCACTACGACCTGGCGCTGATCGCCCTGCGCGACGGGAACGACGACGCCGCGCGCTCCGAACTCGAACGGGCGCTCGCGCTCGCACCGGGGTACGCGCGGGCGCGCTTTGCGCTCGGGACCGTGCTGCTGCGTGACGGACGGCGCGACGACGCGCGCGTCGCGTTCGATCGCTGCGCGCGCGACGCCGCGGACCCGGCACTCCGCGCGCTGGCGATCGATCTGCGCGACCGGATCTAGGTGCGGCGGTGCGCCAGCGCGCGCAGTCCGGCGAGCAGTTCCCCGTCGGCGGCCGTTGAGAGCGGGATCACGCGCGACGGCAGGCCGTGCGCGTCGAGCAGATAGCAGAACGTGCTGTGTTCCGTACGGTTGACGCGCACGACGTGAAACGCGCTCATCAGCGCCTTCACGTTCGCGGGCGCGCCGCTGGCCCAGTGCCAGCGCGTCGCGTCGGCTCCGAATCTGCGCGCCATCGCCGCCATCGCGATCGGCGGATCGGCCTCGGGGTCCAGGGTCAGCGTGACCAGCCGCGCGTCGACGTGCTCTTTGTCGAGCGCGACGGCGAGTTTGGCGAACACGCCTTCGGCGATCGTGCACGCGTCGTCGCAATCCAAATCGATGAACACGACGGCGGTGGGGCGGCGGAGGTCGCGCAGGGTGAAGGTCGTGCCGGCCTGATCGACGACCGGAACGTCGCGCGCGTCGCGCGCGGTACCGGCCGAGGCCGGGACCGCGAGCGATGCGGCGAGCGCGAGCGCTCCCGTCAGTAGCAGTAGATGCACGGCGGCTGGGTCGCCGACGGCGCGGGCGTGGCCTGCGGTCCCGGCGTCGCGCCGGCCGACACGTTGAGAACCGTGCGCATTGCGGAGGAGGCGTAGTGGAACGCGCAGCCGAGGTAGTAGGTGCCCGGGCTGAGCGTGAACGGACCGACCGTCGTCGAGCCGGCAACGGTACCCGACGCGAAGTCGGCGCCGATCGTCGTGCCGCCGGCGGCGGTCGTGGAGAGCGCCGGCGACGCCGGAAAACTCGTCGTGGAGACCACGTTGAGGGTATGCGGCACGCCGGCTTGGCCGTTGCGGATCATGATCTGGCTGCCGGGTGCGAAACCCAGCGACTGCGAGTAGACGGATTGCGTGTATCCGCCGAGGCTGCCGTAGGTGGGATCGGTGACGACACCGATCGCGGTCGACGGCAGCGCCATCGTCACGACTTGCTGCGTCGACAACGTCGGCGTCGGCACGGGCGTCGGTGTGGTGCCGGTCGGCGGCGGCGCGACGGAACCCCCGCCGCCGGTGCTGCCTCCGCCGCCGCAAGCGGCGAGGCCCGCGGCGATGCTCAACGCCGCAATCGCGGCGAACCTACGATGAACCATAACCATCCCTCCGAAGTGCGGTGAACGCCGCCACCGTAGAGCGAGCGGTTGAGACGCCGGTGAAAGCACGGCGCGCGCGGGTTCAGAAACTCTTCACACAACGGTGCTCCGATGGAGCGTGGCGAACGACATAACGGTGCGCATCCTGGTGGTCGAAGACCAGCGCGAGATTGCGGACGCGCTGCGGATGATGCTCGAACGGCGAAAATACGCCGTCGACGTCGCGTGCGACGGCGAGGCGGGTTACGAGCTGCTGCTGCGCGGCACGTACGACGCCGCGGTCGTCGACGTCGTCCTGCCCGGACGCGACGGCTTCGCGCTGTGCCGCGACGCGCGTGCCGAAGGAGTCGCCACGCCGGTGCTGATCCTTACCGCGCGCGACGCGGTCGAAGATCGCGTGCGCGGTCTCGACGCCGGCGCCGACGATTACCTGGTGAAACCGTTCGTCGAGGCGGAGCTCGCCGCGCGCGTGCGCGCGCTCTTGCGTCGCGCGCCGCTCGCCCTGCGGCCGACGATCGAGGTCGGTGATCTCGTCGTCGATCTCGGCGCGCGCACCGTGCGCATCGCCGGGCGCGACGTCCCGCTGGGTGCGACGGAGTTCCGGCTGCTCGAGTATCTCGCCGCCAACGCCGGGCTCGCGCTCAGCCGCGCGCAGATCCTCGAGCGCGTTTGGGGCGATGACTTCGACGGATCGAGCAACGTCGTCGACGTGTACGTCAGCGCGGTGCGCCGCAAGCTCGCGGCGGCCGGCGCACGCGACCGCATCACAACGGTGTGGGGAGTCGGGTACTCATTGCACGCGTAGTCGCGCGCCTCGCGGCGTCGTTTCTCGCGGTCTTCGTCGTCGTGCTGATCGCGCTCGACGCAGCCGAGTTCGCGTATCTCGCGCGCGTCCAGCACGATCTGCTCGAGCCGCTGCTGGGAACTCCGGAGGGACGTGCGGTGTACGACGCCGCGCTGCGCCGGATCGGCATCGGCCTCGCCCTGCTCGACCTGCCGCTGCTGCTCGTCGTTGGCGCGGCGTCGTACGTCCTCGCGCTCTTCGCGGTGCGTCCGCTCGTCGAAGCCCGCGAACGCGAGGCGCGCTTCGCCGCCGAAGCGGCGCACGAACTGCGCACGCCGCTGGCGCGCATCGCGGGCCTCACACAGAGTCCGCCGCCCGACGCCCTCGAGCGGATTGCGCGGATCGCGGTCGACGCGGCGCAGACCGTCGGCGACCTGCTGACGCTCGTGCGCGAAGAGACCGTCGCGGCGCGACTCTCCGAACCGGTCGATCTCGCGAGCGTCGCGCGCACGGCGGTCGCCGAGTTGGCGCGCGACGGCGTGCGGTACGACGTCGCGGCGTCCGACGGCGCTTGGGTCGTCGGCGACGAACGCCGCCTACGGCGCCTCGCCGACAACCTCATCGAAAACGCGTCGCGCCACGCCGCGGGGACCGTGCGCGTCGAAGTCGCCGCCGCTTCGCACGCCGTCCTCCTGAGCGTGGAGGACGATGGGCCGGGCGTACCCGACGCGGTGCGCGCGCGGATCTTCGGCCGCTTCGTGCGTGGGAGCGACGAGAAGGCGGGGACGGGGCTCGGGCTCGCGATCTGCCGCACGATCGCGCGCGCGCACGGCGGCGACCTGACCCTGGAAGGCCGCAACCGCTTCGTCGCGCGGCTGCCGCCGTTCGAGGTGTGAGAACAGTCTGAACGCGGTATGGCGCCGCGTTCATCACGTCCTCACTCCGGCGGTAGAGCATCGGCGCGTGCGAGTTTCCGCGTTTGTTCTGCTCTCCGCGCTCGTCGCGTGCACGCCCGGCGCTCCGCCGGCGGGTGCTGAGAACCCCGTTGCGGCGCCCGGCAACGCGGTGACGATCCCCGTGTCGCTCACCGGGTTGTCGGTCGTCGCGACGGCGTACGGCACCAGCGGCGGGTATACGCCGGCCGTCACGACCGTCGCGGTCGGGACGACGGTGCGCTTTCTGAACGTCGATTCGTTCGCGCACACCGCGACCGCGTTCGGCGGCGCGACGTTCCCCGCCGGTTCCCCGCTGGGCGGTTCGGCGCTCACGACCTCCGGCGCGACGCTCTCCAGCGGCTGGAGCTCCGGCAACCTCGCGGCGGGCGCGGCATCGCAGACGCTCCTCGCCGACAAGGCCGGCACGTACCTGTACGGATGCTTTTTCCACTACGGCGCGCCGATGCGCGCGGCGATCGTTGTCCGCTGAGCGCGCGCTGCTCGCGGCGTGCGGAGCGGGCATCGCGTTCGTCGGTGCGGTGAGCGCGCGCCCCGCGCAGGCGGTGCCGCTCTTCGCGCAGCGCTACAATCTGCAGTGCGGCGCGTGCCACTCCGTGCTGCCCGAACTCAACGCGTTCGGCAACGAGTTCCGCAATCGCGGATACCGCATCTACGGGCTGCCCAAGCACGGAACGACCGTCGTCGCGCTGCGCGAACAGGTCGGCTACACCGAGACGCCGCCGTCCGGTTCGACCACGCGCACCGTCCCCGCCGGCGCGCTCCTCGGAGCGGTCGAAGTCGGCCGCGTCGAGGCGTTCGTGCACGAAAGCCTCGGCAGTCAGGGCGGCCCGTCATCGCTGTTTCTCGGCTACCTCGCCTATCACGACGACCGCTCGAAGACGCTGTATCGCGCGGGACTGTTCGAGATGCCGCTGGTGCACTCGCCGGCCCAGCGCAACGACACGCTGACGACCTACGGCTACGAAGGTTCCCGCGTGGGGCTCAATGAGCTCACGCTCGCGACGCCACGTTGGGGGCTCGAAGCCGAGCATCGCGTCGGAAACGTCGATCTCGCCGCGACCGCGGCGTACGGCAACAGCGCGGGTTCCGCCTACGGCGGCAAACCCGTTCCCACCGGAACCACGCAAACGTTCGCGACGCCCGAGTACGGCCTCTACGCGCGCGTGCCGATCGCCGAGAACGTGCGCGTCGGCGCCGACGCGATCGCGGGGAACGCTGCGATCGTCCCGCTCGGGCGCGCGCGATTCACGGATGCATACCGGCGCATGGGGCTCTCGCTCGATGCGCGCCGCGGCCGCCTCGAACTCCTCGCCGAGCAATGGTGGGGCCGCGACGACGACGGCGACGGACAAGGCGGACGGATCGATTCGACCGGCGGTTTCGCGCGGCTGCGTTGGCGGCTGGGCAATCACGCCTTCGTCGGCGTCCGCGAAGACGGCTTCGCCGCACCGGCGGCGACGCGCTCGCTGCTGTGGTTCGCGGAGGCGCACGTGACCGCGCACGCGCGCGTGCTGATCCAGCAGTCGCGCCCGATCCCCGGCGGACCCACCGCGCTGCAGGGCGCGCTCACCGTCGGCTTCCCCTGGCCGCGCGGCCGCTGACCCTCGGCGCCGGACGCCCGGCGGCAATGCGATAACCGGTCGCGGCCGGAGTCCAGGGCATCGGCCGCGACGGCCGAATCACCGCGCCATGAAGAGACGTGCTGCGCTCCTCGCCCTGGCTCTCGCCGTCGCCCTCTCGCAGGCCGCAATCGCGCAAACACGGACCGCCGAGAAGCTCTCCGCGACGCCGGTGAACTGTCCGGCCTCTGATCCGAACGTGTGGATCAACACGTCGTCGAAGATCTATTGGCCGCAGGGCAGCGAATATTACGGCAAGACCAAACATGGCGGCTACGCGTGCACGTCGGCCGCCGTCGCGATGGGCGCGCGCGCCGCGAAGAGCGGCGGTTTCATGAGGAAGTCCGGCGGCGCGATGTCGGGCGGCGCGATGTCGGGCGGCGCGATGAACGGCGGCGCAATGTCGGGCGGCGCGATGTCCGGCGGCGCGATGTCGGGCGGCGCGATGAACGGCGGCGCAATGTCGGGCGGCGCGGCGACGGGGACGTCGGCCGATGCGATGGCGTCGCCGAAGCCGCATCACAAGAAGCACCACGGCGCGATGACCGGCGGTGCGATGCCGGGCGACACGACATCCGGCGCCGCGGCGGGAACGACGGCGACGGCGGCCGATGCGATGGCGTCGCCGAAGCCGCATCACAAGAAACACCACGGCAGCGCGAAGTCGGGCGCAATGCCCGCTCCGTCGCCGACGCCGTAAAGGAGCGCATGCGATGATCGCAGGCTCGGCGTATCGCTTTCTGCTCATCGACGCCGGTGCGGGGATCGCGACGATCACCCTCGACCGTCCCGAGAAACGCAACGCGCTCTCGCTCGAGGTGATGCGCGAGCTGATCGCGGCGTGCGAGGAGATCGGCGCCGACCGTTCGATCAAAGCCGTGATCCTGCGCGCGCTCGGCCCGGCGTTCAGCGCCGGTCACGATCTGCGCGAGATGCTCTCGCGCAGCGTCGACGAGTACCGGCTGACGTTCGACGTCTGCGTGCGGCTCATGCAGACGCTGCAGGCGATGCCGCAGCCGGTGATCGCCGAGGTCGCCGGCGTCGCCACCGCAGCCGGCTGTCAGCTCGTCGCGACCTGCGATCTCGCGATCGCCTCGACGGATGCGGTGTTCGCCACGCCGGGCGTGAAGATCGGATTGTTCTGCACGACACCGATGGTCGCGCTCACGCGCGCGATCGGACGGAAGCGCGCGATGGAGATGCTGCTCACCGGCGAGCCGATCGACGCGAAGACCGCGGTCGACTGGGGGCTCGTGAACCGCGCCGTTCCGGCAGCCGACCTCGCCGGCGCGACCCGCGCGCTCGCGGAGAAGATCGCGTCGGCGGCCGGGTTCGTCGTCGGCCTCGGGAAGAGCGCGTTCTACGCGCAGATCGATCTCGATCAGCCCAAGGCCTACGCGTACGCGAAGGAGATCATGTCGATGAACGCACTCGCCGAGGACGCGCAGGAAGGGATGGGTGCCTTCGTCGACAAGCGGGAGCCGCGCTGGCGCACCTGACGCCCGACGCATCAACATTAAGGAACCTTAACGAACGCCTTTTTTCGCGACGAGGACTTTGGGGTCGTTTTTCCAATCATCCTCTCATCGTCCAGGGGTGGGCTGGGCCTTCAACGGCGCTACACATCGTCGCCCACACCCGGTAGTAGGGCAACCTGCTACGCGACGGCAACAAGACCCGCCTTCGGCGGGTCTTGTTGTTTTTCCGCGAACGCTTCGCGCCGATGAGCGAGCTGCTGCGGTTGCCCGGAGGCGCCGTCCTCCACGTGCACGGGCCTGCCGCGGCGCCGCCGATTCTGTTCCTGCACGGCGTGGGCGGGGGGGCCTGGTCGTGGGCGCCGCAGGTCGCGGAGTTCGCTTCGGATCGGCGCGTCTACGTCTGGGAAGCGCGCGGACACGGTGACGCGGCGCGCGTTGACGATGCCGGACTCGCCGACTACGCGGTCGACGCGCAGGAAGCGTTCGACGCGGTCCGCGTTGCGTCGCCAGCCCCGGTCGCGCTCACGGGCCACTCGATGGGCGGCCTCCTCGCGCTCGCACTGGCCGGCCGTCAACCGTCCGCGGTCGGCGCGCTCGCGCTGATCGATCCGGTCTACGCGGAAGCGAACGAAGCGCACGTGCCGCCGCCGTTGCGCCCGCTCGCGCGCGCGCTCGCAGCGCCGCTGGTCGGCTCGCTCGAGCGCGGCGGTCCGGTCGCAACGTGGATCTCGCGCTCGATCTTTTTTCGCTCCTTCGCGGATCGCGCCGAAGCGGAGCGCTGGTGGCCGGTGCAGCGCGCGCAAGTGCCGCTCGAGTATCCGCGGATGGTCCTCGAGGGGATCGGCGGCGTCGAGGGGTTCACGCTCGACGGCCTCGCCGATCGCATCATCGCGCCGACGCTCGTCCTCAACGGCCGCTTCTCCGCGCTCGCAACGCGCCTGCACGAACGGCTGGGGCCGCGTTTCATCGAAGATCGCATCCCCGGCGGCCACTATCTGCAACTCGATCGGCCGGCCGCGGTGAGCGAGCGGTTACGGCGCTTTCTTGCAGAACACGCCGCGCCGTGACCTATCGCCGTCTCCTTTTCGTGCTGCTCGCCGTCGGGCTGCTCGGGTCGCTGTTCGTTGCGGTGCGCCGCGAGCGGCACGAGCATCGCGCCAACCGCGTCGAGATCGTGATGGACGATCAGGACTTTCAATCGCTCGCGCGCTCCTACGCGTACGACCAGCGCGCGCTGCTCGTCGCGCTGCGGCGCGCGGGGTTGACGTCGCTCGCGGTCCAGGAAGAACTCGGCGGCGCGGTCAGCACGTCGTCGACGGCGGCGGTGTATCCGGGGACGACGCTGCTCGCGCAGGCGAAGCTGTCCCGCTTCTCCGATCCGGTCTTCGCGAAGCTTGCGGCCAACGGCATCCGCAGCGATGAGGTGTATCTGGTCGCGTACGATGCGCCGACGGCGGCGCGCTACACGCAGCAGCTCGCGCTGAAGTTTTCGCCGCGCGCGGTGCGCGTGCTGCGCCGCGGAACGCCGACCGTGTTCGCGATCCGCACGCAGGCCGACTACTTCACGACGGTCGGCCTCGGCCTTCCCGGCGACCGCGTCGCGCTCGCGCACCAGCTCGGGCTCAAGCTCGTCCCGCGGCTGCAGAACGACGAACGCTTCCAAGCCCCGCAGATCGGGGCGCTCCTGCACGACGCGGCGTACAAGCACGACGCGCACACCGTGGTGTTCTTCGGCTTGCGCAATCAGGTGCTGGGCTATCCCGACGCGATCGACGACACCGCGCGCCTGATGCGCGCCGAGAAGCTCAACTTCGGGACGATCGAGACCTACGATCCCAAACAGGACCAGGCCGGAAACCAATCGCTCGCAACGGCGCTCCCCGCCGGCACCGTGCGCGTGCAGGCGATCGCGAAGCCCGAACAGGACAAACTGCGCCCCGAAGAGATCGTCCAGCGCTACGATCTGGGCGTGCGCGAGCGCAACGTGCGCGTCGTGTACCTGCGCCCGTTCGGACACCAGTGGGCGGGACGTTCGATCGAAGCGACCAACGTCGAACTCGTCAAAGAGATCCGCGACGGGATCCGCAAAGCCGGGCTGACCGTCGGTGCGGCATCGCCGTTCGAGACGTTCGTGACGCGCTGGTGGGAGATCGCGTTCGCATCGCTCGCGGTCCCGGCGATCCTGCTGATCCTGCTCGACCTCTTCGGCGTGCGCGGCTCGCGCTGGATTGCCGCGTTCGTCGCCGTCGATCTCGCGCTCGTGCTGGGCGGCTACGCCGTCCATCACGACATGGCGGCGCGTAAAGCGCTCGCGCTGCTGGCCGCGATCGCGTTTCCGATCGCGGGTTTTGCGGCGATCGCGTACGCATTTCGCGCGCCGCGCCCCGCATCGCTCGGCGCGGCGATCGTCGATGGGATCCAAGTGCTGGCGATCGCGACCGTCGTGACGCTCGCCGGCGCGCTCGTCGTCGTCGGGCTGATGTCGACGCCGCTGACGATGCTCGAAATCGATCGCTTCACCGGCGTGCGGCTGGTGCTGGTCGGCTCGCCGATCGTCGCGCTGCTGCTCTATCTGTTCACATCGCGCTGGAACGCGCGCGTCACGGTCGAACGGCTCGGCGAGACGCCCGTGACGGTGCTGCAGCTCGTCGCCGGCGTCGTGCTGGTCGGCGCGGGATATCTCGTCCTCGTGCGGAGCGGCAACCAAAGCGATATCGCGCCGTCGACGTTCGAGCTGGCGCTGCGCGCGCACCTGACGACGCTGCTCCAAGTGCGGCCGCGCTTCAAGGAGTTCGTGCTCGGGTTCCCGGCGCTGATGCTGCTCCCGTCGCTCGTGCCGGCGGACCGCGTGCGCTGGGGCTGGCTCTTCGCGCTCGCGATCGGCGTGGGGCTCGGCGACATCGTCGACACGTTCTCGCACCTGCACACGCATCTCAGCATCTCGGTGCTGCGGCTCGTCAACGGCGCCGTGATCGGCGTCGTGATCGGCGCGATCGCCGTCGCGGCGTACCGCCGCTTGCGGAAGCCGTGACGTGGCGGCCGGACCGCGCTTCCTGCTCAGCGGCTACTACGGCTTCGGCAATCTCGGCGACGAGGCGCTGCTGGAGGTCATCGTCGAGCGCCTGCGCCGCCGCTGGCCCGGCTGCGCGGTCGACGTGCTGAGCGGCGATCCGCCGGCGACGGCTCGGACCTACGGCGTCGAAGCGACGCCGCGGATGGAGATCGGCCGCGTTCGCGGCGCGATCGAACGCGCCGACGTGATCCTCTCCGGCGGCGGCGGACTGCTCCAGAACGTCACCAGCCTGCGCAGCCTGCTGTATTACACCAACGTGATCCGCACCGCGATCCGGGCCGGCAAGCCGACGATGGTCTTCGCGCAGTCCGTCGGCCCTCTGGACTTCTGGGGGCGCGCGGTGGTGCGGAATTTCTGCCGCGGGATCGCCGCGGCGACGGTCCGCGACGAGCGCTCGCGTGCGCTGCTGCAGTCGCTCCTTCCCGGCGTGCAGGTCGAACGGACCGCCGATCCGGTGTTCCTGTTCGAACCGTCGACGGAGCCGCTCGACCTCAAGGCCGAGGGATTGGCCGACGACGACGCGCCGCTGGTCGTCGTCTCGGTGCGCAAGTGGGCCGGCGGCGACGCGACGACCGCGGCGATGGCCTCGGTCGTCGACCGGCTCGCCGCGCGGCACGGCGCGCGGGTCGCGTTTCTCCCGCTCGGCGGTCCGCCCGACGCCGAAGTGTCGACGACGATCATCCGGCGCTGCGCCTCGACGCCGGTGCTGCTGCCCGACTACACCCTCCCGCAAGCGGCGCAGGTGATCGGGCGCGCGTCGCTGGTGATCGGGATGCGCCTGCACGCGCTCATCATCGCCGCGCGGCTGGGCGTTCCGTTTCTGGCGCTGCCGTACGATCCCAAAGTCGAAGCGCTCTGCGCCGACCTGCGTTATCCGGCGGGACCGCTCTTCACGCCCGGCCAGCCGGCACCGCCGCCCACCGAACTCGCGCGCCGCCTCGACGACGCGTGGGAGCGCCGCGCGCAGCTCGCCGCGCATCTGCGCAGCGTTCGCCCGGAGATCGAGCGGCTTGCCGAGCGCAACTTTGACGTCTTGAACGAACTCGTGACACGGCCGACACATTCGGCAGCAGGGTCGGAACGCTGACGCGCGAACGCGCGCCACACGTTGAGTCGCCTTACGTTAACACTCGGCCGCGTTTTCGACATTCGCGTCGGCGTGCACGCGTCGTGGCTGTTCGTCTACGTGCTGCTCGCGGTCGCGCTCGCGAACGAACTGGGAGCAGAGCCCCGCCCCGCGGCGCTCGCGTTCGGCGCCCTCACCGCGCTCGCACTCTTCGCCAGCGTCGTCGCCCATGAGTTCGCGCACGCGCTCGTCGCCCGCCGCTACGGCGTGAAGACCAGCGAGATCACGCTGTTTCTCTTCGGAGGCGTCGCGACGCTCGAGAACGAGCCGCCGACGCCGCAAGCCGACGCGGCGATCGCGATCGCCGGACCGGCGCTCAGCGGTCTGCTCGCCTGCGCTTTCTTCGGCGCAGCGTTCGCGATCGGTCACGCCTTCCCGGGGCTCGGGCACGGCGACGCCGTGCGCCTCGCGAGCTACGTCGCGATCGCCAACGCCGTGCTGGCGGTCTTCAACGCGATCCCGGCATACCCGATGGACGGCGGGCGCGTCCTGCGCGGGCTGCTGTGGCACCGCTTCCGCGACCCGCTCGCGGCGACGACGATCGCCGCACGCGTCGGGATGGGCTTCGCGCTCGCGTTCATCGTCGCGGCCGTCCTGACCGCGGCTGCCACGCAGGACGCATTCTACCTGTGGTATCTGCTGCTCGGGACGTTTCTGCTCCATCAGGGATGGTCGAGCGAGCGGACGATGCGGCGCATCCGCGCACGCGACGTGGAGGTCGGCGCCGCCGCGTAGAAGAGTCGTGGTCGCATGCCCGACGCCGACCGCGACTACCGCTGGAGCCTGAACCTCCCGAAGACCGACTTTCCGATGCGCGCGGAGCTTCCCAAGCGGGAACCCGCACGCGTCGCATGGTGGGCCGACCGCCGCACGTATCTGACGCGGCTCGAGCGAAACGGCCGCGACGGCGGCGCGCCGTTCATCCTGCACGACGGGCCGCCGTACGCCAACGGCGACATGCACATGGGGACCTTCCTCAACCGCTTCCTCAAGGACGCGCTGGTGAAGATCCATCTGCTCGACGGCCGCTACGCCGATTTCGTCCCCGGCTGGGACATGCACGGCCTGCCGATCGAAAAGGAGACGCTCAAGCACCTCAAGCTCGATTTCCGGACCGCCGATCCGATCGAACTGCGGCGCGCCTGCCGCGAGCGGGCCTTGTACTGGCTGGACCGCCAGCGCTCGCAGATGTTGCGGATGGGTGCGTCGTTCGGCCGCTTCGACGATCCGTACATGACGATCGCGCCGGAGTTCGAGGCGACGATCGTCGAGACGCTCGCCGATCTGGCCGAACGCGACTATCTCTATAAAGGGCTGCGCTCGACGCTCTGGTGCGTCTACGACGAGACCGCGCTCGCCGAAGCCGAGATCGAGTACAAAGACCACACCTCGCCGTCGGTCTACGTGCGCTTCCCCGCGAGCGCCGCCCAGCGCGCCGCCCTGCTCGAGAAGTTCGGACTCACCGACGACGGCACGCCGCTCTCGATCGCGATCTGGACCACGACCCCGTGGACGCTCCCCGCCAACGTCGCCGTCGCGCTCAGCCCCACCGCGACGTACGGCGTCTACCGCATCGGCAACGAAGACGTCATCGTCGCCGCCGCCCTCGCTGCCGACGTCCTGGCCCGGTTCCCCCGTCACGCTGAGCTTGTCGAAGCGCAGCCGTCACCATCACCGCAAGCAACGTTGCGCGGCGAAGCCGTCGGCGCGACGCTCGACCGGCTGGCCGTGCGCCACCCGTTCCTCGACCGCGACTCGCTGGTGATCCTCGCCGACTACGTCGAACTCGAAACCGGAACCGGCGCCGTGCACACGGCGCCCGGCCACGGCGAAGTCGACTTCGACTCCGGCGTGGAGTACGGACTCCCGGTGATCAACCCCGTCGACGGCGGCGGCCGCTTCACCGCCGAAGCCGGCCCCTACGCCGGCGCGTTTATCTTCGACGCGAACGCACGCATCGTCGAAGACCTGCGCGCCTCGGGCGCACTGATCGCGAACGAGTCGTACGAACATTCGTATCCGCACTGCTGGCGCTGCAAGAATCCGGTCGTCTACCGCGCGACGTCGCAGTGGTTCATTGGGATGGACCGGCACGGCTTGCGCGAGCGCGCCGCCGGCGCGGTCCGCACCGTCGAGTTCTTCCCCGCCTGGGGCGCGACGCGGATGTCGCAGATGGTCGAGAACCATCCCGAGTGGTGCGTCTCGCGCCAGCGCGCGTGGGGGACGCCGATCCCCGCGCTCGCGTGCGGTTCGTGCAGCGAGTCGTTCCTCTCGCCGGAGCTCGCGCGCGCGTTCGCGGCGGCGATGCGCGCCCGCTCGTTCGACGAAGGCAACGCCTCGGATTTGTGGTGGACGGAAGACTGGCGCGCGTTCGCGCCCGCGGGGCTGGCGTGCCCGCGCTGCGGCGGCACCGACCTGCAGAAAGAGCGCAACATCGTCGACATCTGGTTCGAGTCGGGCGTCACCTGGCGTGCCGTGCTCGTCGAGCGCGGGATGAAGTATCCCGCCGACGCGTATCTCGAAGGCGGCGATCAATACCGCGGCTGGTTCCGTTCGAACCTCGTCACCTCGGTCGCGGTCGAGGACCGCGCGCCGTACGAGCGCGTGATCGCGCACGGCTGGGTGGTCGATCAGCACGGCCACGCGATGCACAAATCGGCGGGAAACTACATCGCCGCCGACGAGGCGATCGCGAAATACGGCGCGGACGTGCTGCGCCTGTGGGTCGCGTCGGCCGAGTTCACCGGCGACATCCGGCTGGGCGCGCACCTCCTCGACAACGTCTCGAACGTCTACCGCAACCTGCGCAACCGCCTGCGCTGGTTCCTCGGCTCGGTGGAAGGCTTGACGCCGGACGCGATCGTCCCGCGCGCGGCGATGGAACCGCTCGACCGGCTCGCCCTCGCCGCGCTCGATGCGTTCGCAACCGAGGTCGGCGAGCATTATCGCGCGTTCCGCTTGCACGACGCCTACGTCGCGATTCAGAAATTCGACGTCGACGATCTTTCTCGGTTCTACGTCGACGCGCTCAAAGACCGGCTCTACTCCGGTGCGCCGGAGCGGCGCGCGAGCGCGCAGTCGGCGCTGCTCGCCATCTTCCGCACGATGTGCGTCCTGCTCGCGCCGGTGCTCTCGTTCACCGCCGAGGAAGCATGGCAGCACCTCGATCCGGCGCTGCGCGGCGACGCCGAGTCGGTCTTCGATCTCGCGTTGCCGCAGCCGGTCGCGGCCGATGCCGACGCGCTCGCGACGTGGGCGCTGCTCAAGGAGCTGCGCGCGCAGGTCGCTGCGAACGAAGGGGTGCGCGACTTTCAGCTCGACGCGCGCGTCGACGTCGCGCCGGATCTCCACGAACGCTTCGCCGCGCTCGGCGACAGCCTCCGCGAAGCGCTCGTCGTCTCGGCGCTGCGCGGGATCGGCCGGTCCGCCGACGGCACCGCGAAGGTCGTGACGTTGCCGGCGCAGGGCGAGAAGTGTCAGCGATGCTGGAAGTATCTCCCGCTCGGCGCCGATCCGGAACACCCGGACCTGCACGCCGAATGCGCCGCGATCGTCCGCGCGCTCGAAACCGCAGCCGCTCCCGCGTCACCCTGAGCTCGTCGAAGGGCTCAGCGTGAGGGGCGTGCTCCGACGGACTCTGCGCGGCAGCGGGCGATGACGGCGGCGGTGAACTCGGTCGACGTCGCGGGGGCGGCGTCGCTGAGATCGGCGGTGCGCGGGCCTTCGGCGAGCGTCGCGGCGACGGCGCGTTCGATGCGCTCCGCCGCCTCGGTCTCGCCGAGCGAGAACCGTGCGAGCATCGCCGCAGAGAGGATCGCGGCGGCCGGGTTCGCGATGCCGCGGCCGACGATATCCGGCGCGGTTCCGCTGATCGGCTCGTAGAGGCCGAAGCCGCGCGCGCTCGGCGGCCCGCCGAGGCTCGCGCTCGCCGCGGTGCCGATCGTCCCGGTCACCATCGCGGCCTCGTCGGAGAGGATGTCGCCGAACAGGTTCTCGGTGACGATCACGTCGAACGCGCGCGGATCGCGCACCAACTGCATCGCCGCGTTGTCGACGAGCATGTGCGCGAGCGTCACGTCCGGATACTCGCGCGCAACGTCGCCGACGATCCGCCGCCACAACTGCGAAGACACCAGAACGTTGGACTTGTCGACCGAGGTGACGTGTTTTCGCCGCGCCCGCGCCAGATCGAACGCGACGCGCGCGATCCGCTCGATCTCGAAATCGCGGTACACCAGCGTGTCGCGTGCGGTGAGCACCCCGTCCTCGCGTTCGAGCGACTTGGGACCGAAGTACAGCCCGCCGGTCAACTCGCGCACGATCACCAGGTCGAGTCCCCGCACGAGCTCCGCGCGCAGCGGCGAGCGCGACTCCAAGCCCGCAAAGGCGAACGCCGGCCGCAGGTTCGCGTACAGCCCGAATGCCTTGCGCAGGCCGAGGATCGCGGCTTCGGGCCGCTTCTCGGGCGTGACGTCGTCGAAGCCCGGACCGCCGACGGCGCCGAAGAGGATCGCGTCGCTCTCGCGGCCCAGCGCGATCGTCTCCTGCGGGAGCGGCGTGCCGTGCGACGCGATCGCCGCGGCGCCGACCGCCGCTTCGCGGAACGTGCATTCGGGGAGCGCGGCGCCCAGGACCTGCACCGCGGCCGCCGTCACTTCGGGACCGATGCCGTCGCCGGGGAGCACCGCGATGCGGTGGGTCAACGCGCCGCTTCCCACGCGCGCACGGCCGGGATCTTGGCGTTGAGGTAGTTGAGGAAACCGCCGCCGAGGATGAAGTGCTTACGCAGCGCGTCGAGGCCGAACGGGATCGGTTCGCCGCCGTCGGCGCGCAGCGTCTCGCCGTCGACGTCGATCGCGATGTGCCGCGCGCTCATCAGCCCGTCGACGATCGTCTGCGGGACGATCACGGGGACGAGCGCGTTGGTGTAGGCGTTCTCGTGGAAGATGCGCGCGAAGCTCGGCGCGATCACCGCTTTGAAGCCGCGATCGAGCAGCGCCCAGGCGGCATGCTCGCGCGACGA
The DNA here is from genome assembly GCF_027923555.1 of Vulcanimicrobium alpinum. GTDB lineage: Bacteria > Vulcanimicrobiota > Vulcanimicrobiia > Vulcanimicrobiales > Vulcanimicrobiaceae > Vulcanimicrobium > Vulcanimicrobium alpinum. Next base: position 2,962,550 of record NZ_AP025523.1, on the reverse strand, counting down.
GCCGCAGCCGAAATTCTCTCCCGTCACCACGATCGACGCGCCGGGATGCTGCGCCAGGAGCCGTTCTCCGTCGGGCATCCCCTCGAAGAGATGCACGCCCATCCCGGCGGCGTCGATGCGCGTGAGATAGCGCGCCGGGATGATCTGATCGGTGTCGATGTTCGCGCGCGGGATCGCCAGCACGCTGCCTTCAACGATCATGCGATCACCGCTTCGCGCTGCTCGATCTCCGACGGCGACGCGATCCGGCCGAGGATCGCCGACGCGGCGACGACCGCCGGCGCGGCGAGATGGACGCGTCCGCCGTCGCCCATGCGGCCGGGGAAGTTGCGGTTCGACGACGAGACGCAGCGCGTTCCCGGCGCCAGCACGCCCATCGACATCCCCAGACACGGCCCGCACGACGAGTGCGTCCAGAGCGCGCCGGCATCCTGAAAGATGTCGTGCAGCCCTTCCCCTTCGGCCTGGCGGCGCACCGCCTGCGAACCGGGGGTGATGATCGTCGGTACGCTCACGCGCTGACCGCGCAGCACCGCCGCGGCGGCGCGGAGATCGCCGATCCGCGAGTTGGTGCACGAACCGATGAACGCCTGATCGATCGCGATGCTGCGCATCGCCTGTCCCGGCGCGAGCGCCATGTATTCGAGCGACTCGGCGGGCGCGTCGAACGGGATCGCGCCGTCGATCGGCGAGCACTCGCCGGGGTTCGTCCCCCACGAGACGACGGGCCGGATCGCGCTCGCGTCGATCGTGACCGTCGCGGCGTACTCGGCGTCGTCGTCGGCGCGTTGCGCGACCCAGTGGTTCGGCGCTTCGGGCGTCGCGGCAAGATACGCTTCCGTCGTCGCGTCCGGCGCGATGATCCCGGTCGTCGCGCCCGCTTCGATCGCCATATTGCACAGCGTCATCCGCTGTTCCATCGTGAGCGCGCGGATCGCCGAGCCGGTGTATTCGAGCACGTAGCCGGTGCCGCCGCGGAAGCCGATCGTCGCGATCACGGTGAGCGCGAGATCCTTGGCGGTCGCGCCTTCCTGCAGTTCGCCGGTCACCTCGACCTTCATCACCTTCGGACGCTGCAGGATCAGGCATCCCGCCAGCATCGCCCCGGCCTGCGCGGTCGTCCCGATCCCGAGCGCGAACGCCCCGAACGCGCCGAGCGTGCAGGTGTGGCTGTCGCCGCAGCAGACCGTCATCCCCGGCGTCACGTAGCCGCGTTCGGGGACGATGACGTGACAGATCCCGTTGTCGCCGATGTCGTGGAACCGGATCCCTTGGCGCTTCGCCCAGGTGCGGACCGTGTGCGCCTGCAGCGCGGTCGCCGAGTCCTTCGCCGGCGCGACGTGATCGATCATTGCGACGATCCGCTTCGGATCGTAGAGGATGTCGTCGAACTCTTTTTCGATCGCGATCGCACCGGGCGGCGTCGTGATCTCGTGCGCGACCACCAGATCGATGAACACCAGCGCATTCCCGCCCGGCAGTTCCTCGATCACGTGCGCGTCCCACACCTTATCGAACAGCGAACGCCCCATCACGCAACCACCTCATCCCGCACACCGTCCCGCGCCCCGTCACGCACTCGGTCACGCTGAGCCTGTCGAAGCGCAGCCTCCCCCGCGCCGACCCCCATGCGCCCCACGGCGCTGACGATCGCCGCGAGCGACGAGGTGACGATGTTCGGATCGTTCCCTACGCCCCACACCGGTGACCCGTCGACGACGACCTCGACGTAGGAGACCGCCGACGCATCCTCGCCGGCGCGCAGCGCGTGCTCGTGGTAGTCGCGCACGTGCACGTCGATCCCGAACGTCCGCGTCAGCCCGTCGACGAACGCATCGATCGGGCCCGTCCCGTCACCGTAGATCGTGATCGGGCGGACGCCGTCAGTGAGCGTCGCGTCGATCGTGCACGGCGTCCCCGCGACGCCGTCGTTGGTGGTCACGTAGTGCACCAGCCGCAGGCCGCCCGGCTGGACGTACGTCTCGTCGAACGCCTCGCGAATCTGCGCCGGCGTGATCTCGCCGCCCGACTCCTCGGCGCGCGCTTGGATGACGCGGCTGAACTCGACCTGTAGTCCGCGCGGAAGATCGAACCCGTAATCGGCATGCAGCACGTAGGCGACGCCGCCCTTCCCCGACTGGCTGTTGACCCGCACGACCGCGTCGTACGTGCGTCCGATGTCCTTCGGATCGATCGGGAGATACGGCACCTCCCAGCGCGAGCCGTCGGTCTGCGCGAGCGCGGCGAAACCTTTCTTGATCGCGTCCTGGTGCGACCCCGAGAACGCCGTGAAGACCAGTTCGCCGCCATACGGATGCCGCACGTGCACGGGGAGCCGGTTGCACTCCTCGACGGTGCGCACGATCTCGGGGATGTTCGAGAAGTCGAGCTTCGGATCGACGCCTTGCGTCGCCATGTTGAGCGCGAGCGTCACGATGTCGACGTTGCCGGTGCGCTCGCCGTTGCCGAACAGCGTCCCCTCGATGCGGTCGGCGCCGGCCATCAGGCCGAGTTCCGCGGCGGCGACGCCGGTGCCGCGGTCGTTGTGCGGATGCAGGCTCAGAATCGCGCAGTCGCGGTTGCGCAGGTTGCGGCCGATCCACTCGATCTGATCGGCGTAGACGTTCGGCGACGCGACCTCGACGGTCGCAGGGAGGTTTAGGATCACCGGCGCGTCCGGCGTCGGAGCCCACACGTCCATCACGGCTTCGCAGATCGTCTTGGTGAAATCGAGTTCGGTGGCGGAGAACGTCTCGGGCGAATATTCCAGGCGCACGCGGGTGCGGTGCGCGATCTCGGCGGCCCGCTGCTTGATGTGCGACACGGCCGAGGTTGCGATCGCCGTGCAGCCGTCACGGTCGACGTCGAAGACGACGCGCCGGAAAAGCGGCGAGGTCGCGTTGTAGACGTGAACGATCGCGCGCGGCGCGCCGTCGATCGCTTCGAAGGTGCGGTCGATCAGATCGGCGCGCGCCTGCGTGAGCACCTGGATCGTGACGTGGTCGGGGATGCGATGCTGCTCGACGAGCTCGCGGACGAAATCGAAATCGGGCTGCGACGCCGACGGGAAGCCGACCTCGATCTCGGTGAATCCCATCCGCACGAGCAGATCGAACATCGCGCGCTTGCGGTCCGGCCCCATCGGCTCCACCAGCGCCTGATTGCCGTCGCGCAGATCGACGCTGCACCACAGCGGCGCGCGATCGATCGTGCGGTTCGGCCAGCGCCGGTCGGGGAGCGGAATCGCCGGAAAGGGTCGGTAGCGGTCGTACTGCATCGCGGTCTCCGAAGGGTGTCAGTCACGCTGAGCGTGCGTGTGTCACGCTGAGCTTGTCGAAGCGCCGCCGCCCTTCGTGCACGTCCGAGGCTGCGCTTCGGTAGGCTCAGCGTGACGGGGGGGCGGGGCGGTCAGCTTGGGGGCCGCGTAAGTCGTTCTTCGTAGAGCATGAGCCGGTCGATCTGCGCGCGCAGGCGCGACAGCGCGAGCGCCGGCCCGTCGAAGGCGAACATCGCCGTCGTCGTGTCGTCGGTCGCGGTCGCGTCGACCCGCGTGCAGCGGCAGTTGAAGCGGTGCGCGAGGTTCACGATCCGCGCGATGCTGCGGAAATCCCGCAGCTCGAGGTCACAGGTCACGCGCGCGCTTCCATCAGGTCGTCGACCGTCATCCCGGCCGGGATCATCGGCCACACGTTCTCGGTGGGATGACACGCCGCGTGCAGCAGCGCCGGACCGGGATGGGCGATGAACCGCGCGATCACCGCGTCGGCGTCGCCGGGCGCGTTCACGAAGAATGCTTCGATCCCGTACGCGCGCGCGATCGCGGCGAAGTCCGGGTTGTCGGAAAGATTCGTCGCGGAGTAGCGCTCGGAGAAGAAGAGCTCCTGCCACTGCCGCACCATCCCGAGATTCTGGTTGTCGATCAGCAGCACTTTGGCCGGGACGCGGTATCGCCGCAGCGTCGCCAGCTCCGGCAGGCACATCTGGAACCCGCCGTCGCCGACGATCGCAAACACCGGCGCCTCCGGGTTCGCGAACTGCGCGCCGATCGCGGCCGGGAAGCCGAAGCCCATCGCGCCGAGCCCCGCCGACGTGGCGTAGTTGCGCGGGTGCGCGGGCCGCGCGCGCTGCGCCGCCCACATCTGATGCTGGCCGACGTCGGTGGTGACGATCGCCTCGCGCGGCAACGCCTCGAAGAAGCGGTCGAGGACGTCGGTCGCGGAGAGGACCTGCGCCTCGACGCGATCGCTCGGCAGCGGTCCTCCCAGCAGCCGCGCTTCGTTGGCCCAGTCGTCGAAACGCGGAACGTGGCCGCGCACGAGTTCGGCGATCAGCGCCTCGAGCGTGTCGCGCAGGTCGCCGTGGAGCGAGACGTCGGCGGAGATGATCTTGTTGAACTCGGTCGCGTCGATGTCGGCGTGGATCACCGTCGCGTTGCGCGCGAAACGATCGGGCTTGCCGGTCACGCGATCGTCGAAGCGCATCCCAAGTGCGATCAGCAGATCGGCGCGCTGGACCGCTTTGTTGGCGGCCTTCAGCCCGTGCATCCCGAGCATCCCGAGCGCGTTCGGATCGCTCTGCGCGGCCGCGCCGAGCGCCATGATGGTCGAAGCGTGCGGGAGGCCGAGCAGCGAGACGAAGGTGCGGTAGGCTTCCACCGCGCCGGCGCGGACGCCGCCGCCGATGATCGCGACCGGACGGCGCGCGGCGCGGATCCGCGCGACCGCCTCGCGCACCGCCTCGTCGGAGGCGCGCGCGCGCGAGGCGCGGCGCACCACCGGTGCCGGCGGGACCGCGATCTCGCCGATCTGCGCCTTGAGCATGTCGTTGGGGATGTCGACCAGCACCGGCCCGGGACGTCCGCTGCGCGCGAGCGCGAACGCTTCGCGCAGCGTCGGCATGATGTCTTCCGCGCGGGTGACCAGGAAGTTCTGCTTGGTGATCGGCTGGGTGATCGCGCAGACGTCGGCTTCCTGGAAGCCGTCGGTCCCCATCAGCTCGGTACGCACCTGTCCCGTGATCGCGACGAGCGGGACGCTGTCCATGTAGGCGTCGAGCAGCGCGGTGACGAGGTTCGTCGCACCGGGGCCCGAGGTCGCACAGCAGACGCCGACGCGTCCGGAGGTGCGTGCGTACCCGCCCGCCGCGAACGCGGCCGCCGCTTCGTGGCGGCAGAGCACGTGCCGAACCGGATGCTGAAAGAGGGCATCGTACATCGGCATGATCGCGCCGCCGGGATAGCCGAAGATGACCTCGACACCTTCGGCTTCCAGCGTCGCGACGACGGCCTGCGCGCCGTTCATGATCCTACAGCACCCGGAACCGCAGGTCGTCGTCCGTGTTCGCGGACGCGGCGTTCTCGTTCATCCACGGCATCAGCCCGCGCAGCTCGTGACCGACGTGCTCGATCTCGTGCTGCGACGCCTGCTCGCGGAACTTGCGGAACGACGGTTTGCCGGCAGCGTTCTCCGCGACCCATTCCTGCGCGAACTGGCCGCTTTGGATCTCGCCCAGGATCTTGCGCATCTCGGCGCGCGTGGCGTCGTTGACGATCCGCTCGCCGCGCGTGTAGTCGCCGTATTTCGCCGTGTTGCTGATCGCGTTGCGCATCCCCTCGATGCCGCGTTCGTACATCAGGTCGACGATCAGCTTCACTTCGTGCAGGCACTCGAAGTACGCCATCTCGGGCGCGTAGCCGGCCTCGGTGAGCGTCTCGAACCCGGCTTTGACCAGCGCCGAGAGGCCGCCGCACAGCACCGCCTGCTCGCCGAAGAGATCGGTCTCCGTCTCTTCCTTGAAGTTGGTCTCGAGGATGCCGGCGCGGCCGCCGCCGATCGCCGACGCGTACGCGAGCGCGATCTCTTTGGCGTGGCCCGAGGGATTCTGGTGGATCGCGATCAGGCACGGCACGCCGCGTCCCGCTTCGTACTCGGTGCGCACCAGGCGCCCGGGGCCTTTGGGCGCGATCATGATCACGTCGACGTCGGCCGGCGGCACGATCGTCCCGAAGTGGATCCCGAAACCGTGCGCGAACGCGAGCGTCATTCCGGGGCGCAAATGCTCGACGACGTCGCGCATGAACACCGCGGGCTGCTCCTCGTCGGGGATCAGCATCATCACGAGGTCGGCTTGCGTGACGGCTTCCGCGATCGAAGCGACCGGCACGCCGTCGCGGCGCGCTTCGTCGCGTTTGGGCGAGCCCGGCCGCAAGCCGACGACGACGTGCTGACGGGAATCGTGCAGGTTGAGCGCGTGCGCGCGCCCCTGGCTGCCGTAGCCGATGACGGCGATCGTTTTCCCGTCGAGTGCGCCGCGGTCGATGTCGCGGTCGTAATAGGCGTCCATGGATCCTCCGCAGGGATGAAAAAAACCCCCGCCGTGTTGCCGGCGAGGGTTTCCGTCGAGTCGCGACCTGTCGTCGTGCTACGCGAAAACGTCTCGCCGGCCATCAATAAGGACCGCAAGAAGCACGCTGACAAGAACGACGAGGCGCGAAAGCATCGTGGGCAGGTTGTACTATGCCCGCCCCTTGCCTGTCAACCCACCCCGGATCACGAAGGCCCCCAGGCACCCGGCTCGGGGCGGCTGGGCGGGCCGGGGGCGGCGGAGTGCGAAGGGACGCGCGGTGTTCGAGAACTACCGCTTCATCCGCGACCAGCACGTCGTGTTCCGCGACCTCGATTTCTTCCGTCACGTGAACAACGCCGCGTACGTCACCTGGACCGAGACGGTACGCATCGAGTACGTGCTCGAGGTCCTGGGCATCGCGCTCGACGCGCGCTGCAGCATCATCATGGCCTCGCAGAAGTTCGACTATCTCTACCCGATCGGTTTGGGCGAGAAGGTCTCGGTCGGCGTGCGCGTCTCCCGCCTGGGCACCAAATCGCTCGATCTCGAGTACGAGATCTGGAGCCACACCGCGAACACGCTCGCGGTCCGCGCGACCAACGCGATCGTCGCCTACGATTACGAAGCGGGGGCGGCGATCGCGATCCCGCAGGACTGGCGCGAAAAGATCGTTGCGTTCGAACCCGGGCTCTCGCCCTAAAAGCGGAACCGGTACCCGAACGCCGGCGCGAAGCCGACGTTGCGGTCGGCGAGCTGCCCGGGGATGTCGTCGTAGTGCGCGCCGTAGTTCAGGTAGCGCATCCCGTAGATCACGTCGCCGTGCTTCGAGACGCGAAGGGTGAAGCTCAGGGTCGCGTCGACCTGCGTCGCGTTCTCCGGATCGGCGAAGGTCGGCGCGTATTGCCCGCAGCCGGTCGGGCCGCCGCTGCCGAACCCCGAGCAGAACGTCGACGACGGGATCCGGGTGTACTGCACGCCGTGCATCTTCGGGTTCACCGCCAGCCACGCTTCGACGCGGTTCCCGCCGCGCTCGACGATCCGTCCCGCTTCGAAGCGCGCCCCGGTCACGCGCGAGAATTGGACTTCGGAGCCGACGATCGGGATCACCGTGTCGCCGCGCGTGTAGATGTAGCCGCTCTGCACCGACGTGTACGTCGTCGACTGGTTGTAGATGGTTTGGCCGGCGCCCAGGAACCAGCCGCCGTCGAATCCGTGCCGCAACGTTGCGTTGACGATCGAGAGCCGCGTCGAGTCGGCGCCGTCGCCGGCGCCGCTGTAGCCGAACGTCACCGGCGGCAGCCCTTCGATGCGCACGCTCTCGCGACGGCTGCGCAGGACGAGTTCGCCGAGCGGGAGCGGCGCGAAGTTCAGCCGGTCGCTGGTGCCCCCGTTGACCTGATGGTGCCCGTCGAGCGCGTTGATCGTGATCGAGAACGTCGCGTCAACCGGATCGGCGGCGGCGGGCGCTGCGGCGGCAGCAGCGAGCGCGGCTAGGACGGCGACACCACGAAGCGCATTCCTCACGACGAGGCGCTGTTTGAAGACGGGGCGCGCCGTGCCTGCTCGGCTGCGGCGACGCGCTATGGCGACGCGCTCGCGAGCAGCGCGTCGCGGAACGCCTTCCACCGGCCGCCGTCGATCGCCGCGCGCGCGTCGCGCACCAGGCTGGTGAGCGCCGCAACGTTGTGGTACGAGATCAGCCGCTGCGCGAGCAGTTCGCCGGAGCGGAAAAGGTGCGCGATGTAGGCTTTGGTGTAGGTCGCGCAGACGCGGCAGTCGCAGGCCGGATCGAGCGGTCCGAAGTCGCGCACGCAGCCGGCGTTGCGCACGTTGTACTCGATGCCGCTGCGGGTCAGCGCGCGCCCGTGCCGTCCGCTGCGGGTCGGATAGACGCAGTCGAAGAGATCGATCCCGCGGTCGATCCCCGCGACGAGATCGCGCACCGTCCCGACGCCCATCAGATACCGCGGCTTGTTCGCGGGGAGCAGCGCGGCGGTGAAGCGCGCGACGCGGTCCATCTCGGCGCGCGACTCGCCGACCGAGAGCCCGCCGATCGCGTATCCCGGGAGATCCAACGCGACCAGCTCCGCGGAGCTCTGCGCGCGCAGATCTTCGTCGAGGCCGCCCTGCACGATCCCGAAGAGCATCGTCGGGCCGCGCCGCCACGCCGCCGCGCAGCGCTGCGCCCACGCCGTCGTGCGCGTCACCGCGCGTTCGACGTCCTTGCGCGACGACGGCAGCTTCACGCACTCGTCGAACGCCATCGCGACGTCGACGCCGAGATCTTCCTGAAACGCCACGACGTTCTCGGGCGTGAAGCGATGCTTGCTGCCGTCGAGATGCGAGCGGAACGTCACGCCGTCGTCGTCGATCTCGCGGCGCGACTCGAGACTGAAGACTTGGTACCCGCCGGAATCGGTCAGGATCGGGCCGTCCCAGGCCATGAAGCGGTGGAGTCCGCCGGCCGCGACGAGCGTCTCGCGGCCCGGCCGCAGCCAGAGATGGTAGGTGTTCGCCAGCACGATCCGCGCGTTGAGCTCGTGCAGGTCGCGCGGTTCGAGCAGTTTCACGTCGGCAAGCGTCCCGACCGGCATGAAACACGGTGTCGCAACCTCGCCGTGCGCGGTGCTGAATGTCGCGTGCCGCGCCGCCCCGGCGGTTGCGTGCACGACGAAATCGCCGATCATCGCATCATCCGCGGCCGGGTTCGCTGCGCCGGAACAGCGCCAGCGTCGCGAGATATTCCGGCGGCGGTTCGCTCTCGAACGAGAGCATCTGCTTCGTGCGCGGGTGCTTGAAGCGCAGCCGCCACGCGTGCAGCGCCTGGCCCGGGAGCGGGAGGCGCGAATCACTCCTGCCGTAGATCGGATCGTTCACCACCGGGTGACCGAGCGCCGCCATGTGCACGCGAATCTGGTGCGTGCGTCCCGTTTCGAGCCGGAACGTCAGCTCGCTCGCGCCGGCGAGCCTCTCGCGCAGTTCGTAGTGCGTGACCGCGGGTTTGCCCTCGCTGCGGATCGCGTACTTCATGCGGTTGCGCGGATCGCGGCCGATCGCGCCGCGGATCGTTCCGGCCGGATCGTCGGGGACGCCGACGACGATCCCGCGGTATTCGCGTTCGATGTAGCGCGCCTGCATCGCGCGCCCGAGCGTCCCGAGCGCGTCGTCGGTCTTGGCGACCAGCAGCAGCCCCGAGGTGTCGCGGTCGAGGCGGTGGATCAGCCCCGCGCGGATCCGCTCGCCCGGGAGATGCTCGACGTGCGCGAGGAGCGCGTTCACCAGCGTTCCGTCCGTCGCGCCGTGCGCAGGGTGCGTCACCATCCCGGCGGGCTTGTCGACGACGAGCAGGTCGCCGTCTTCGTACACGACGTCGAGCGCGATCGCTTCGGCCTGGGCGTCGAGCGGACGCGGCGGCTCGATCGCGTAGGTGACGTCGTCGCCGGCTTCGAGCAAGGTGCTCGGCTTCCCGGACGCGCCGTTCACCGTTGCGGCGCCCGCGCGCAGCGCGGAGGAGACGTGCGAGCGCGAGAATCCGGTCAGGCGCGCGAGCAGGACGTCGAGGCGCGTCCCCGCCTCGGCGTCGTCGACGCGGTGCGTCAGACGCTCGCCTCGCGGCGCAGCGCCGCGATGACGAGCAGCGCGACGCCCACCGTGATCGACGCGTCGGCAATGTTGAAGACGTTCGGCCAGATCGTCTTGAAGTCGATGAAGTCGACGACCCACTGATGCTGGACGCGGTCGACGATGTTCCCGACCGCTCCGCCGAGGATCATCCCGAACGCGATCCGCACCGCCTGAGAATTCCCGACGGCGTCGCGGAACGCGTACGCAAAGATCCCCAACACGATGATCGCGAGGGCGATCAGCAGCGCCGGCGAGTTGCCGAACAATCCGAACGCGCCGTGCGTGTTCTGCACGAACGTCCACCACAGCAGGTGCGGCACGACGATCCGGCTCTCGCCGGGAACGAACGAGCCGAGCACGAGTGCTTTGGACCACCGGTCGAGCACGAACACGACGGCGGCCACCACCCACAGGACGATCACCGGTCGCGGGTTCGCGCGCCGGTCGTCGGGTCCTACGGCTCGCTTACTTGCTTCACGGCCTGCGTGTTACAGGCTCGGCGGTTTCACGTATTGATAGAAGAAGCCCGCGACGCGCCCGAACGTTCCGGTCACCAGCACGACGCCGGTCGCAACGAGAAACGCGCCGGCGCCGACCTCGATCGCGCCCAGATACCGCTTCACGCGGTTGAGCGCGCCGAGCGCGCGCGAGATCAGCGCCGCGGTCAGGAAGAACGGCAGTCCCAGGCCCATCGAGTAGAAGAACAGCAGCACCGTCGCCTCAGCGAACTGCTCCTGACTCGCCTTCAGCAGAATTCCCGCCAAGATCGGACCGATGCACGGCGACCAGCCGGCGGCGAATCCCAGCCCGACGAGAAACGACGCGATGTACGAGCGGTTCGCGCTGCGGAACTGCGGCCGCTTGTCCATCATCAGGAACGGGATCTTGAAGACGCCGATCATGTTGAGACCCAGCACGATCACGATGACGCCGCCGATCTTCGCGACCCAGTCGCGGTACTGAATCAGCGCCGTCCCGACCGCGCTCGCCGTGAATCCGAGCGCCATGAACACCAGCGTGAAGCCGCCGATGAACGCCAGCGCGTGGATCATCACGCGCGCGCGGTCGCCGGCGTCGGTCTGCGCCTTGAGCTCCTCGAGGCTCGAGCCGGTGAGGAACGAGAGGTAGGCCGGGATCAGCGGCAGGACGCAGGGCGAGACGAAGGAGACGACGCCGGCGAGGAAAGCGGTGAGGATGTTGACTGAGTTCACGGCACTCCCGGGGTTTGACGCCTCCACAACCGCGCCTGGTGCCGCCGCGGTGGCAAGCAGAACGAGGGAGCGCGGGTCACGGGGAGCCGGCACCCCCGCGCCGTAACTGCCGCCGGGTGAGCCACTGGTTCAGCTATCCGAACATCGATCCGATCGCGTTCCGGATCGGCCCGGTCGCCGTGCACTGGTACGGCCTCTCGTACTTGTTCGGGTTCATCTGCGTGTTTCTGTGGATGAACCGTCCCGCCGGACGCCGGCGCCTCGGGCTCACCAGCGATCAGATCCAGGACTTCCTCGTCTACGCGCTGGTCGGCGTCCTCGTCGGCGGGCGCACCGGCTTCTTGATCGCGGACTGGATCACGAAGCACAACTTCGCCGACTACGCCGCCCACCCGCTGAAGTTCATCGCGATCTGGGAAGGCGGGATGGCGTTCCACGGCGCGCTCGTCGGCGTGATCCTCGCGATCCTGCTCTTCCTGCGCAAGCATCCCGGCCTCACCTTCGGGATCCTCGGCGACGAAGTGGTGCCGCTGCTCTCGATCGGGATCTTCACCACCCGGCTCGTCAACTTCATCAACGACGAGCTGCCGGGGAAACTCTGCAATCCCGACCATCCGTACTGCGTCACGTTCCCGGCGTATCCGGACGGCCCGCGCTATCCCTCGCAGATCTTCGAAGCGATCCTCGACATCCTGACGCTTCCGGTGATCCTGCTCGTCTACCGCTCGCGTCCGCCCGACGGCGTCGTCGCCTGGACGTGGTTCACCATCTACGGGATCACGCGCTCGGTCGCCGAGATCTGGCGCGAGCCGGGCTTCACCGTGCTGGGCCTGGACGGCGGCCAGTTCGTCGCCGTGGTACAAATTTTCATCGGGATCGCGATGATCGCGTACTCGTACCGGCGCGGTGTGCGCACCACGACGCGGATGGAAAACGCGCCGGCCTGATCGCATGCGAGCGCGGGTTTTCCGGCCGGCGCAGCGAAGATACCGGTCCATGGCCCTCGCCACGGGAACGGTCGCGGAGCGCGTAGCGGCGCTGCGCGAACGCGTCGACGACGTCAGCGTCGCCGCCGGTCGGGCCGCAGGATCGGTCGCGATCCTCGCGGTCACCAAGAAGCATCCGCGCGAGGCGGTGCTGCAGGCGCTCGGTGCCGGTCTTGCCGACATCGGAGAGAACTACGTCCAGGAAGCGCGCGAGAAGTACGTCGACCTTCCGCCGTGCACGCGGCACTTCATCGGCCACGTGCAGACGAACAAAGCGAAAGCGGTCGCCGGTTTGTTCGACGTCGTGCAGAGCGTCGATCGGCTCGACGCCGGCCTCGCGCTTGCAAAGGCGTCGCGCGACGCCGGGCGCCGTCTGCGCGTTCTCGTGCAGGTGAACGTCTCGCCGTCGGAACGGTTCGGTGCGGCGCCGCGCGAGGCGCCGGGGCTTGCCGCGCGCCTGCGCGACGAAGGCCTCGACGTCGACGGCGTGATGGCGATCGGGCCGCTCGACGGCGACGTCGACGGCGCGTTCGCCCGCGCGCGGGAGACGTTCGAACAGGTCGGCGGGACGACGCTGTCGCTGGGGATGTCGGGTGATTGGGAACGCGCCGTGCGGTACGGATCGACGATGATCCGGATCGGCACGGCAATCTTCGGGCCGCGTCCCGCGAAAGAAAGGAACGCAGCATGAGCGTGTTCGCCCGTATCGGATCGTGGTTTGCGATCAACGACGAGGACGAAGAAGAACTCTACCCCGACGAAGTCGGCGCGAAGCGCAACGTCGTGCCGCTGACCGACGCGTCGCGGCGGCCCGGCGGTTCGGTCGCGGTCTTCGCACCGCGCTCGTTCGCCGACGTCACCGAGATCGCGGACGCCCTGCGTTCGCGTCAGGTCGTGATCGTCAACGTGCAGGGTGCCGACCGCAACCTGCTCCAGCGCGTCGTCGACTTCACCTCCGGCGTCGCGTACACGATCGACGGCCGCATTCAAAAACTCGCCGAGGCGATCTATCTGATCGTTCCGTCCGGCGTCAACGTCAACTCGGCCGGCGTGAAAGAGCAACTCGACAACGACGGCCTGCTCGGAATCAAGGATCTGCGTTGATGGCGAAAGTCACGATCGTCGACATCCAGCACAAAGCGTTCAAGAAAGCCCTGCAGGGCTACGACCGCTCCGACGTCGATCATTTCCTCGAAGAGATCATGGAGACGCTCGAAGACGAGGCGCAGGCGCGCGCTGCGCTCGAAGCGGAGATTGCCGACCTGCGCGACCGGATCTCGCACTTCAAGGCGATGGAAGAGACGATGAACCAGACGCTCATCCTCGCCCAGCGCACCGCCGACGAAGTGAAAGCGAACGCGCACAAAGAGGCCGATCTGATCAAGCAGGAGGCGCGGATCGCCGCCGAACGCGAGATCGCGCTGCTCGGCGACCGCATCGACGACTCGCGCCGCGAAGCGCAGCGCCATCGCGACACCGCCGAGAAGGCAAAGAGCGAGCTGCGTTCGTTGCTGATGTCGCACCTCTCGCTGATCGATCGCCAAGGCGACACGGGGCCGTTGCGCGCGGTCGCGCCGGCGCCGGTCGCGGACGCTGCGCCGGCGGAGCCCGCCGAGGCGGCACCCGCCGAGAAGTCCGCACCGCCCGAAAAACCGTCGCCCGCCGACGCGTCGGCCGCCCAGGCGCCCGCTGCGCCCGCAAAACCGCAGCGCACGCCCGCCGATCGGCTCCCGCTGGTGAAGTCGGAGATCGACGAGACGGATCAGCTCCCGATCAACAACGGAGTGCGTGCGCGCAAGCTCGTCCAGTAGATGGATTTCGGCCTGGCCGGACGCGCCGCGCTCGTCCTCGCCGCGAGCAAGGGGCTGGGGCGCGCGACGGCCGAGGCGCTGGCGAACGAAGGCGCCGACGTCGCGATCGGCGCACGCGATGCCGGTGAACTCGATGCGACGGCGGCGGCGATCCGCGAGCGCACCGGCTGCCGCGTCGTTGCGATCCCCGTCGACGTCACCGACGCGGTGCAGTCGCAGCGTTTCGTCGAAACGGCGCTGGGCGAACTCGGCCGGATCGATATCCTCGTCAACAACGCCGGCGGCCCGCCGTTCGGGCGCTTCGACGACTTCGACGACGATGCGTGGTTCGCGGCGTTCGAACTGAGCCTGCGCAGCACGGTGCGGATGACGCGGCTGGTTCTGCCGCATCTCCCGCATGACGGGCACGGCCGCATCATCAACGTCGTCAGCATGTCGGTACGCTCGCTGCTTCCGGGCTCGATGCTCTCGACCGCGATGCGCGCGGGCGTCGTCGGGATGGCGAAGCTGCTGGCGGAGGAAGTCGGCGCGCACGGGATCACGGTGAACAACGTCGCGCCCGGGCTGATCCTGACCGACCGCCTCAAGCACTTCGGCGCCAAGCCCGAACAGGCCGAGGCGATCCCGCTGCGGCGCTTCGGCCGGCCCGACGAGTTCGCGTCGGTGGTGGCGTTCCTCGCTTCGGAGCGCGCGTCGTACGTCACCGGGATGACGATCCCGGTCGACGGCGGCGCGATCCGCGCGATCTCCTAGCGTCTCAGATCCGGGCCAGCCGGTCTTTCATATCGGCGGCGCCGATCGGGTTGTTGTAGATCGGCGAGCCCGGCTGCTGCTTGCGGCCGCCTTCCTTGAGCCCGCCGTTGTCGACGGGGTCGAAACCGATCGCATCGATCAGGTCCATGACGACCTGCTTTGCGCCGGGGTCGTCGCCGGCGACCGGGATCGCGAGCCGGCCAGGGGCGCCCTTCGGCTTCCCCTCGTCGGCGAGCCGCTTGTAGAAGATGGTGTTGAACGCCTTGACGACCAGCGCACCCGGGACCAGGCCGCGGGTGACCTCGCTCGAGGTGCGGTCGAGGTCTTCGATCTCGAAGTCCTCGGTGTACGGGTTCATCGCGTCGACGACGATCTTGTCGTCGAACGGGCCGGTCTCGCCGAGCACCTCTTCGCGCTTCGTCCAGGGGACGGCGACCACGACCAGATCGGCCTTGTCGACGGCATCTTGGGGGGTTGAGGCTTCGGCGTTCTCGCCGATCGACGCGACGAGGCTGCGGAGGGACTCCGGTCCGCGCGAGTTGGCGATGCGCACGTGGTGCCCGGCGCGCGCGAACAATCGCGCGAGGTTGCCTCCGATGTTTCCGGAGCCCAAGATCCCGATTTCCATCCGTATCCTCTGACCGACCGGGAGTCCGCTCCCGACCCTCTGCCTTGCGGGTTACGCCGTCGGGGCGCTGGATTCCGCGGGCGGACCCGTCGGCGGCCGAAATGCACACGCCTCGGCCACATCCCGGAAACGCCCGGTCGCTAGCATCGCGGGCATGGACGGGATGGAATGGATGGGCAGCGCGATGCGCGCCGCTCGCGGCGCGCTCGACGTCGCGACACAGAACCTCGCCAACGCCTCGAGCGACGGCTACCGCAAGGCCCAGGCCGCGATCACGCTCTCCGCCCGCGGTCTCGCGGTGTCGACGCACGCGACGCACGAGCAGGGCGCAGTGCGCCGCACCGGGCGGGCCTTCGACCTGGCGCTGCTGGGCGACGGCGCGTTCCGCGTGGGCGATGCGACGACGCGCAGCGGCGCGTTCGTCCGCGATCGCGACGGCCGGCTCGTCGACGACCGGGGCCGTGCGCTCCGCGGAACTTGCGGTGTGCTGCACGTCTCGGAGCGCGCGACGATCGCCGCGGACGGAACGGTCCGCGACGGCGGCCGCGCCGTCGACCGGCTCGCGCTCCCGGCCGGAACGCACGTGCTCTCCGGAGCGCTCGAGACGAGCACCGTCAACCCGATCGGCGAGACGCTCGCGATCCTGACCGCGCAGCGCGCGTTCGAGACCGCGCAGAAGACGATGCTCGCGATCGACGCGACGCGCGAGAAGTCGGCGAACGACGTGGTGCGCGTGCAATGAACCGCGCGATGTATGCGGCCGCCAGCGGGATGGCCGCGCAGCAGACGCAGCTCGAGATCGTCGCCGACAACCTCGCCAACGCCGAGGTCGCCGGCTTCAAGGGCGCGGCCGCGACGTTCGCCGACGTGCGCGCCGGCGAGATCGGCTTGGGGACGACGACGCTCGGCCGCCACGCGCTTTTCGCGCAGGGCAAACTGGTGAAGAGCAGCGGCCCCTTCGACGTCGCGATCGACGGGCCGGGATTTTTCGTGGTGGAACGCGACGGACACCGCGCTTACACGCGCAACGGCGAGTTCGCGCGCGAACCCGACGGCTCGCTGCGCAACAGCGCGGGCTGGCGGCTCGACGGCGTGCGCATCCCCGGCGATGCGCTCGCCGTGCGCGTCGAGCGCGACGGGCGGGTCGCAATCGACACCGCGCACGATCGCGATCGCACGATCGCGCGGCTGCGGCTCGCGACCTTCCCGGCGCCTGAAGCGATGCGGCCGGCGGGCGCGACGCTGTTCGTCCCGACCGATGCGTCCGGGCGCGCGCGGCTGGTCGAGCCGGGCGCGCACGGCGCGCCGTCGATCGCGTTCGGGATGCTCGAGCGTTCCAACGTCTCGATCGTCGAGTCCGTCATGCAGATCCTCAGCGCACAGCGCGCGTACGAAGCCAACGCCAAGGGAGTGCAGGCCGCCGATGAAATGCTGCGGATCGCCAACAACCTCCATCGCGGCTGAGCCGCGCGCGCAGGAACAGCGCGCTGCGCGCGACGTGATGAACGCCGTGCTCTTTCGCGAGGTTCTCAAACCGCTCGCGCAAGGGCTCGGTCCGATGGGCGAGATCGTCACCGGGCAGGTCGCGGACGCGATGTTCGTCCGCCCGCGGCGATGAACGGCGACGAGCGCGAGGCGCGCATCCGCGAACTGCTCCCCCTGGTGAAGCAGCTCGCGCGGCGCGTCCACCGGATGATCCCCACCGCCGATCTCGACGATCTGATCGGCGACGGCAGCGTCGGGCTGATCCGTGCGATCGACGCGTTCGATCCGTCGTTCGGCGTCCCGCCGGCGGCGTACGCGCGCAAGGTGGTACTCGGCGCGATCCTCAACGGCGTGCGGCGGATGGATCGTGTCCCGGAACGGACGCGCCGCGTGCTGCGTACGGCCGATGCGGCGCGCTTCGCGCTCGCGCAGCAGCTCGGCGTGCTGCCGACGCATCACGAGATGGAAGCGCGCATCCCCGGTCTCGCGCAGGCACGCGCGAGCGCGCTTCGCGCGACGCCGCTCTCGCTCGACGCCTCGCTGCCGCCCGGCGAACACCTCGAGCCCGACAGCGCCGCCGACCCGCAGCTCGTCTACGAAGTGCGCGGTGAGCGCGCTCGCGTGCGCGCCGCGATCGGCGGGCTCTCGGCACGACAGCGCCGCGTCATCGTCGCGTACTATTTTCAGGAGCGCTCGCTGCGCCGTTTGCATGCCGAGATGGGAATCTCGCCGCAGCGCGTCTCGCAGCTTCATCTGAGCGCGATGCGCCGCTTGCGCGCCGTGCTCGGGGAAAGTGCATGAGCGGCTCAGCGCTCGCGCCGCATTTGCTCGACGCCGTTCCGGCCCCCGACTCGCTCGACGACACCGACGCGCCGCGCGCTTCGCA
This sequence comes from Vulcanimicrobium alpinum, assembly GCF_027923555.1. Classification (GTDB taxonomy): domain Bacteria; phylum Vulcanimicrobiota; class Vulcanimicrobiia; order Vulcanimicrobiales; family Vulcanimicrobiaceae; genus Vulcanimicrobium; species Vulcanimicrobium alpinum. The sequence goes on along the minus strand of NZ_AP025523.1, from coordinate 2,944,821 downwards.
CGCGATCGCCGGCGATCAGCCAGCGTGGCAGCGCGACATGCTCGCGATCTCGTCGCGCGTTCGCGCCGCGATCGCGGCGCTGAACCCGGTCGTCGTGCGCGTGCTCTGGTTCTGGGACCACGCCGTGCGGACGATCGCGCTGGGGTCCCGCCGGCTCGACGTCGACCCGAGCGGGTCGTACCACCTGCGCTGAACGTCTCGCGCAGCTAGTGCCGAACGCCGAGCGCGGTGAGGATGGCGTGCGCGGTGGTGACGCGATCCGCGATCGCGTAGCTCTTATTGGCCAGGATGACGATCCCCATCCGCTTCGCAGGCACGAACGCGACGTACGCGCCGAACCCATTGGTCGATCCGGTTTTGTTGAGCCACGCGTTCCGAAGCGGCGCTTGCGGCGGGGCGATGCGCGTGACCGGCGTCGGGTCGTAAATCGACGCCGGCGAGTTTCCGTCCAGCAGCGTTGCGAGCTCGACGGGAAACGGATACTGCTCCCAGATCAGGTCTTGCGTCATCGCGCGTGTTCGGAAGTACCCGACGTGCGTATCGCGGATCGCCTGCCGGAGCGTCGGGTCAAGTGCGATCTCGTCCATGTTCGCTTCCACGAAGCGGATCATGTCGGCCGCCGACGTTCGTATGCCGTAGGCTTCGGGCCAGAGTTCGCCGGTCGCCAAGCGAGTCGGAGCGTCGCGCCCGGTGTATCCCTGCGCGTAGCGGGCCGCCTTTGCCGCGGGAAGGGCGATGAACGAGTTCGTCATCCCGAGCGCGGAAAAGACGCGCTCTCCCATCAGCGCTGCAAAGTCGCCACCCATGCTCCGTGCAGCGATCAAGCCCAGCGTTCCGATCCCGACGTTGGAGTACGTACGGTAGGTGCCCGGCGCGTCCGCCGGATGCCATTCGCGCAGATACGCGATCAATTGCTCGTCGTTGCCGACGTTGTCCGGCACTTGCAGCGGCAGACCGCCGGGCGTATGCGTCGCCAGTGCCAGGAGACGCACGTTTCCGAAATCGGTGCCGCGCAGCTGCGGCAGCACCTTCGACGTCGTCTCCGAGAGCGAGAGGTACCCGCGGCGCTGCGCATAGGCGGTGAGCGTCGCCGTGAAGGACTTGGTGATCGAACCGATTTCAAACAGCGTGTCGCGCGTGACGGGCCGCCGCGTCTCGCGCGAGGCCACGCCGTAGTTGAGGACGTACGCCGTGCCGCCGACGGCGATGCCGACCGCCATGCCGGGGATGCGGTCTTTTGCCATGACGGCACGACCGCGGCGTCTACCGAGCTCTTGATGCGGTTGACGCTGCCGTCGACCGCTTCGCCGATCCCCGTGCACGTCAGGACGGAACAGAAGAGCGCTGACGCAAGCCCTGCGGATCTCCGTCTCACGACGTGCGTTCTTCGACGGGTTCCGCCGGCGGCGCCGGGTCGAGGTTGGCGACGATCCCTTCGACGAGGCGCGCGACGCCCTCCGCGCTGCGCTGCGAGACCTCGAGCACGTCGTCGTGCGAGGTCGGCGCGCCGCTGCCGTGGACGTTGGTGATCAGCGAGAAGCCGACGACGTCGCGTCCGAGCGCGCGGGCGGCGATCGTCTCCAGTACCGTCGACATCCCGACCGCGTCGGCGCCGATCGTGCGCAGGTAGCGGATCTCGGCCGGCGTCTCGTACGTCGGCCCGGTGAGCCCGGCGTAGACGCCGTCGTGCAGGACGATCCCGTACTCCGCCGCCATGTGACGCGCCAGTTCGCGCAGGTGCGGCGCGTAGGCGTCGACCATGTCGACGAACCGTGCGCCGGCGCCCGGGAGCAGCTCGACGCCGGTGAGCGGGTTCTGTCCGGTCAGGTTGAGCTGGTCGACCAGCAGCATCACGTCGCCGGCGCGGTAGTCGGCATTGATCCCGCCGGCGGCGTTCGTCAGCACGATCGTCTTCGCGCCGGCGAGCGCCGCCGCGACGACGGGATAGATCACCTCGGTCGCGTCGCGGCCTTCGTAGAGATGAAAGCGGCCGCTGAACGCGACGACGCGCTTATCGTGCAGCCTCCCGACGTGCGCCTCGCCGGCGTGGCCGGCGATCGTCGGTTCCGGCATCCCGTCGATCTTTCGATAGGGAATGGTCGTCCCGTCGATCCGGTCGCGAAGCACCGCCCCGAACCCCGACCCCAGCACGATTGCGCAGTCGAGATCGCCGCCGGCCTTTTCCCGAAGCAAACCGGCGGCGGCGTCGAGGCGTTTGCGCTTCATCGGCGCGCCCCTTCGACGGGCTTCCCCGCCGTTCATCGCCCGGCGGATTTAAAGTCGTCTGCGCTGATTGCGGCGTATCTGTGTCCGACCCGCGGTCACGAGGCCGCGGACGTCGCGCTGCCGCCTCGCCGGGGCGCCGGCGCTCGGGGAGTACACAGATGTCGACTCATTACGCCGAACACGCGGACCTCCAGCACGTCGCCGATCTGCAGCAACTCGCGCCGAAGGATTTTGCCGGTTTTGCCGCCCTCGATGCGATCGTCGGCCGCAAGGACGGTGCGATCCCGCAGAAGTACCGCGAACTGCTCGCACTCGCGGTCGCGTGCACCACGCAGTGTCCGTACTGTCTCGACGTGCACACCGGCAAGGCGAAGAAGGCCGGCGCGACGCGGGAAGAGATCGCAGAGACGGCGTTGATCGCATCGGCGCTGCGGGCCGGTGCGGCCGTCACGCACGGTGCTCTCGCGCTCAAGCTGTTCGACGCGGCGCCCTAAACCCTAGGCCACTTCCTCGGTGCCCGCGGAGGCGAGGAGGTTCGTCCCTGTCATCTCCGCCGGAACGTCGAGGCCGAGCAGCGGCAGCAGCGTCGGCGCGACATCGCCGAGTTTGCCTGCGGTCAGCCGTCCTTGAATGCCGTTCGCGATCAGCAGAAACGGGACGGGGTTGGTGGTGTGCGCGGTCAGCGGGTTGCCGTCGGCGTCGAGCTTCTCTTCGGCGTTTCCGTGATCCGACGTGATCGCGAGGATCCCGTCGGCGGCGAGCACCGCCTTCTCGAGCCGGCCGAGCGCGACGTCGAGCGTCTCGAGCGCCGAGATCGTCGCATCCCACACGCCGGTGTGACCGACCATGTCGGCGTTGGCGTAGTTCATCACGATCAGATCGTGGCGACGGTGCGAGACGTCTTCGATGGCGGCCGCGGTGATGTCGGCGGCCGACATCTCCGGCGCGAGATCGTAGGTCGCTACGACGCGGTTGGAGGGTACGAGGATGCGGTCTTCGCCCGGGAACACGTCTTCGCGCCCGCCGTTGAAGAAGTACGTGACGTGCGCGTACTTTTCGGTCTCGGCGAGCCGCAGCTGGGTGCGGCCTGCACCGGCGACGATTTCGCCGAACACGTTGAACTGCGGTCGGGGACCGAACAGCACCGGATTCGGAAAGTTCTCTTCGTAGCGCGTCATCGTGGCGAACGCGAAGTCGGCGTACCGGTGCACCGGGAAGTGTTCGAACGACGAATCGCTGAACGCGAGCGTCAGCTGACGCGCGCGGTCGGGACGGAAGTTGAAGAAGATGCAGGCGTCGCCGTCGGCGATCGGCCGCGGCTCGCCGACGATCGTCGGCTGCACGAACTCGTCGTTCTCGCCGCGCGCGTACGCGTCGCGCAGCGCGGCGCTCGCGCTCGCCGCGTAAAACTCCGCCTGCCCCTTCGCGAGCGCGTCGTACGCCTTGCGCGTGCGGTCCCACCGCTTGTCGCGGTCCATCGCGAAGTAGCGGCCGATGACCGTCGCGATCGCGCCGGGCCGCGCGCGCCCCGCGCAGTACGCCTCGAGGCGGTCGAGAAACGTTTGCGCCGAGCGCGGCGGCGTGTCGCGCCCGTCGAGGAAGGCGTCGATCGCGAACGGGACGCCGGCGTCGACCGCCGCGCCGATCAGCGCTTCGAGATGATCGAGCGAACTATGCACCTTGCCGTCGGAGACGAGGCCCAGGAGGTGCAGGCGTCCGCCGCTGCGCCGGACGTGCGCGAAGCAGTCGGCGAGCACCGGATTCCGCGAAAGCGATCCGCTCGCGATCGCCTCGTCGATCACGACGACGCCTTGCGGGACGACGCGGCCGCTGCCGATGTTGATGTGGCCGACCTCGCTGTTCCCCATCACGCCCGCCGGAAGCCCGACGGCCTCGCCGCTCGCCTCGAGGAGCGCGTGCGGATACGTCGCCAGAAAGCGCGTCCAGTTCGGCAGATCCGCCGCCGCGATCGCGTTGCCGTGCGTCTCCGCGGTCGTGCCCCAGCCGTCGAGGATGGCGAGAACGAGTGGGCGGCGACGGCTCACGCGGCGGCTCCTTTGCGCGCTCCCTCGAGCAGGGCTGCGAACGATGCTGGTTCGAGGCTCGCGCCGCCGACGAGCCCGCCGTCGATGTGCGGCTGGGACACGAACGCGGCGATGTTGTCGGGTTTGACGCTGCCGCCGTAGAGAATGCGCGCGTCGCGCAAGCCCGGGACGTCGGCGCGGATCGCGCCCATCACGGCGTTCGCTTCCTCGGGAGAGTCGGCCTTGCCCGTCCCGATCGCCCAAATCGGTTCGTAAGCGACGACGCAGCGCGCGATCTCGTCGTCCGCAAACCCGTCGAACGCTGCGCGCACTTGCCGGCGCACCTTGTCGAGCGCGATCCCCGCCGCGTGCTCCTCCGCCGTTTCGCCGACCGCGACGATCGGCGTCAGGCCGTGCGCGAGGGCGATCCGCGCTTTTTCCTTGACGCGTTCGTCGAGTTCGCCGAACATCGCGCGGCGTTCGGAGTGGCCGATCACGACCCAGCGCACGCCGCATTCGGTCAGCATCGCCGGCGCGATCTCGCCGGTGAGCGCGCCCTGCTCCGCCCAGCTCACGTTCTGCGCGCCCAGGCCGACGCGCGAACCCGCCAGCGCTGCACCGGCGGCGGCGAGCGCGGTGAACGGCGGGCACAGCACCGCGTCGACGTCATCGAGCGGGAGCGGACGCGCGCACAGATCGGCGATGAACGCCTGCGTCTGCGCGATCGTCTTGTGCATCTTCCAGTTGCCCGCGATCAGCGGCCGGCGCGCCGCGCTCACGGGCGCAGCAGCGCGGCGACGCCGGGGAGCGTCTTGCCTTCGAGAAACTCGAGCGTCGCGCCGCCGCCGGTCGAGACGTGCGTCATCGCATCGGCGAACCCGAGCGCGTGCGCGGCGGCCGCCGCGTCGCCGCCGCCGACGACGCTGATCGCGCCGTGCCGCGTCGCGTCGGCGATCGCTTCGCCGATCGTGCGCGTCCCGTTCTGATACGGCGGCTTCTCGTAGACGCCCATCGGGCCGTTGAAGACGATCGTCTTCGCGCCGCGCAGCACCGCGGCGTAGGCCTGCGCGCTCGCCGGACCGATGTCGAGGATCATCCCGCTCCCGACCGCGTCGAGCGCGACGACGCGCGCGGTCGCGTCGGCGTCGAACGCGTCGGCGACGACGGCGTCGGTGGGGAGATGGAGCGAGACGCCGGCGTTCCGCGCCGCGGCAATGATGCGCTGCGCCGGCGCGAGGTCGGGATCGCGCAGCGATGCGCCGACGTCGATCCCTTGGGCGGCGAGGAACGTGTTCGCCATCCCGCCGCCGATCACGAACGCATCGACTTTCCCGAGGAGATTCTCGAAGACGCCGACCTTGTCGACGACCTTCGCGCCGCCGATCGCGCACACGAACGGATGGACCGGCTCGTCGGTGAGCCGCGCGAGCGCCGCAAGCTCGCCCTCCATCAGCAAGCCCGCGTACGCGGGCAGGTCCGCTGCGACGCCCGCCGTCGACGCGTGCGCGCGGTGCGCCGTGCCGAACGCGTCGTTGACGTAGAGATCGCCCGATTCGGCGAGCCGGGCCGCGAACGCCGGATCGTTCTGCTCTTCCTCGGCGTGGAAGCGCACGTTTTCGAACAGCACGAAGCCGCCGTCGGGGAGTGCGCGCGAAGCGGCGACGCACGCGTCGCCGACGCAGTCGTCGACGAAGCCGACCGGCGTTCCGAGCAGTTCGGAGAGCCGCGGCGCGAGCGGGCGCAGGGAGTACTTCGGGTTGCGCTGACCGTCGGGGCGGCCCAGGTGCGAGAGGATCACGGTCTTCGCGCCCTGGCCGTGCAGGAGGCGCAGCGTCGGCAGCGCCGCGGTGATCCGCGTTTCGTCGGCGATCGCACCGTTTTTCATCGGGACGTTGAGGTCTTCGCGCAGCAGCACGCGGCGGCCGCGCACATCGGCGTCGCGCAAGGTCTTAAAGTTCATGCAGGGTCCTTCGCCGGGAGAGACGGTGCGCCGAAGCCGGGAGCGGCGAAATGAAGCACCGGCGGCGCGTGCGGATCGGCCGCGATGCCGACGAGCGCGCTTGCGACCGTTCCGAACTCCTCGCCCGCGATTGTGAGCCCGCGGTGCGGATCGCTCTCGTCGGTGACGCGCAGCAGCGCGAGCCACGCTTCCCAATCGTCGCGGCCGGGATCGGGCGGCGATGCGGCGCGCAGCGCGGGCATCGCCGCGCGATAGCGCGGGGCGTCCTCGACGTCGCAGCCCTCGGGGCTGACGAGGTGATGGCCCGGCGCGAGCACACGCACCGCGACCGTGCGCTCGTCGTTGACGATCGCGTACGCGCCGCGCCGGTCGGCGACGATCAGGGTGAAACCGCGATACGCGCCGGCCGGCGTGGCGCGGAGCGCGTCCGCAGCGTCGCCGGCGCCGGCGTGCCGCAGCGCGTCGACGACCAGCGTTCCGCGGCTGCGCTTGCCTTCGAGCGGACCCAGTCGCGACGGGCCGTTGACGATCGTCGCGAAGACGCCGTCGTCGTTGACGCCGAGCCAGCTCCCGCCGCCCAGACGGTCGCGCCCCGCCAGGATCCCGGGCGCATCGCGCCACCAGCGTCCGGGCGGATCGAACGCGCGGTCGCGCCGCTCGTCGCGGTTGGCGCCGACGAGCAGCGGCCACGCGTCACCGGGCCGGGAGAGCAGCAGAACGGTGCACATCGCCCGCGCTCAGCGGCGCGCGCTCGATCTCACGCGACGGCGGTCGGCAGCTTCTCGGTCACCATCCGCACCAAGTCGGCGAGGCGGCACGAGTAGCCCCACTCGTTGTCGTACCACGCCGCGATCTGGATGAGGTCGCCGTTGGCGTTCGTGAGCTTGCCGTCGATGATCGACGAGTGCGGGTTGCGCTTGAAATCGCTGGAGACGAGTTCTTGGTCGGTGTACTCGACGTACTCGCGCATCGCGCCGTACGCCGCCCCGCGCAGGATCGCGTTGAGGTCGTCGCGCGTCGTCTCTTTCTTCGTCTGCACGACCAGGTAGACCATCGAGACGGTCGGCGTCGGGACGCGCAGCGCAAAGCCGTCGAAGGTCCCCTTCACCTCGGGGATCGTGAGGTAGAGCGCCTTGGCGGCGCCGGTCGACGTCGGGACGATGTTCGTCGCCGCGTTGCGGGCGCGGCGCAGATCCTTGTGCGGCGCGTCGAGGATGTTCTGGTCGTTCGTGTACGAGTGGATCGTCGACATGAAGCCTTTGACCCAGCCGAGATTCTCCACGATCGGCTTCACCGCCGTCGCCAGACAGTTGGTCGTGCACGACGCGTTCGAGATGATGTGGTGCGCGCCGGGATCGTAGCGCTCTTCGTTCACGCCGAGCACCAGCGTGATGTCTTCGCCCTTGGCGGGCGCGGAGATGATCACTTTCTTCGCGCCGCCGCCGTCGATGTGCGCGCGCGCTTTGGCCGCGTCGGTGAAGATCCCGGTCGATTCGACGATGACGTCGACGCCGAGGTCCTTCCACGGAAGTTTCGCCGGATCGCGTTCGGCGAGGATGCGAATCGCCTTGCCGTCGATCGTGATCCCGTCCGACGTCGCGGTGACGTCACCCGGAAAGGTCCCGTAGTTCGAATCGTATTTGAAGAGGTGCGCGCACTCGGCGGCGCTGGTCAGGTCGTTGACCGCGGCGATCTCGATCCCGGGATGCCGCTCGAAGAGGGCCTTGGTGAAGTTGCGGCCGATGCGGCCGAACCCGTTGATACCGATGCGCATAGATCGCCGTCCTTAGGCGGAGGATACTTCGAGGTCCTCTCGGCCGCCGCGCAAACGCTTCACCAGGCGGACGAGCGCGGCGATGCGGCCGTTGATCGTCGCCTTGCCGACCGGCGGCGAGGCGCGCCGGCCGAGTTCGGCGAGGGTCTCGTCGGGATGGGCAAGGCGGAGCTGGGCCGCTTCGCGCAGCGCCGGGGTGAGGTTGCGCAGGCCGTACGCATCCGCGAGATAGGCGATCGCCTCGCGCTGCGCGGCTGCCGCAGCCGCCGCCCGCACCACGTTCGCAGCGTCGGTGTTGACGAGCCGGTGGATGCGGTTCTTCGTCTCCTTCACGGCGCGCACGTCTTCGAGGTGCAAGACGGCGCCCGACGCGCCGATCGCGCCGAGCACGGTGACGATCGCGTCGAGGCTTTTGAGATAGACGACGCGGCGCGCTTTGCGCAGCATCCGGCCGGGCTCGATCCCCTCGCTGCGGATCAGCGCCGCGACGCGTTCGGCCCGCTCCGCGTCGGCGAGCACGAACTCGAGATGGTAGCCGTGCTGCGGTGCCGCGACCGAGCCCGCGCAGAGAAAGGCGGCGCGCAGCTCCGCGCGGCGTTCGGCGCGGCGCTTCGGCTTCGGCGGCGGCGCGGTCGCGTCGCCGCCGAGGTCGATCTCGAACGTCGTCGCGCGGTAGAGCCGCACGTCGTGTCCGCGGCGCACCGCCGCGGCGCGCCCCGGTTCCTCGAAGAGCGTGCGCGCGAGCCGCGCGACCGCCGGCCGCCGCGTGCGGAAGACGAAGCCGCCGTCGTGCGCCTGCGCGCCGTAGTACCGCAGTCCTGCGCGCAGCGCCGCGCGGACGCCGGGATCGGCCGGAACGCTGCGCGCCAGCGCGTCCTTGGCATCCGCCGAGAGGCGCGCGCGTTCAGGCACGTGCGATCACCCGAGCCAATCGACGGGATCGTCTTTGCGCTCGTCGACGATCTCGTAGAGATCGGCGGGCTTGAGCGACGGCACGACGCGTTCGGGGACGAGCAGGACGCGCACGGTGAGAAACTTCGTGCGGTAGTGAAGCACCAGCACGTCGCCGGCTTTCACCTCGTAGCCGGGCTTGAGCGCGCGGCCGTCTTTGGTGATGCGGCCGGCCTCGATGCCGTCTTTCGCTTCCGCGCGCCGTTTCGCCAGCCGCGAGACTTTCAGAAACTTGTCCAAGCGCAAGGCCGGTGATCTTCGGACGTCGGAACACCGGGCCATGCCGTTCCGCACCACGATCGCCGGCAGCCTTCCAAAGCCGGCGTGGCTTGCCGAGCCCGAACGCATCTTTCCGACGTGGCGCCTCGACGGTCCCGAACTCGCCGAAGCGCAGCGCGACGCGACCCGCATCGCGGTCTGCGAGCAGCTGCGCGCCGGGATCGACACCGTGACCGACGGTGAACAGACGCGCAAGCACTTCGTGCACGGCTTCGCTGAACGGCTCGGCGGCGTCGATCCCGCGAAGCGGCAGAAGCGCGGGATACGCGCCGACCGATACGAGGCGGTGTGTCCGACCGTGACGGGTGAAGTGCGCCGCGTCGCGCCCGTGCACGTGGAGGAGGTTCGCTTCGCGCGCACGCTCACCGGCGGGACGCTGAAGATCACGATCCCCGGACCGATGACGCTGGTCGACACCGTCGTCGACGAAGCCTACGGGAGCCGGCGCGAACTCGCGTTCGCGTTCGCGCGCGCGATCCGAGCCGAGATCGTCGATTTGATCGCCGCCGGCGTCGACGTCGTGCAGCTCGACGAGCCGGCCTTCAACGTCTACTTCGACGAGGTCGCCGCTTGGGGGATCGACGCGCTCGACACCGCGCTCGGCGCGGCGACCTGTACGACCGCCGTGCACGTCTGCTACGGCTACGGCATCCCCGCGAACGTCGCGTGGAAGGCGAATCTCGGCGAGCGTTGGGATCAGTACGCGCACGTCCTCCCGCTGCTCGCGCGCTCGAGCGTCGATCAGATCTCGATCGAACTCGCGGGCTCGCACGTGCCGCCCGAAACGCTCGAACTCGCCGGCGACAAGACGCTTGCGATCGGCGTGATCGACGTCGCGACGGAACGGATCGAGACGCCCGACGATGTCGCGAACACGATTGCGCTCGCCCGGCGGTATCTGCCGGACGAGCGCATCGTCTGTTCGACCAACTGCGGGATGGCGCCGATGGCGCGCGAGGTCGCCTACGCGAAGCTTCGCAGCCTCGCCGAAGGCGCGCTGCTCGCCAGCGTCGGGCTGTAGGCTAGAGACTCGTCGACGCGGAGACCCAGCGGTCCGCGAGCGTCGAGATGAACGGCAGACGCATCGCCTGTCCCTGGAACGCCTTCACCGTCATGAGGATCCATGCGACGAAGTATGCGAGCCCGAGGATCATCTCGACGGGGAAGAGGATCAGCGCGAGGATCCCGAGGTGCAGCGCGGAGAGCAGCCCGACGACGACGTTGAGCCCGATGATGATCGCGAAGTAGACGACGAACATCACGATCGCTTGGACGGCGACGAATCGGACCCACTGCTGCGGCGGCTTGCCGAGCAGGATGATGAGGCCGCCGAGCCACGTGAAGAACGAGGCGATCCCGGCGGCGACGTTCGGCGCCAAGCCGAACGATGATTGAGACTGGTCTTGAATCATGGTTGGGCGACCCCTTATGAGCGCACGAGTCCGGTGAAAAAGGCCCGCAGCCGACCCAAGGAAACGGGCACGTCGAGGATTGTCCGTAGCCTCGATTACGGTTCGCTTACCGCCGCTGGGTTGCCTTGCGGCTTCGTCAGGTCGCGGTGACGTGCGTCACCGCGACGCTGATTCTCCGCCGGCGTCACGCAGGTGCCCCGCGCGCGCACGACCAGCAGCGGTTCCGCGAGCACGTCGGCGGCGGAGGGGCTGAGGTCGGTCCGCGCGGCGATCACCTTGTGCGCCTCGAACTCCATCGTCCGCGAGGTCGCTCCGGTCTTCGTGATCCGGCCGCGCGCTTCGATGTAGTCGCCGGCGTAGACCGGCGCTTTGAACTCCACCAGGTCGTAGGCGACGAAGAGGCCCTCGTCGCCGTCGCGGCGGATCAGCAGTTCGGTCGCCACGTCGCCGAAGAGGCCGAGGATGCGCGCCCCGTCGACGAGGCTGCCGCCGTAGTGCGCGTCGTGGGCGCTCATCCGCACCCGGATCATCACGCCGCGGTCTTCGCCTGCTGCCACAAGTCCTCGAGTTCGTCGAGCGTCATGTCGTTGAGCGCGCGGCCGCTTCCGACGGCGTAGGCCTCCATGTAGCGAAACCGGCGTTCGAACTTCGCGTTCGCGTCGCGCATCGCACCCTCGGCGTCGACGCCGAGCCGCCGGGCCAGGTTGACGACGGTGAAGATCACGTCGCCGAGTTCCTCGCGCACGTGCGGATCCTCCGGTTTGAGATCGCCGGCTTTGATCCGCGCATCGGCGAGCTCGCGCAATTCTTCGGAGAGCTTCTCGGTGATGTCGCGCGCGTCGGTCCAATCGAAGCCGACCCGCGCCGCTTTCTCCTGCATCTTCTGGCCGCGCTGCAGCGCGCCCATGTGCACGGGGATCCCGTCGAGCTTCGAGCTGCGGGACTGTCCCGTCGCCTCCTGCGCTTTCAGCTGCTCCCAGTTCGCCCACACCTGCTCGACGTCGGCGACCGCGACGTCGCCGAAGACGTGCGGATGCCGGCGGATCATCTTGTTCGAGAGCCCGTCGATCACGTCGGCGACGGAGAACTTCCCGCGCTCGGTCGCGAGCTGCGAGTGGAACACGATTTGAAAGAGCAGATCGCCTAGCTCTTCGCACAATTCGGCGTCGGTGCCGTGTTCAATCGCGTCGACGACCTCGTACGTCTCCTCGATCAAATAGCGTACCAGCGACGCGTGCGTCTGCTCGCGGTCCCACGGACACGAGCGCCGCAGCCGCGCCATGATCTCGACCAGGTCGTCCCAGGTGTGGTGCGTCGATCCCGGCGGGAGCGGGACCAGCGGCATCGTGATCGACGCCGAGAGCGTTGCGCGCGGCATCCCGGGGATGATCTCGGCGGCGATGCCGCGCCGTTCGAGCGCGCGCAAGAGCATCGGCAGGCCGAGAAAATCAGAGAGCGGGTTGCCGAGCACGCCGAGGCCCAAGTCACGCTGATCGATGCGATCGGCGAAGGCGTCGATCACCTCGCTCGAACCGCGCAGAAACAGCCCTTGGTCGGTGATGAGCGTCTTCTCGATCGCGACGCCGTCGCTCTCGAGGAAGCGCACCAGCTCCGGCGGCGCAAGCACCGTCGTCGCACGTCCGACCGCGCGCAGCGACTCGCGGCTGCCCAGCGTGAGCAGCCCCGGATCGCCCGGGCCTAGACCGACGATGCGAATCACGATGACGGGGAACTTCGCGAGGCGGGAGTCAACGACTCCCGCCTCGGCGATGCGCTACTTGGTGCCCGGTGATGCGGCCGCGGCGGGCGCCGGCGGCACCGCATCCTTGAAGCGGTCGTCGTAGATCTCGATCTTCGCGGTGCTGCGCAGGCCTTGGAGGAACACGGGGTACTGCTGCGAGGCCTGCTGCTGCGTGAGCTGCGCTTTGATCTGATCCTTGGTGCTCGCGAACGTCGCGGTCTGCGCGGGTTTCTTCTCTTCGACCTGAATGATGTGGTAGCCGAACGGCGATTTCACCGGCCCGACGATCTGTCCGACCTTCGCCTTGAACGCGGCCTCCTGGAACGGCGCGACCATCTGGCCTTTGCCGAAGAAGCCGAGTTCGCCGCCCTTGTCCTTGCTCGACGGATCGGTCGAGTACTGTTTTGCGAGCGCGTCCCAACTGCCGCCGGCTTTGAGTTTCTGCAGCACGGTGTTCGCCGTCGCCGCGTCGGCGACGAGGATGTGGCGCGCGCGCACTTGTTCGGGCTTGTCGTAGATCGCGTGGTTCTTCTCGAAGTACGACTTCACGTCGGCATCCGTCACCTTGACGTTCGGTCCGACGGCCTTGTCGATGATCACCTGCTGGCGCAGGATCTGGCGGACGTCGGCTTCGGTGAGCCCTTGCTGTTTGAGGATCTGGTCGAATTGGCCGGGCGGGTACTTCGCCTTGATCTCGTTTTCTTTTTTGGTGATCTCGTCGTCGGTCGCGCTGACGTTCTTGTCCTTCGCGTACTGATCGATCAGCGCCATCTGCACCATCTGGTTGAGAACTTGCTTCGCTTGCGGTCCGGTCTCGAGCTTGCGATCGAAATCGCCGCGGCTGATCTTCTGGCCGTTCACGGACGCGACGTCGCCTCCGCCGGAACCGCCCGAGCACGCAGCGAGCGAGATGCTGAGCGCGATCGCGCCGAGGCCGGCGACCGCGCGGTAGGTACGGGACATCAGTACTCCGTCAGATGGGTTGACGCGAAAAGAGCGGGAGCAAGGGCCCCCGCGCGACCTGCGCCGGGTTCGGCTCCGGCGGCGGCCGTCCTGTCGGCGCGAGCGCGCTACGGGACGACCTCGGAGCGGTTCGGGGTCCGCTTCTCGAGTTCGGCCGTCACGGCGTGCGGGTCGGTCGACTGGGAGAGCGCGACGGCTTCGGCGTCGGTCCGGTTGGGGACGGTCGGCATATCGCGGCGCAGTTCCTCGATCAGCGCGATGAGCTTGGCGGTCTTGCGATCGGTGAGCAGCGCAATTTGGAGCGAAAGCCGGTCGCGCTGTTCGTCGAGGGTGCTGCTGCGGTTGGCGGAAACCAGGATCATGATCGTGGTCAGGAACGCGCTGATCGTGACCGCGGTATCGAGCCAGTAGAACGGCGGCGCGTCGAGCGGGGGCCGGCCGGAAGCGATCAGCATCAGGTTGGCCGCGATCCAGGTGAAGATCGCCGTCATCGCCGTGTAGAGCGTGCGCGGCCGGCCGATCGCGAGCGTTGCACGCTCGATTGCGCGCGCGTGCTGCGACGCCTCGCTGAGCGCCCGGCGTTCCAATTCGGCGATCGAGTCGATCGTCTGGTCGACGGCGTCCGCTTCGAGATTCATTCCTCTACGTATCCCCGGAGAGCGACGGGCGTCCCGCGAACCGCCCGGCGTGAGCGAACCGGTCCTGCTCGTGCTCGGGCTGGCAGCCGCGATCGCCTTCGCGATCGTTGCGAAGCGGTTCGCGCTGCCCTACCCGATCGTCTTCGTGCTGGCCGGGACGGCGCTGGCGTTCGTCCCGGGGCTGCCGCAGGTCCGCATCGCGCCCGACTGGATCTTTCTCGCGATCCTGCCGCCGCTGCTCTTTTCGGGCGGTTGGGCGACCGACTGGGTGATGTTCCGGCGCAATCTGCGGCCGATTCTTCAGCTGGCGATCGGGCTGGTCGTCGTCAGCACCGTCGCCGTCGCGGCCTTGGCCGACCGGATCGTGCCGGTGCTCGGCTGGGCCGGCGCGTTCGTCCTCGGGGCGATCGTCTCGCCGCCCGATGCCGTCGCGGCGATCGCCGTCTTCGAGCGGTTCGCGGTCCCGCGCCGGATCGCCGCCGTGATCGACGGCGAGGGTCTCGTCAACGACGCGACGGCTTTGGTGATCTACGGGTACGCGGTCGCGGCAGCGACGACCGGGGAGTTCGCGGTCGTCCCCGCGCTCGGCTCGTTCGTCGTCGTCGCCGTCGGCGGCGTGGCGGCGGGGGTCGCGGTCGCCTGGATCGTCGAACGGCTGTCGCGCGCGCTCGTGCGGCTCGACCTCACCGACTCGCTGATCGACACGCTGCTGGTGATCGGAGCGGCGTACGCGGCGTATCTGGGCGGCCAGGCGCTGCACGTCTCCGGCGTCCTCTCGACGGTCGTCGCGGGGCTGCTGATCTCGCGGCGCTCGTCGGTGGTGTTCTCGCCGGAATCGCGGCTGATCGGCGTCAACGTCTGGAACGTTTGGATCTACCTGCTCAACGCGTACGTCTTTCTGGCGATCGGCCTGCAGCTGCGCGGCTTCGTCGCCGGCGGCGGCCGCGCGGCGGCGCTGCTTCCGGCGGCGCTCGCGATCAGCGCCCTCCTGATCGCGGTCCGGCTGGCCTGGATCTACCCGGCCGCGGTGATCCCGCGGCTGATCCCGGCGGTGCGGCGCGCCGACCCGCGCCCGCCGTGGTCGTGGCTGACGATCATCGGCTGGACGGGGATGCGCGGGATCGTGTCGCTCGCGGCGGCGCTCGCGCTCCCGCCGATCGCGCGCCGCGATGACATCATCTTCATTACGTTCGTCGTGATCTTCGTGAAGCTGGTCGGCCAGGGGCTCACCCTGATCCCGCTGCTGCGGCTGCTGCGCATCAGCCGGGACGGTGACGGTGAGCGCCGCGAGGTGGAGGTGCGGATCGCCGGGCTGCGCGCCGGACTGCAGAAGATCCGCGAGATGCGCGCGCGGCATGCCGCGCCCGACGAGCGTGAAGTGCTCGACCGCCTTGCCGACGAGTATCAGCATCGCATCGAGCACCTGAACCGGCACGGCACCGGGACGGCGGCGGAGACCGCCGCCAGCCGCTTCGATCACGACGCCCAGACCGCCGCGATCCGGGCCGAGCGGCGCGCGATCATGCGCCTGCGCGACCGCGGCGAGATCCCCGACGAGATCTTCCGGAAGGTCCAATATGACATGGATCTGGCGGAGTCGCGGCTCTTCTGAACGAACCGGGCCGCTGAATAGGGTGTACGGGCAGGAGATCGATGGCTGCAGAAGCGCCGGCTGACCACGCACGCGCGGCGGATGGCGCCCCGCCGCCGCATCCCCGCACGTCCTTGCAACAGGACTTCGGGACTATATCGGCAATCTTGCCGGGTAGTATGAGCCGCGCTCATTGTGCACGCGGCTTGTCGCACGGACGTGACTTCCGCTCATGGATGCCATGCTGAACGGGCGCGCTCAAGAGCCGGTCGTCACTTTGGAACGCTTTTACGAGATCGCGTGCCAAGGCCGGCGCACCGATATCGAAGCGTTCCTGATGCGCTTCCCCGCGTCAGCGCGCATTCGCGACCCGATCGCGATCGCGGCGCGCGGGATGAAATCCGCGACCAGCGGCGACGTCGCCGGCGGCGTCGCACTGCTCAAGCGCGCGACGACGCACGCCGAGCCCGACGCGCGGCCCTACATCATCGATCTGCTGACGCCGCTGATGCTGATCTCCAACGAGGTCGACGAAGCGCTCGCGCTGATGGATTCCGCCGTCGACGTGCCGGCCGAACTGATCCCGGCGTTTCAGGCCCAGCGCTCGGTCATCGCGGCCCGTCAGGGCCAGGATGCGCTCAGCGCCGAGCTGGCGCAGGACGCCCTCGAACTCGGCCGCGCGCTCGACAATCCGCTGATCGTCGGCCGCCTGATCCAGCGCAGCGGGCTGGCGGCGTTCTACCGCGAGGACTTCGACGAAGCGCAGGAGCGCGCGCTCGAAGCGGCGCGCTGTTTCGAGCGGATCGAATCGCACCGCAACGCCGCGATGGCGTATTCCATTCTCTACGTCATCGCGCACTACTGGCTCGCCGATCCCGACGTCACGCGATTCTACGCGCGCCATCTCACGATGTGCGCGCATCTCGCCGGAGACCAGTCGCTCGAGCACATCGGGCTGCTCTACCAATTGGAGGCCGCGGCCGCGGCCGGCGACTCGCGGCGCTTCGGCTCGATCCGCGGCCGAATGCTCGCGAACCGGATGAACGAGCAGTTCTGGCACCAGCGCTACACCTACTCGGTCGCCGAGGCGCTGGCCCATGGCTGGGCCGGCCGGTTCGACATCGCGCGGACCCTGCTGGTCGCGCAGCGCAAGGTCGAGACGCTCACCCTGGCCGAACGCGCGTTCTGCGACGCGCTCCTCGCCGCGGTCGCGGTGGCGAGCTGGCAGATCGACGAGGCCCGCACGTTGGCCCGACGCGTGATCAGCCAGACGACCGAGCGCTCGACCAAGGAACCGCTCTTCGAGACGCGCCAACGCCGGATCGCCCGCATCCTGGCGGCGACAATCTGCGTGATCATCGGCGATGCGACGCGCGGCCGGCGCGCCCTCTCGCGCGCATTCGACCCGGATGCGCAGTTCGCCACCCTGATGACAAGCAAGGGCTTGGACGAAGAACGCGTCCCGCCGCTGATGGTCGGCTACGTGCGCTTCGTGAACGAAGCGTGCCGCAGCGCGATGCTGACGCGTCCCCGTCACGGGCTGACCGAGACCGAGCTCGAGATCCTGCGCGTTCTCCCGGAGGGCGTCACGCTCGCGACGATCGCGACGTCGTTCGGCAAGTCGAAGAAAACGCTCGAGAAGCAAGTCGGCAGCATCTACTCAAAATTGCAGGTCGGGAGCCGCGCCGAGGCGGTGCGCCGCGCCCGAGATCTCGGCATCTACGCCTAAACTTTTTCTCGGTAGAAAAAGGCCGGAGCGGCGCACCTTTTCGGCGCTCATGGGGTGCTCGACCCTCTCCCCCCTCGCCACCAGTATGCTAGTGTTCTGTCATCACACCGCCGTCCCTTATATGGAGTGCTATGATGACGCGTTTCGCTTCGCCCTCGATCGACGTTCTGTTCTTCACCCAGCCCATCGGCTGCTAAACGTTCATGTATCAACTCGCACCGGAAGCGCGCTCCAGCGACCGCACGCGCCTCTTCATCGAGAGCTGCACGTCGATGGCCCCCACCACGGATAATCTCGGACTCGTCGGCACGCTCGCTCGCATGATGCGCGACGCCCTCGCCAGCTCTGACACGCGCGAACTGCGCGACTACGTTGCAATGGCCGCTTCGACCGATGGCGACATCGACGATGCGCTCGCCGCTGCCGGACAGGCCGTCGTCGACGAACACGATGAACTCCCGTTTCAAAAACTGCATGACCTGATTCGGCGCGTTGCACAGATCGAACGTGAAGCGTTGAACCCGGCACGCCGGACTCGCGACACGTTCCGCACGGTCTACGCGGGCTGAACCCGGTTTCACGCGCATGTACGACGACGAATTGACGCAGGAGTGCACGCACTCGCTGCGGGTCCAGCTCTCCGAGCTCCTCGACGAACGTCGAGTTGAGACGGCGAACGATGTCGTCGGCCTCCTGCGCACCAAGCTGGAGATGAACGTGTCGCCGCTCATCGTGCGAACGCTCGTCCACACGCTTGCCGAAAGTCTCGCCGAAGGTTCGGCCGACCCATTCATCCACTGGTCGCGCATGGTACGCCACGCGCACTCCACCGCGATTGTGTTCGCCATGGTTGATGCCGTGTGTGAAGTCGCGGAACGTCTGGCCCACGGACTCGAAGGCGATTTCGCTTCGATCGTTGTTTTTCTCGAAATTGTCAAAGTCCGGACGCGGTCCGTTCCACTTGACGATGCGACCCCCGCGGCGGAGGGCGAAATACCCGGACGCGCGGCGATCCAGAGTCTGCTGGCGATGTTGCGAGCGCGCGATGATGCGACGTGCACGCATGCGCAGGCTACCGGGGAGTGGGGTCGACGGATCGCGGTACGCGTCGGCCTGTCGGCGACGACCACGGAGCGCATCGTGCGCGCCGGCGTCCTGCACGACATCGGCAAGATCCGCGTCCCCGATGCGATCCTCTTCAAGCCGGGGTCGCTCGCGAACGACGAGTGGGAGATCATGAAGCGCCACGCCGAGGCGGGCGCCGAGATTCTTAACGAGCTCCCTACGCTGGCGCAGTACGCGCCGATCGTCGCGGCGCACCACGAGCGCATCGACGGACGCGGCTACCCGTACGGCCTCAAGGGCGATGAAATCTCGCTCGAGTCGCGCGTCGTCTCCGTCGCCGATTCGTTCCACGCGATGATCACGAATCGGCCGTATCGCGCCGCGCTCACCTACGGTCAGGCGATCGCCGCCCTCCAAGAGGGCCGCGGAACGCAGTGGGACGCCTCGGTCGTCGACGTCATGGTCGCGCTGGCCGTCGAAGAACGGAATCGCTCGGTCGACGCGAACCTCGCGCTGCCGCTGCAAGTCTCGCCGGACGCCGGCATCGTCCGCCGCAGCGACGCCGTCTAGCTAGCTAGCGCGCGGGACTCGACGCCGGACGCACGCGCGTCGGATCGTCGAGGGTCTCGTCATGGGCCGGACGCACCGTGCCGTCGCAGCCGCACTCTTGCGGCGCCGCTTGGCGCGTCCCGGGATACCAATAGTGGCAGGTCGGCGTATGCAGCCGCCACGAGTGGCCGCAGCAGTGCAGATCGTCCCCGAGTCTGGACCGTCCCGCGCCGTCCACCATACGGAAAACGGTAGAGCGTCACGCGGCGCGCGTCAAGCGACGGGCGAGGATGCGGCAAACGACGAGGATCGCAGCCAGCGTGCAGAGCAGCGCCGCGATCGCGACCAGGATCGGGACGAAAAACGCCAGCACCAAGGCGACCAGTGCAGCAACGTCCTCGACGATGCTGACGACGGGGTTCAATGCGCCGAAGGTCGTCACCGTGCTCGCCGCACGCGCCGACGAACGCAGTCCGTGAACGCCGAGCGCGTTCGCCCCGGCGGCGACGGCGAGTGCGATCGCCGTCCCGTTTCCGTCGCTCAGTGCAGGATCGCTCACCAGCGCCGCCGTGCCGCCGGCGACCGGTGCGAGGACGGCATGCACCAGGTGCAGGACGTGATCGACGCCGGGGACCTTATCGGCGACGAAGTCGGCGACGACGAGAACCGCGGCGATTCCGAGCGTCGCGTCGGAGCCGATCCACTGCATTCCAGGCGGCGCCGCGAGCCAGTGCAGGTGCACGGCGAGCGAGAGCGCGGCGATCGTGAGACCGGCGCGCAGCCCGGCGATCGAACTCAGCGAATACGCGAGGGCGAGGTCGTGAACGTCCATCGATGCACTGAACCTCCGGCAATCAGAGCGATCCGAGCAGAGCGCGCAGGGTCGGGAGCTGATCCGCCGGCGAGCGGGCCGGCAGGTCGATCGTGATCTTCCCTTCGCCGAAGCGGAACTTGTTCTTCGTGAGCGACTGAAGCTTCGGGATCGACGCCGGATCGAGTCGGAAGCCGGTCCCGACGCCCAGCGTCAGCCGTTGTTCGTTGATGACGACGCGGGTGACGCCGGCCCGCAGCGCCATCACGCGCAGGCGCGTGATCTCCACGAGCGCCTCGAACTCCGGCGGCGGTGCGCCGAAGCGGTCGCGCACCGACTCGGCCGCCGCCTCGACCGCGGCGAGCGTGCCGGCTGCGGCCAACTGCTGGTAGATCGCGATCTTCTGCGAAATCTGCGGGACGTAGTCGTCGGGGACGTAGGCGTCGAGCTTGACGTCGATCACCGCTTCGCGCGCATCCTCACGGGCGTGCTCGACTCCCTTGCGCTCGGCGATCGCGTCGGCCAGAAGCTGCGCGTACGTCTCGAAGCCGACCGCGCCGATGAACCCCGACTGCGCCGCGCCCAGCAGGTTCCCCGAGCCGCGGATCTCGAGATCGCGCATCGCGATCTGCAGCCCGCTGCCCAGATGGGTGAACTCGCGGATCGCTTCCAGCCGGGCCTTCGCCTCTTCGGTGAGCGCCTTGTGCGCTTGATAGAGCAGAAATGCGTACGCCTGATGGTTGGAACGCCCGACGCGGCCGCGCAATTGGTACAGCTGCGCCAGGCCGAACTTGTCGGCGTCGTTGACGACGATCGTGTTCACGTTGGGGATGTCGATCCCGTTCTCGATGATCGTCGTCGAGACGAAGACGTCGATCTCGCCGTTGATGAACGCTTCCATCACCGGCTCGAGCTCGTGCTCGCGCATCTGACCGTGACCGACGGCGACGCGCGCTTTCGGCACGAGCTGTTCGAGCGCGCGCGCGATTCCGTAGATCGACTCGATCCGGTTGTGGACGTAGTACACCTGACCGCCGCGGTCGAGCTCGTTCGCGATCGCGCGCTGGACGACGGCGTCGGAGGCCGGCACCACGACGGTCTTGATCGACATGCGATTCTTCGGCGCGGTCTGGATCAGCGAGAGATCGCGCACGCCCATCAGCGACATCTGCAGGGTGCGCGGGATCGGCGTCGCCGAGAGCGTCAGCACGTCGACGGTCGCTTTGAGCTGCTTGAGTCGCTCTTTGTGCATCACGCCGAAACGCTGCTCTTCATCGACGACGATCAAGCCGAGATCGCGGAAGACGACGTCCTTCTGCAGGATGCGGTGCGTGCCGATCACGACGTCGACCTTGCCCTGCGCGAGGTCGTCGAGGATCGCCTGCGCTTCTTTCTTGGTCTTGAAGCGCGAGAGTTCTTCGATGCGGACCGGGAACGACGCGAAGCGCGCCGCGATCGTGCGCGCGTGCTGGGCCGCGAGCAGGGTCGTCGGACAGAGCACCGCGACTTGCTTTCTGTCGGCGATCGCCTTGAAGATCGCGCGCACCGCGACCTCGGTCTTCCCGTAGCCGACGTCGCCGCAGACGAGCCGGTCCATCGGTCGCGGCGACTCCATGTCGGCCTTGGCCTCGGCGATCGCCTTCGCCTGATCGGGCGTCGGTTCGTAGGGGAAGGCCTCTTCGAGTTCGGCCTGCCACGGCGTGTCGGGCGCGAACGCGTGTCCGCGCGCGATCTCGCGCTCCGCGTAGAGTTGCACCAGCCCTTCGGCGATCTCGGCGAGTTTTTCCGAGACGCGCGATTTCGTGCGCGCCCAGTCGCCGCCGCCCATCTTGGAGAGGCGCGGCGCGTGGCCTTCGGCGGCGGTGTACTTGGTGACCTGATGCATCTGATGCACCGGCACCAGCATGCGATCGGTCCCCGCGTACTTGAGATCGAGGTAGTCGCTGGTCGCGCCGAGGATCGTCTCGGTGCGCAGTCCGAGATACTGCCCGATCCCGTGCACCGCGTGCACGACGTAGTCGCCGACCTTGAGATCCGCGAGCGTGACCGGGACGCCTTCCTTGACGGCGCGCAGTTTGACGCGCCGCGCCGGCTGACCGTAGATCTCGCGGTCGCCGAGCACGTGGAGGTGCAGGCCGGGGATGGCGAAGCCGTGCTCGATCGAACCTTGATCGACGTACACCGTCCCGGCCCGCGCGACGCCCGACGCCGACATCGCGATCCCGTCGGTGCCGACGTGCGAGCGCAGGTGCACGAACGGCGCGGAGCGTTCGACGCTCACGTTCGCGCCGCGCAGGATCTCCGCCAAGCGCGACGCGCCGCTCGCGACGAGCCACACCGTCTCACCGGCCGCCACCCACTCGCGTACCGACTGCGCGAAGCGTTCGATGCGGCGGTTGAAATGTTCCGCCGGCCGCGTCTCGAGGACGAATCCTTCGAGCGTCTTCGGCAGCCACCCGAGCTCGCCGGCTTCGATCCCGCCGGTGACGACGAGGACGCGGCGTTCGTGCAGGCGCGCGCCGTCGCCGTGCAGGGTCGGATGCGGCGCGACGACGTCGGCGAGGAGCGCTTCGCCGATCTCGTCGTCACGCACGTCGAGTTCGCCGGAGTCGACGCCGGCGAGGAGCACGTCGGCGCCGCGCGCGCGCTCTTCGTCGAGACCGCGTTCGACGGTTTCGAGCATCCCGGGCTCGTCGAGGACGACGAGCGCGTCGCTGTCGAGGTAGTCGAGCACGGTCGCGCGCTCGTCGTACGCGAGACTGAGCCACGGTTCGGGGACGTCGTTGTGCGCGCCGAGAAACGCGCGCAGCGCCGAGATCACGTTGGACTCGCCGGTCGCGCGCGCGACGACGTTCTCGCGCAGCGCGTCGTCGCGCAGCACCTCGAGCCACGGCGTGATCGTCACGTCGTCGAGTTCGCCGGTCGAACGCTGCGACTGCAATTCGAACGCGCGCACCGCATCGACGTCGTCGCCGAAGAACTCGATTCGCACCGGCGCGTCGGCGGTCGCCGGGAAGACATCGAGGATCCCGCCGCGCACCGCATATTGGCCGGCGGCGCTCACGACGTCGACGCGCGCGTAGCCGAGCCGGTACAGCCGCTGCTGGGTCGCCTCCCAGCCCGCCGTCTCGTCGGCGCGCAGCGTGAACGACGCGCCTTCGAAAACGGCGCGCGGGATGACGTACTGGCGCAGCGCGGCGACCGGCGCGACGACCACCTGCGGCTTGCGCGCGCACAAATCGGCGAGCAGCGACATGCGCGCGCTGCGTTCCGAGGGCGACTCGAGCGCGCCGAGGTTCTCATCGCGCGGCCGCAGGAGCGCGACCGCGGCTTTCTCGCCGAGGTAGTAAGTGAGATCGGTGAAGGTCCGTTCGGCGACGTCGCTGGTCGGAACGACGACGAAGACGCTCCCGCCGAGCGCTTCGTGGAGGCCGGCGAGGAGAAACGGGCGGGCGGCGCCGGTCGTCTCGTGCAGCGCGAATGCGAGACCGCGCTCGCTCAAGGGCGTGCGCAGGCGCTCGATCAGCTCGGCGAGCGACCGCGAGGACGCCGGGAGCGCGCGGACGAGATTGGGTGCGATGGCAGCCACGGGAACGTCCAACTCTATCACGTCCCGCCACCCCCGTCACCCCCACACCCCGTCACCCTGAGCTTGTCGTAGGGCCACCCCGATCGTGGCCGCCGATCTGGCACTATTGGCAGTGTATTGACATGAGTGCTAAACTACGTTAGAATTGGTGTGTCAGAAATATGGCCGACCTCCCCGTGAGCGGACAGAGGCGGCGCACATTTGGAGGTTTTTCGCACACCATGGCTGATCTGATGACCCGCAACGGCGGCAACCGTTCCTTCGTCACCGATTTTCTCGCCGGCTTCGACCCAGTTCGCGGCTTCTTCGGCGGCTCGGCCCAGTACGGGCTCGGGATCGACGTCCAGAAGTCCGAAAGCGGCTGGACCGTCGAGCTCCCCGTCCCCGGCTACAAGCCCGACCAGATCGACGTGAGCGTCGAGGATCGCGTCCTGACCGTCACCGGCAAGAGCGAGCGGCGTTCGTTCCAGCGCTCGATCCTGCTGCCCGAAGAGGTCGACGCCGAGTCGATCGAGGCGAAGGTCGAGCACGGTCTGCTGACCCTGGGCCTGCACCTGCACCCGAAGGCGCAGCCCCGCAAGATCGCCGTCCAAGTCGTCAACTAACGTCGAGCGACCTCGGTTGCCTCGTGAATGACGAAAGCCCCGCAGCCTCGCGGCGCGGGGCTTTTGCGTGTCACCGTTCGAGGCGAAGCGGGAGCGAGAAGCTCGTGCTGTGGCCGTCGGCCGTGTTGGCGATGAACTCGATCTGGTAGGTCCGCCCGAGCAAGAAGGACGGGATCGCGTCGGGGAGCTGCTGCTGGCCGGCGAAGACCCCCGGCGCCTGGAGCGGGATCCCGATCTCGCGGCCCATAGTGCGCGCGGACAGCGAGGTGACGTCGAGGCTGGTGACGATTCGCACCAGGAGCATCCCGCCGCGGTGCAGGGTCCGATCGTTCAGCGCGACCTCCGTGATCCGCGGCGTGCCGGCGGCGGGCGGCGGGGTCACCACGTAGCCGAAGAGCGGCGGCGTCGGCGCAGCGGTCGGTACCGGCGTCGCGGACGGCGCGGGCGAGAGCGATGCGGCGGGCGCCGGGGTCGGCGTCGTCGTCGCGACGGGGAGCGGCTGCGGAGCCGGACTCGCGAGCGGCGGCGGCGTGGGCGGCGCTGGCTGCGCCGGGAGCGGCTGAGGCGAGGGAGCGGGGCTGATCGCCGCCAGGAGCAGCGGCAGGGCGTAGTGCGCGAGCATCGTTCCTCCGAGGAACGTCGGGTCCCGTAGCGCGGTTCCGACAACGGCGTCCTGAGCGTACCCTGCGAGACCGGTCACCGTCGCGACGGCGAGCCCGAGCGCGGCGGGCGACCGGCGGACCGCCGTGACGACGGGAAGCAGCCAGATCGCATACCAGGGTTCGGGGCTGGGGAGCGCGATCCAGCCTGCCAGCGCGAGTCCGGCGAGCCGGTCGCCGCTCCGCCAGGCCCGGACGACCCCGACGCCGCCCAACGCGGCCATCGCGGCCGCCGTGATGAACGGGATCGGCGACCCCGACCACGCGGCGAGCGCCGGGCCGTGTACCAGCGAGAGGCGCGGCGCCCCGATGCTTCGGTCGAGCCCGTGGGCGATCACCGACCAGCCCAGCGGTGCGTAGGCGACTGCCGCCAGGGCGAGCGCCGTCCACGTTGCGCGTCGATCGCGGTCTCGTGCGATGCGCAGAACCAGCGGGATCGCCGCGACGGCCTTCACCGCGGTCCCGGCGATCAGCGCGGCGAGCGCGCCGCGTCGGGTTCGCGCGCAGTCCGCGGCGAGGACCAGTGCGAGCCAGAACGGGTCGTTGTGACCCTCGGCCGCGCTCCAGAGCACGACCGGGTGCAGGGAGAGCGCGGCCGAGAGCGCCGGACGCCGCGGCGCCGCAAGCGCGATGCACCCGATCAGCCCCGCCGCGGCGACGATCCGAAACGCGAGCACTACTGCCGCAGGCCCCCAGGGACGCAGCGTGGCGACCAACGCCGCCGCCGGAAGCGTGAAGAGCGGGCCGTACACGTCGCGCGGCAGCGAGCCGTTCCATGCGCCCAGGGCGGCGTCGAGGACCGGATCGCGGAAGCCGGCGATCGCCGCCGGGCCGAACGCGTGCGCCCACGGATCGACGCCGCGGCCGAGGAGGGCCCCGTAGGCCGCGTACGCCCAGACGTCGGCGGAGAGCGGCGGAAGCGCGAGCGCGACGATCAGCACCGGCACCGCGACGGCAAGGCGGATGCGCACGCCGGGGGCTTCGCGGCGGCGCCGCACGAATCCGATCGCTCGTGAACTGCGAGGGGTGGCTGCGGCGTGCGCTCGCCGCGAAGCGCGACGGTGAGATCCTCGACGACGCGACCTGGAGGCGGATCGTCGAGGGCTACGTCGCAGGCACGATCGACGACGCCCCGATTGCGGCGCTCGCGATGGCTTGCGCGATCCGCGGGATGGGCGACGCGGAGGTCGCGGCCCTGACCGGCGCGATGGTACGCTCCGGCGACGTGCTCGCGTATCCGCATGCCGCCGGAATCGTCGTCGACAAGCATTCCTCCGGGGGCGTCGGCGATACCGTCTCGCTCGTCGCGGTCCCGCTCGTCGCCGCCTGCGGCGTCCCGGTCGCCAAGCTCTCGGGCCGCGCCCTCGGCCACACCGGCGGGACGCTCGATAAGCTCGAGGCGATCCCGGGCGTGCGCACCGATCTCTCCCCTGAGGCGTTCGTCGCGCAGGTCGAGACGATCGGCTGCGCGATCGCCGCGCAGTCGGACCGGCTCGTCCCGGCCGACCGCAAGCTCTACGCGCTGCGCGACCGCACCGGCACCGTCCCGTCGCCGGGTCTCATCGCCGCCTCGATCGTCTCGAAGAAGATCGCCGGCGGTGCCGGCGCAATCGTCTTCGACGTGAAGGCGGGACGCGGCGCGTTCATGCGCACGGCCGCCGAGGCCGTCGGACTCGCGCGGATGCTGGTGCAGCTCGCGGAGCGCTTCGGGCGCCGCGCGAGCGCGCTGGTGAGCGACATGGACGAACCGCTCGGCGCCGCGGTCGGCAGCGGGATCGAAGCGGTGGAGGCGCGCGACTTTCTGCGCGGCGACGATCGCGATCCGCGGCTCGCCGAGGCGATCTTCGCCGTGGTCCACGAAATGCTCCGCGTCGCCGGCGTCCCGGGCGAACGCGTCGTTCCGGCGGCGCTCGACGCGCTGGAGTCGGGCGCCGCCTACGCGCGCTTCGTGCAGATGATCGAGGCGCAGGGCGGGACGCGCGACGCGGTCGAGCGGATCGCGGCGCATCCTGCGCGCTCGAGCGCGCTCGCCCCGTGCGACGGCGTGGTCACCGCGATCGACGCGATCGCGATCGGCGAGCTCGCGCGCGAGCTGACCGTCGCCGACGGGCCGTTCTCCGGGATCCGGATCGTCGCCCGGACCGGGACGCCGGTGCGCGCCGGGGACGTCCTGGCCGAATGCGCCGGGACGTCGGTGGAGCCCGCCGCCGTCGCACAGGCGTTCACCATCGGCGCGACCGCACCGCCGCCGCGTCCGCTGGTCGACGCGATCGTGCGGGATGCGGCGGCCTCCGAGCCGTCGAAAGCGCGCAGCTAATGGATCGCGTCGTCGTCACGGGTGGAGCCGGGCTGATCGGTTCCGCGCTCGTGCGGCACCTCAATCTCGACGGAATCGAGGACATCGTCGTCGTCGATCGCCTCGGCACGAGCGAGAAGTGGCGTCATCTCGTCCCGCTGCGCTTCGCCGACTACCTCGACGCCGGCGAGTTCTACGCGCGGATCGCCGCCGATCCGTACGCGTTCGGCCGCGTCGCCGCAGTGTTCCATCTCGGCGCGTGCTCGTCGACGACCGAGCGCGACGCGTCGTATCTGGTGCAGAACAACGTGCGGCGCTCGCAGGAGATCGCGCGCTGGTCGTTCTCGCTGGGGGCGCGCTTCACGTATGCATCGTCGGCAGCGACCTACGGCGCGCGCGAGTGCGAGATGCGCGAGGATCTCGATCCGCACGCGCTGCGCCCGCTCAACATGTACGGCTACTCAAAGCACCTCTTCGACCGGTGGATGCGGCGCGAAGGTCTGCTCGAACGCGCCGTCGGCCTCAAGTACTTCAACGTCTACGGTCCCAACGAAGACCACAAGGGCGAGATGCGCAGCGTCGTCGCCAAAGCCTACGAGCAGATCCGCGCGACCGGCACGATCGAACTGTTCAAGAGCTATCGCGAAGGGATCGCCGACGGCGAACAGAGCCGCGATTTTCTCTACGTGAAGGACGCCGCCGCGATCACCGCGTTTCTCGCCGCGTCACCGGCCGCCGGCGGGCTGTACAACGTCGGCTCGGGGATCGCGCGGACCTGGAACGATCTCGCGCGCGCGGTCTTCGCCGCGCTCGATCTGCCGCCGCGCATCATCTACGTGGAGATGCCGGACGCGCTGCGCGGGAAGTACCAGTACCGCACCGTCGCGACGATCGACCGGCTGCGCGACGCGGGCTGGACGCGTCCGTTCACGACGCTCGAAGCTGCGATCGACGACTACGTGCGCCGCTACCTGACCAGCGGCGCGGCGCTCGGCGACGAGTCCGCGTCGAGCCCGCTCCCGACGCTCTCGGCGACGAGGTAGAGCGGGCGGCCTTTGATCTCGTCGTAGACGCGGCCGACGTACTCGCCGAGAATCCCGATCGTGATCAGCTGCACGCCGCCCAGGAACAGGATCGCGAAGATCGTCGACGTGTAGCCGGGCAAGTTGTAGCCGGTGAAGATGCGGATGCCGATCTCGACGACCGCGACGACGAACGCGACCGCGCTGACCAGGAAGCCGAACCAGGTCGCGATGCGCAGCGGGATCTCGCTGAACGCGGTGATCCCGTCGATCGCGAAGCGCAGCATCTTCGAGAGCGGATACTTCGAGCGGCCGGAGTGGCGCTCGGCGCGATCGTATTCGATCCCGGTCTGCTTGTAGCCGACCCACGAGACGAGCCCGCGGATGAAGCGGTGGCGTTCGCGCGAGTTGCGCAGCGCGCTGACGACGCGCTTGCTCATCAGCCGGAAGTCCCCGGTGTCGACGGGGATCGAGACGTTGGTCAGCCGGCGGATCGTGCGGTAGAACAGCGCCGCGGTGAGCAGTTTGAAGCGGCTCTCGCCGGCGCGGCGCCGCCGTGTCGCGTAGACGACGTCGTAGCCTTCGCGAAACTTCGCGAGAAACGCGTCGATGAGTTCGGGCGGATCCTGGAGATCGCCGTCCATCAGCACGACCGCGTCGCCGTGCGCCGCGTCGAGCCCCGCGGTCGCGGCGATCTGGTGGCCGAAGTTGCGCGAGAGCGAGATGACCCGCAGGTGCGGATCGAGCGCCGCCGCCGCGAGCAGGATGGCGAGCGTGCCGTCACGGCTTCCGTCGTCGACGCAGATCAGTTCCCATCCGGCCGGCGGCACGCTCAGCCCGGTGACCACCTCGCGCAGGCGCCGCAGCAGCTCGCCGACGTTCTCCGCTTCGTTGTAGAGCGGGACGACGATGCTGAGCGTCGCGTCGGCGCCGCGGTGGACTGCGACGCTGGACGGGGAAGAGATCATGGTGCGACGACGTTTTGCCCCGCGTCCCCGTTTCCCGTCCGTGTTTGCCCTGCTCGTGCCGCTGCTTGCGGCGCTCTCGCTGGTCGCCCAGGCGCAGCCCGATCCGAACTCGCAGACCTACCACGTCGGGCCGACGCCGCCGCCGCACGGATATCCGGTCATCCACGCGACGAACATTTCGAGTTCCGTGATCCACCCGGGCCGCCCGGTGACCGGCAACGTCACGACGTCGGAGAACGTGTACTACGTCGAGGCGCGCATCGAGTACCGCAGCGTCGCCCTGCACAAGGAGGGGCCGGGCCGCTTCTCGCTCTCGTACACCTTGCCGTGGTACCTGCCGCCGTGGCTGCGCCACGCGTACACGCTCGAGATCGTCGCGCGCACCGTCGACGGTGTCGAGGCGTGGCGCGGGATCCCCGTCACCGTTCGCTAAGCGCGCGCAGCGCCGCGCTCGTCTCGGCGTGAAACGCCGCCTGATAGGCGAGCATGTCCTCGACGATCGGGAAGCGCGGATCGCGCAGCGGCGCGCCGCGTTCGTAACGGCCGCCGTCGCCGCGCACCGCGCCGTGCCGCTCGAGGTAGGCCAGCGCCTCGTCGACGCACCGCGCGTGGTCACGGCGCAGTTCGGGATCGACGAAGGCGGCCGGTCCCGCCGCGTCGGCCATCCTCAGCACCGCGTCGCGCGCCTCGCCGGCGGTGAACGGAAGCCCGATCCCCACGATCCACGCCGCGAGCAGCGCGCTGGTCGTGATCGGCCGCGCCGCCGCAACCGACGTCGGGAGATCGCGCGGGTCGGCCGGCGCGACGACGCGGTAGAGCATCGAGAGACGGCGTCCGCGGAACGGATCGAACGCGATCGCGGCGAGGCGCACGTCGGCGATCGGCGTCAGCCGCTCCAGGATCCCCTTGAACGGCCGCATCCGCCCGTCGACGCTGTAGTAGCCTTCGGGCGTCACGAAGAACGTCGCGCCGCGCTGCACGACGTCGACGATGCGTGCGACGTCTTCGTCGATCTCCGCGCGCGTCCGCGCCAGCAATTCCTTGCGGAACGGATCGCGCAGATGCGCGAGCTTCACGCGCACGGCGGTCGCGGCGAAGTGGCGGCTGTCGAGCAGTTCGTCGACGTAGGAAACGCGCTCCGGAAACGTGTCCGCGACGTCGTCGCGGAAGACGGCGTACAGCGACGCTTCGGCGTGCTCGTCATAGAGCGCGTTGAGGATGCTGCGCAAAGGCCGCGTCGAGAGCTCGTTCTCGAGCGGGTACATCCCCAGCGCGTAAAAGAACGGCCCCGCGTTGACGCGCCGCATGATTCGCGCGAAGACGCGGAGACGTCCGGCGAAGAATCCGGGTTCGTACATCCGGCGTGACGACGCGGTGATGAGCGTCGAGCGCCAATCGCCCTGCGCGAACGCGCGCTCGACGACGATCTCCGACTCGTCTTCGTGCTGGTGGTTCGCGACCAGCACGGTCGGACCGCGCCGGAACGGGAGGCGCCCCCACTGTCGCACGCGGATGCGCGTCGCGAGAAACGGCTGGCGGACCAGGGTGACGAGGAGGAGCAGCGCCACCGACCACGCCGATGAGACGGGACGCCGTCCGACGCGCAGCACGACGAGCGACCCGATCGCGAAGCTCGCGGCGGCGAGCGCGAACAGCAGGCGGTAGCCGTCGCGCGGCGTCGCGCCTTGCCTGATGACGAGTGCGCCGATCGCGGGCGCGAGGACGCCGGGCAAGTTCGAGAGCGTCCCCCAGATCCCCAGATCGCGCGCGACGTCGCCCAGCGCCGGGATCGCGTCGAGCGCGAGCGCCCAGCCGGCCGAGAACACGCCGCCGTAGCCGAGTCCGAACAGCGCCGCGTAGAGAAAGATCAGCCGCTGCTCGGGTGCGATCGCGAATCCGAGCGCAGCGCAAACCATCGGCACGCCGGAGAGCGCCACGACGAGCCGGCGATCGAGCCGGTCCGAGAGGATCCCCGCCGCGACGCTCGAGACGATCGCGCCGACCAGCGCCGCGCCCGCGACCATCCCGGTCCCCAGCGACGCGTTGCGCACGCCGAGTATGTCGTGGAAGAAGTAGAGCACGTACGTGTTGAGCAGCGTCATCCCGAGCACGATCCATCCGCGCGCGACGAGCGTGACGTTGAGATCGTGCGGATCGCGGATCACGGCGCGTTCCTTGCGTTCCGCCCCCGACGTCTCGCGCGGGATCGCAAGCAGCGACGGCGCGACGAGCGCGATCGCGGCCGCCATCGCGAAGAGCGCCTGTTGCGGAGGAAGCAGCGCCGCCGCGGCGAGACCGCCGACGGTGCCAAGCAGGGTCATCGCGCCGCGCACGCCTGCCGAGACGCCCCACGCGGAGCGCGGCACCGCCTCGGGGAGCATCGCCTGATAAATCGACGATGCGCTCGCGATCGCGACGGCCGCGCACGCGACTTCGAGCCCGAGCGCACCGACGGCGTGTGTGTACGCCATCGCGAGCAGCGCCGCGATGTCGACGGCCAAGGCGATCGCCGTCTCGCGCCGCCGGTCGCCGCCATGGCGGCGCGCGTAGTCGGAGAGCGCGCCCGCGACCGCCGGGACGAAGACCCAGACGGCGGCCACCACCGTCGCGATCGCCGCCAGCACGGGGGTATGATCGGCGGGTGCGAGTTTCAGGAGGATCGCCGGGATGACGATCGCGAGGATCGAGGCGTCCTGGAATTGGATCCCCAGCCACAGTGCGTTGAGTGCGGCGTGATCGCCCGCGTTGAGGGTGCGGCGGACGGCCACTAATCGATATCGGCCCACGCGGCGACGGTCACCGTCACCTGCGCGCCGGGTTCGCCGCCGGCGACGTGCGCGGGCGGCAGCGCACGGCTCGCGTCGCGCTCGAGCGTCGCGTACGAGCCGCGCGTCACGCGAAAGGCGACGCGCGCGCCGCGATGCACCTGCAGGTCGAGCCGGAAATGCCGCGCGTCGACGCGGTTCATCCGCACCTCGCTCGGCGACCAGTTGCTGCGTTCCGTGCTGAGGTAAACGTCGTCGCCGGGCGGCGTGCGCGGCGGGACCGCGACGTCGATGCGCACGTTGACGATCTCGGTCTGATCGGCGTCGGCGGCGTGCGCCGGCGCGAGCAGGTACGCGCTGCGCGGCAGATCGGCGGCGGGACGCGCATCAGACGCATCCGGCACCGGCGCGACGCGCCCGTCGGCATCGAGCGCGATCGCGGCGGCGCGGCCCGGCGCGAACCGCGAACACGTCGCGCCGTCCGCGATCCGCAGGACGCCGCCGCCCGCGACGACGAGCCGCTCGCCGCTGCATGCGAGCGGGACGACGCGGAAGATCGCCGACACGGCGGCGGCGACGAGTGCGTGCATCACGGCTGGATCGCGAAGCTCCAGCCGGGGATCCAGCGCCGTCCGCCCCAGTCGAAATCGTACGAACGTC
Source organism: Vulcanimicrobium alpinum (assembly GCF_027923555.1). Classification (GTDB taxonomy): domain Bacteria; phylum Vulcanimicrobiota; class Vulcanimicrobiia; order Vulcanimicrobiales; family Vulcanimicrobiaceae; genus Vulcanimicrobium; species Vulcanimicrobium alpinum. The sequence continues at coordinate 2,912,544 of NZ_AP025523.1, read as the reverse complement.
CGAAGCTCAGGCCGACGTTGGGGAACGGACGGAACGTCGTGTCGCCGCGGAACTCCCAGCGCGGGCGGCCGATGCCGTCGAACTGCACGAAGTCGTCGGCGTGCCGCAGGGAGAGGCGCACGCTGGTGCTCGAGCGCGGCGGCGCGATCTGCAGGTCGAGGTTCGCGTAGCGCGCGACGGCGGCACCGCGAAACGCGCCGTAGCCGAGATACGGCGTCCCGTCGGGCGCGAGCGGCAGCGGGTTGGGCACGGGATAGAACGTCGTCTGCAGGCCCGGATAGACCTGCGAGGTCCAGCCGTTCACGTAACCTGCGAAGAGCGTGACGCCGGCGCTCACGCGTTTCGACGCGCTCGCGCTCGCCGTGACGGTATCGGCGCGGCGCGGGAACGCGAACCAGGTCCGTGCGCCGTCGAGCGTCGCGCTCAGCGAGGTCCCCAGCGGTCCCCGCAGCGTCGGCGAAGCGACGAAGACGTCGACGCCGTGACGCCACACGGTGCCGTAGCGGCGCCCGTCGGGAAGGATCGCGTACGGGCTCAGCGCGCCGCCGCGCTGTCCGTCGAAGCCGAGATCGGCGGTGACGCGCACAGTCGCACCGCGCGGCAGCGCGAGGTCCGGACTGCGCAGGCTCGCATCGAACGTCGAGAAGCCGCCGGTCTGCAGCGCGTACGCGAGCCGTCCGCCGGCGCCGCCGAACGCCGCGCCGAAGGCCGCGTTCGCTTGTCGGATGCCGAACTGCGACGACGCGCCGAACGACGCGGTATACCGCGATCCCATGCGCCGGTAGGCGCTGATCCCGGTCGTCGCGTTCCCGCGCAGCGGTGCGTCGATCGCGCCGGTGACGTAGGCCGCATCGCCGGCGGCGATCTGCTGCTGCAGCGCGAGCGTTCCGCCTGGACCCTGCAGCCAGCGCGCGTGCAGCGACGTCAGCGCGGTCGGCGTCCCGAACAGCCCGTAGGGCTGATCGAACGTCGCGCCGGCGAGCGTCGACGCGCTGAAGCCGGCCGACGTTGCGAACGTGTAGAGATACGACGGCACCGGAACCGCGCCGACCGACGTCGGAAACGCGGCGGGCGTGAAGCGCACGTTCGCGCGCGGGACGATCGTCGCGCGCCGCGAGCGGATGTACGCGGTGCGATCGTCGACGTCGGGGAACGCGAAGCGCTCGCCGTCGATCTCGGCGGGCGCCGGCGCTCTGAGATCGCGCGTCGTGCGCGTCACGCCGTCGGTCGCGTCGAGCAGATCGACGCGCGGGCCGTCGAGTTCGAGCGCGACGGCGTCGGCGCGCACGCTCGCCGCGCCGTGCACGACGCGCGCGTTTCCGGCGCACACCGCCCGATTCCGCTTAAGATCGACGTACGCGGCGTCGGCGCTGCAGCGCGTCCCGTCGGCGAGCCGCAGCGTCGCGCCGTCGCGCGCGACGAGCGCGAGCGTATCGCTGAAAAAGACCACGGTGCCGCCGTCGAGCATCGCCGCCGCGCGCGCCGTCGCCGCTGCCGGCGCGAGCGCGCAGGCGAACAGCGCGAGCGCGGCGGCGCGGCGCATCACCCCGGCGGGCGGTTGGGGAACGGGTTCGGCCGCTGCGTCGGGAAACCGCCGGGCGGCGTGGCGCGCGACGGCGGCGCGATCCCCCCGTTGGGGAACGGGTTGGGATTGAACGGGGTCGGGACGGCGCCCGGCGCGGCGGCCTGCGGCACGCCGGCGCGGTTGTCGGACCAGCCGTAGACGGTGACGGGCTGCGAAAGCGAATCCGCTTCCTTGATGAAGAAGACGTGCGGATTCGCCGGTTCGAGTCCGTCCTGCCCGACCTCGACCGAGTTCCACGTGCCGCGCGTGACGCGGAAGACGAACTTCGTGCCGGACGGCAGGCGGCGCACGATGCGATAGCGCTGACCGTCGATGCGGTCGAGTTTGATCGCCTGCGGATTCCACCCGCTCGCGTCGGTCGAGAGGTAGACGTTGTCGGTCACGCGCGTCGACGCCGGGACGGTGACGACGAACTCGACCGGCACTTCCTTTCCGGTGACGCGCACGCCGACGATCTCCGGCGCGGGTTCGGTGGTGGGCTTCGTCGCGACGGCGGCCTGCACGTCGGGCGCGTACGCGGCGTCGGTCGCGAGCCGCTTGCGGGTGAGATCGAGTTCGACGACCTGCTTCGTCGCCGGATCGACGATCGCGCGCGCGAACAGCTTCGGCTGCGGCGCGAGCGACGTCGGTTGGCCGGTGTCGTAGTCGTCGTACGCGACGTTCGGCGCGAGCTTGAACGCGGCGCCCGTGGTGAAGTAGACGAAACCGTTGCGCACGTCGAGTAATTGTCCGGTGAAGCGCACGACGCTGCCCTGCTGCGCCCCGGCGGGGACGAGCATGCCGGCGAGGACGGTGAGGGCCGCGAACGCGGCGATGCGTCGGATCATGGCGAGAATTGAATCTGGAACTGCGGCGTCCACCGTTCGTTCGCGAAGTTGAAGTAGTTGGAACGCGCGACGTCGAGCAAGACCTGCTTCGACAGCCGCACGCGCAGACCACCCGTGAACTGCCACGGCGGCTGGCCGAACACGCCGGGGACGGGCTTGGGGAAGTCGCTGTAGTGCGAGAGCAGCAGGCTCATCGTGAACAGCGGCGAGGGCGTGAAGACGAGCGAACCGCTGAGGCCACGCGAGGTCGCGAAGCCGCGAAACGCGTCGAGACCGCGGTAGGTGCCGAACGGCGTTACGCACACGTCGCCGCCGCCGGCGCAGCCGGTCTGCGCCGCGACCCCCGCCGGGAACGCCGCGAGCTGCTGCGCGCCCCAATAGTCGCCGGTGTTCTTCACGTCGTAGAGCAGGAACGCGTTGACGTGCTGCAGGCCGTACTGTTTGGAGAGCGAGACGCGCGCGTCGCTGATGTCGGTGTGATGCGGCTGGCTGAACCACGTCTGCTGACGATCGTAGACCGCCGTGAGCGAGAGCCCGTTCGCAAACTTCAATGCCGGGAGCGAGAGCGTGCCGCCGTAGGTGTGATAGAAGAGATCGGGCCCCGGCGGGTTGAGATTCGGATAGCCGCCGTAGCCGTAGATGTCGTGCGCCGTCCCGACGCCGCTGCGCAGCCGGAACGTCACCGGAAGCCCGTGGAAGAGCCGATCCTCGTAACCGGTCCAGACCAGCGCCGTCTGCGTCGGATGTTCGCGCCAGCGTGGATCGTAATTGATCGCGGCGACCGCATCGTTGGCCTGACGCGGATAGCCGAGGATGTACTGGTAGTAGTTGTCCTGCGTGTAGCTGAGGCCCGAATGCCGCAGCGCGCCGTTGAGCTGGATCTCGCCGAATGCGGCCGCGTTCTCGGGCCGGTTGACGATCCCGGCTTGCGCCGCCGACTCTTGCAGGAAGAGCCGGCTCTCGAGTTTCGACGAGAAGCGCTTGTAGCCGATCAGGTTGTACTGCCGCTGTTCCTGCGTGAGCGGATCGATCGCCGCGACGATGTAGTCGTGATCCCACACGAAGTGCTGATCGATCGCCAGATACGTCCCGTTCACCGCGTCGTTGCGTGCGTGCAGCGCGGTGAGGCTGTGCGCCGAGCCATTGAACGGCACCGCGACGTCGGCGCGCGCGCCCGCGAACGCGTTCTCGAAGAAGTGCGGGTTCGCGGAGAACGTGACGACGTAGCGCGGCGAGTACGCGTAGATCCCCGCCGTGTAGACGCGCGCCTGATCGAAGAGGACGTTGGTGCGCGGGACGATCCGCGCGCCGGCCGCCTTGATGTACGCGCGCTCGCCGCTCAGATCGGGGAAATAGAATGCGTCACCCGGATGTTCGTGTCCGGGATGCGGGTTCGTCCAGTCGAGCCCGTAGTACGTGTACCGTTCCGGCGTCTCGCCCGCGGGCAGGAAGAACGAGCGGTCGAGATCGGGATAGCCCGCGAACGCAGCGCCGCTCTGATGGATCGTCGGCCCGTCGACGTGCACGTCGCCCGCGACGAGATACCGGTTGAGCTTCAGGTCCATCGTGAACGTCTCGCCGCTGACGGTGGTGCCGTCGGAGAGGCGCACCCGGACGCTGCCGTCGGCGGTCACGATGAAGCGGTTGTAGTAAAAGTCGACGTTCTTCGCGCTGACGTCGAGACTGGTCGGGGGAGAAGCGGCGGCGGTCACACCGAGCGCCGCAAACCACATGCACGCGAGCGCGACGAGAACGGAAAAACGCATCTACGGGCTTACGCGTTCCCGTCCACGGGAGGCACGGTCCTGCGCGCGGTGGAACCGCGCTCCACGGCATGCCGCGCATTCTCGCCTTTGTCATGGACTCCGCCGGCGTCGGTGCCCTTCCTGATGCATCTGCGTACCACGACGGTTCGAACGCGAACACGATCGGAAACGTCGCGCAGCAGTTGGGTGGTCTCCGCTTGCCCAACTTCGAGCGCCTCGGGCTGGGCTGCATCACCAGCGTGCGCGGCGTCGCTGCAAGCGAGCGGCCTGCGGCAGTCGTTGCGCGGCTTAGAGAACGCTCAAAGGGCAAGGATACGATCACCGGCCATTGGGAGATGGCGGGCGTGATCACGGAGGTGCCGTTTCCCACCTATCCCGACGGCTTTCCGCCCGAGGTGATCGAGCGCTTCACCGCGATTACCGGCGCACCGCCGCTGGGCAACATCGCGGCGTCGGGGACGGAGATCATCGCGGAACTCGGCGAGGAGCATCAGCGCACCGGGCGGCCGATCCTCTACACCTCCGCCGACTCGGTCTTTCAGGTCGCGGCGCACGAAGAGACCGTCCCGCTCGCGACGCTCTACGACTGGTGCGAGCGCGCGCGCGCAATGCTCGTCTCGCCCCACGAAGTCAACCGGGTGATCGCGCGGCCGTTCGTCGGCGTTCCGGGCGCGTACGTGCGCACGCCGAACCGGCGCGACTACGCGATCCCGCCGCCGCCGACGGTGCTCGACCGCTTGGAAGCTCGGGGTGTGCCCGTCCACGCGGTCGGGAAGATCTGTGACATCTACAGCGGTCATGGGATCGCGTCGTCCGTCCGCGTCGCCGATAACGGTGAGGCGGTGGATCGCGCGCTCGAACTGGCCGACGCCACGGATCACGGTCTCGTGTTCGTCAACCTCAACGACTTCGATACTAAGTTCGGCCACCGCCGCGACGTGCGCGGCTACGGCGACGCGCTGGCCCGTCTTGACGCGCGCCTGCCGGAGATCCTGGCCCGCATCCGCCCCGGCGACGGGCTGATCTTCACCGCCGATCACGGCTGCGACCCCACCCAGCCGGGGACCGATCACACCCGCGAGTACGTCCCCTATCTCGAGTGCGGGCTGGCGGACGGCGCCGACCTCGGCGTGATCGACGGGCTCGGGTACGTCGGCGAGCGGATCGAATCGTGCTTCCAAGGCTTGAGCATGGCGACGGCCGCGGGACGACGGTGATGCAAGCGACGGCGCTGCGGGCGCGCCCCGACTTCGCCGACCTGCCGGTCGGCGTCCCGTTCCCCGCCGCGCCGCCGCGGCCGCGCTGGATGCACGTCGCGAAGCGCGCGATCGACATCGTGCTGGCGACGGCGCTGCTGACGTTCACCGCGCCGGTCGTGCTGCTCGCGATGCTGGGAATCGTGCTGGTGAGCGGCGGCAGCCCGGTGTACCGTCAGGACCGCGTCGGAGTCGGCGGCCGCACGTTCCGGATGTGGAAGCTGCGCACGATGGTGCGCGACGCGCACGCGATGTTGCCGGAGCTGCGCAAGTTCAACGAAGCCGACGGTCCGGTATTCAAAATGCGGGACGACCCGCGGCTCCATCGGCTCGGCGCGCTGCTGCGCCGCACGTCGATCGACGAGTTGCCGAACTTCGTCAACGTCCTCGCCGGCGAGATGGCGCTGGTCGGCCCGCGCCCGCCGCTCCCCGAAGAGGTGGCGCACTACGACGCCTACGCGCTGCGGCGGCTGGTGGTGAAGCCGGGCGTGACGTGTCTGTGGCAGATCTCCGGCCGCTCGCACCTCTCGTTCGAAGAGTGGATGGCGCTCGACAACGCCTACATCGACGCGTGGTCGCCGTGGGTCGATCTCACGATCGTTGCGAAGACGATCCCCGCCGTCCTACGAGGGGTCGGGGCGCATTAACCCGCCACGGCTGACCGTCGTCGCGGAAGGCCGAACCCCGCGGCGACTCGCACGATCGACGGTTCTGGTCGCGGCAGCCACGCTGGCGTCGACGATCCTCGGCTTCGTGCGCGAGGTGGTCTACGCGAAGTATTACGGCACGTCGTGGGAGCTCGATGCGTTCCTCGCCGCGTCGGTCGTGCCGGTGATCCTCTTCGGCGTGTTCAACGGCGCGCTCGTCACGGCGCTGGTCCCGCTGTTCAGCGATTATCTCAACACCGATCGCGAAGACGAGGCGTGGAACCTCGCGTCGTCGGTCCTGATCGCGATCGCGGTGGTGCTCGGCGTGTGCGCGGCGCTCGGCGCCTGGCTGGCGCCGGCGTACGTCCCGATGATCGCGCGGTTCCCGCACGGCCACGTCGAGACGGCGGTGGTGATGACGCGCTGGCTGATGCCGACGATCGTCTTCACCAGCCTCTCCGGCGTCATCGGCGCGCTGCTCAACGCCTACCATCGCTTCGGCGCCGCGGCGCTGCAGGGACTGCTCGCGAACCTGTGCATCATCGTCGCAGTGTGGTTCGCCCAGCCGCACTACGGTGCGTATGCGCTCGTCATCGGCGCGCTCGCCGGCGCGATCGCGCAATTGGTCGCGCTGCTGCCGCGGTTCTTGCTGCTGCAGCGGTTCCGGCCGGTCCTCGATCTGCAGCATCCGGGGATGGTGCGGCTGATGCAGGTGCTCGGTCCGATCGCGATCGGTTCGGCGGCGGGCCAGCTCGCGCTGTTCTTCGACCGCTTCTTCGCGTCGGGGCTGACCGAAGGGACGATCGCGGGGATGAACTTCGCGGTGAAGATCGTCGGCTTTCCCCAGCAGATCTTCGTCACGGCGATCGCGACGGTGATCTTTCCGCTTTTCGCCGGGCAGTTCGCGCACAAGAACAAGCCTGCGATGCGGCGCAGTCTGACGACCGGACTGCAAATGGTGCTCTTTCTGACCGTCCCTTCGGCGTGGGGCCTGTGCATGCTCGCCGGACCGATCGTGCAGACGCTCTTCGAGCGCGGCGCGTTCACGCCGGAAGCGACGGTGCTGTGCGCGCAGCTGCTGCCGTATGCGGCGGTGGGCCTGGTCGCGCTCTCCGCCAACGTCGTGCTCACGCGCTGTCTCTACGCCGGCGGCGCGGTGAAGGTCGCGATCGGCATCTCGGTGATCTCGGTGGCGCTCAACGTCGCGCTCTCTGTGGGATGGCTCCCATCGCTCGGCGCGCGCGGCCTGCTGCTCGCGAACGCGGTCTCGCAGACGCTGCAGACGTTCGCGTTCCTGGCGGTCGCGGCGCGGATGCTGGGCGGCTTCGCCGCACGGCCGCTGCTGATCTCGCTGCTGAAGGTCAGCGCCTGCGCGGCGGTGATGGCGTTCGGGCTCGCCGCGGTGCAGGTGACGCGCACGCCGCCGGGTCCGGCGACGCTCGCGCGCATCGCGAACCTCGGCGAGCATCTGCTCTTCGGCGGCTTCGTCTTTCTCGCGCTGGCACGGCTCGTCGATTCCGAGGAACTGCAGCTCGCGACCGATCTGCTGCTGCGCCGCCGCCAGCGCGACCTCGTCCCGCTGCCGTGATCCTCCATCCGATGACGGTCACGCTGCGTCACGAAACGCACGTGCCCATCGATCTGCTCAGCGCGCTCGTCTACGTCGCGTGCGCGCTGGGGGTTGCGCTGCTCACCCGGCGCCGCGCGGCGTTCGGCGTCGCGGCGCTGCTCCTCCTCGCACCGTTCGATCTGGCGCGCTACGTCGGGCCCACGACGATCACAACCCTCAAAGCCGGCGTCCTCGGTCTGCTGGTCGGTTTGGCGTCGTCGCGGGTCGACGTCGCGGCGTTCCGGACGTTCCCGGTGCGCGTGATGCTCGGCGCGTTCGCGGCGACGTTCGCCGCAATCGCGATCAGCGCGGTCCACGCGCAGAACCTCGGCGCGGTGGTGCGCGAAGGCTTCAAGGACGGCGAGTACTTCGTGCTCTTCGCCGCCGCGGTCGCGGCGTTCGCGACCGATCCCGACGATCGTCCGTTCTGGCGCACGCTCGAAGCGGTGGTGGTGCTGGTCTGCGCGTCGGCGCTCGGCGAGTACGCGATCGGCGCGCATAGCGGGATCTTTCTGCGGCACCAGGAGATCGTGTGGCCGCGGATCGCGGGGGCGCTCGAAGGCCCCAACCAGCTCGCGGGCTACTTCGACGTGATGATCCCGGTGGTCGTCGCGCGCGCGCTCGTGCACCGCGACCGGTTGCTCGTCGCGGTGATCGCGCTGGCGGCGATCACCGACGTGCTGACGATCTCGCGCGCTGGGATCGTGGGGATGCTGCTGGGTGTCGGCGCGGTGATCGTCGTGCTGCGGCCGCCGCAGAGGGTCGCGTGGCGCTACCTCGCGGCCGTCGCGGTGGTCGCGGCGATCGGGATCGCGGCGGCGCTGCGTGCCGGCGTCCCGGCTGGCTATTTCAGCCTCGATCAGCAGACGCAGGCGGCGGATCACCTGGGCAATCGTTCGCAGCTCGCCCACGCCGCGATCGTGCTGTGGCGGACATCGCCGATCACCGGCGTCGGCGCGGGCAATTACGAGCTCGATCTTCCGCAGGCGGGACTGCCGGGCGTGCGCACGCACGCGAACAACCTGTACCTGCAGAGTCTGGCCGAAGGCGGGATCATCGGCCTGATCGCGACGATCGGGATGTTCGCGGCGACGATCGGCGTGCTGTGGCGCAGCGGCGTGCGGCGGCCGCTCGTCGTCGGCGCGCTCGGCGCGACGGTCGCGCTCGCCGCGCACCAGACGCTCGACGATCTGTTTTTCTTTCCGAAGGTCGCAACGGCGTTTTGGCTGGTCTGCGGCGTCGCGGTCGCCGAGATCGCGGCGCGGCGGATCTTCGAACGCCGGCGCGCGTCGGCGTACGTCGGCGCGATGCCGGCCGCGACGAGCGCGAAATGACGCGTTCGCGTCAGCGCGTCGCGCTGGTTGCACCGTTCTTCGGCCGCGATCTGCGCGGGCGCAAGGAGCGTTTCACCTTCGCGTATGCGACGCATCTAGCGCTCGAAGGCCTTGACCTCGACGTCATCACGACGACGGCGACCGACGACGCCCCGGACGCGAACTTCTACAACGCCGGCACGGATTACAGCGAATCGTTCCCCGTGCACCGTTTTCGCGTGACGGCACCCGATCGCGTGGCATACGAGGACGCGCTCCTCGCGGTGCGCGCGGGACACGCGGTCGAGGAGCGCACGAGCGCCAGCGCGCTGCTCGACGAGCGCCTGCGCAGTACCGATCTGCTCGCCCACGTACGCGCGGCCGCCGACCGCTACGACACGTTCCTGTTCTTCGATCTGACGGTGCCGACGACGGTGAGCGCGCTCGTCGAAGTCGCCGAGCACGCGCTGCTCGTCCCGCTGCTCGACGACGAGCCGGCGCTGCGCCTGCCGCAGGTCGCCGAGGCCGTCGCGCGGACGCGGATGATCCTGTGCGGGACGAACGCCGAAGCGACGCTGCTGGCGGAACTGTTCGGGGCGGGTCCGCGCGCGCGCACACGGGTCGTCGGCCTCGCGGCCGACACGGTGCCGCGCGGCGAACTGCATGACGCGCGCGTGCGCCGCGCGACGCGCGGACGGCCGTACGTCCTCGTCGCCGGCGAAGATCCCGTGGCGCTGGCGGAGATGCACGCCGCGCCGGGCGCGATCGTGGAGCTCGGCGACGTCGAGGAGCGCGACCGCGCGGCGTTTTTTGCGTTTGCGCGGGCGGTCGCCGTCGTCGGAGCGGGGATCGGCTTCGCGCCCGAGACGGCCGAGGCGTGGAGCTACGGCAAGCCGGTGCTGGCGGCGGAAAACGCGCCAGGGGCTGCGGGCCTCGTGCGCGAGACCGGCGGCGGTCTCGTCGTCGCGCTGGGGACGTGGGCGGCGGCGATCGACGAACTCGGCAGCGATGACGCGCTCGCGGCGCTGGCGCGCGGCGGCGTCGCGTACGTCGAGGCGAGCGGCGGCTGGCGCCGCGTCGCGGCGCGCACCGCGGAAGCGATGGACGCGCTCGCGGCGCTCGAGGACGGGCGCTCGCGCGACGCGCTGCTTGCGCAGGTCGCGTATTTGTATCCGTTGGTGCAGCGTCAGCGGCGCACGATCCAGGCGATGCGCGTCAGCCGGTTCTGGCGCCTGCGCGACACGTGGTTCGCGGCGCGGAGGCGTTTTGGGATCGGACCGCTCGCCGATCCGATACCGCCGCCGTCGATCGAAGATCGGGCGGTGGAGATGGCGGCGCTCGGCGATCCCTATCAGCTCTTTCGCGAGCATCACCGACTGCGCGACGAGGACGTCGAGCGAATGCGCGCCACGGCGCGTTTCTTTCCGCAGCCGGTCGCGTTCGGGCTGACGATCGACGCGCGCGGCGGCGCGACCGACGGCGTGCGCGCGACGCTGCGATCGCTGTCCGATCAGGTGTACGAGCGGTGGTCGGCGCGCGTGCTCGTCGACGACGGCGCGGAAGCCGAGAGCGCGGAGGAACTCCGCGCGCTGGCGCAGACCGATGCGCGGATCGTGCTGGTCCCGCCGGGCGGCGACCGGTTCGGCGACGCCGTCGTCGTCGGTGCCCTCGGCCCGCACGACCGGCTCGAGCCGCACGCGCTCTTCGAGTTCGCGCTCGCGCTGCAGGACGGCGCCGACGTCGTCTACTGCGACGAGGATACGCTCGACGAGCGCGGCGTTCCGTCGGATCCGTGGATGAAACCCGACTGGTCGCCGGAGACGCTGTTGACGCGCGATTACGTCGGCGCCCTCGCGATGATGCGCCGCGATCTGCTCGACCGCGCCGGCGGCGTGCGCGACGTGTTCGAGAGCGCGCGCTGGTACGAGGCGTTGCTGCGCGTGAGCGAGCAGACGGATCGAATCGTGCACGTCCCGCAGGTGCTCTGCCACCGGAACGAACGCAATCGCTGCGAGCCGGCCGATCAGGCGCTCGCGGTCGAGGTCGCGCTGCGGCGCCGCGGCGAGGACGCCGCGCTCGATGCCGTCAGCGGCGGCGTCGAGGTGCGGTTCGCGGTGCCGGGCGGCGAGCGCGTCTGCATCGTCATCCCGACCCGCGACCGCGCCGATCTGCTGGAGCCGTGTCTGGCGTCGGTGTTCGAGCGGACCGCGTACCGAGAGTTCGAGGTCGTCGTCGTCGACAACGGAAGCCACGAGGAGGCGACGCACGCGCTTTTCGGCGCGTGGAAGGTCCGCGAACCGGAGCGCTTCCGCGTGCTGCGCGATGCGTCGCCGTTCAACTACTCGCGGCTCAACAACGAGGCGGTCGGTGCGACCGATGCCGAGTTCGTCGTGCTGCTGAACAACGACACCGAGGTTGCATCGTCGGAATGGCTCGAGGCGATGCTCGGGCAGGCGCGGCGCAGTGCGATCGGCGCCGTCGGTGCCCTGCTGATGTACGACGACGGGACGGTGCAGCACGGCGGCGTGGTGTTGGGGATTCTCGGGCTCGCCGGGCACGCGCACCGGTTTCTGCCGGCGACGAGCGCGGGATATCACGGCGCGCTGCAGTTCGATACCAACTATCTCGCGGTGACGGGTGCGTGTCTGATGGTGGAGCGGCGCAAGTACTGGGAAGTCGGGGGGCTCGACGAAACGTTGGCGGTGTCGTACAACGACGTCGACTTCTGCTTGAAATTGCATCGCGTGGGCTACCGGAACGTCTTCGTGCCGCGCGCGCGGCTGTACCATTACGAGTCGAAGAGCCGCGGCGGCGACGACACGCCGACGAAAGTGGCGCGCGCGATGGAAGAAGTGGAAGCGATTCGCACGCGGTGGCCTGAGTTCGCGCGGCGTGATCCGTACTACAATCCCAACTTGACCGCCGACGCGGAAGATTTCGGGCTGCGGCTGTGACGGAGACGGCGGAAGAAGTTGCGATCGCTTCCGCGACCGGCGGCGCGTCGCGGGTCGCGGCGCACGCGGGGATCACGTTCGCCGGCTTGATGGCGGCAAACGTGCTCAACTACGTGTTCTACACGCTGGTGAGCCGATCGCTGGGTGTCGAGGCGTACGGGGCGTTTTCGTCCCTGGTCGCGGTCGTGCTGATCCTGCAGGCGCCGGCGCTGATGGCCCAAACCGTCGTGGCGAAACTCGCCACCGACATGGCGGGCGATCCGAACCGGCTCGCCGGGTTGGTGCGCGGCGTCGAACGCGTTACGCTCATCGTTGCGCTCGCGGCGGGCGCCGGGCTTGACGCGCTCTCGATTCCGCTCGCGCACTTTCTGCACGTCGACGATCCGCTGCTCGTGACGCTGGCGGGCGCGTGCGTCTGCGGCGCGCTAGCGCTACCGTTTCTGCGCGGCTTCCTGCAGGGTACGTCCGCCTTTTCGGCCTTCTCGCTGTCGAACGTCGTCGAAGGCTTGGCGAAAGCGGTCTTCGCGCCGGTTCTCGGCTTGGCGGGCGGGATCCGCGGCGCGATGGGCGGTCTCGCCATCGGACTGGCCGTCGCCGCGTCGTACACGTTCGTCGCCGCGCTCCCCCATCGCCGCGGAACGCCGGTTCATCTGTCGCTGCGCGCGGTTGCGCGCTCGTCGGCGCCGGTCGCGCTTGCCGTCGTCGGCATCACCGTGCTGCTGCTCTTCGACGTCGTGCTCGCGAAGCGGTATCTCGATGCGTACGCGGCAGGCTTGTACGGTGCGGCCGCGCTCGCTAGCCGCGCCCTATACGCAATCGTTGCGTTCGTTCCCACCGTGCTGCTTCCGCAAGCGGCACAACGCGTTGCGAATCGCGAGCGAACGCGCGGCTTGTTCGGACAGGCCCTCGGACTCGCGGCGCTGCTGTGTGCCGGGGCGATCGTGCTATTCGCGCTGTTTCCGCGGCTCGTGATCACGACGATCGCCGGGAAATCGTTTGCTCCCGGCGCCGGTCTGCTCGTTCCTTACGTCTACGCGATCGCGATGCTCTCGCTCGCCAACGTGACGGCGATGTACAATATCGCGCGCGGCCGGATGAGGTTCGTCGTGCCGCTTTTGGTCGTGGTCGTCGGCGAGATCGTCGCGATCGTCGTTCGCCACGGCTCGCGCGTCGAGTTTCTGCAGACGATCGACGTCGGTCACACGCTGGCGTTCCTTGCCGCGGCGACCGCGCTGGGCGGATCGACGCAATCGACGGAGAGCGAACGTTCGAACCGGCGGGCGTGTGCGGCGAGGAGCGGCGGGTGACGCACCGCGAAGGACAACAGGATGAAATCGATAGCGATTATCGGCGCGGGTTATGTGGGTTTGGTGACCGCGACGTGCTTCGCCGAACTCGGAAACGACGTCGTCTGCGTCGACAACAACGCCGCGAAGGTCGCAGGACTCGAAGCGGGCGAGATTCCATTTTACGAGCCCTCGCTTGCGGAGATGGTGACGCGGAACACGCAAGCCAAGCGCCTCGGCTTCACCACGGATATTTCCGCCGCTGTCCGCCGCGCGGAAGTCATCTTCATCGCGGTCGGGACGCCGATGCGCTCCGATGGTCATGCCGACCTGAGCGCGGTGCGCGCCGTCGCGCGCGAAATCGGCCTTGCGCTCGACGGCCCGAAGATCGTCGTCTCGAAGTCGACCGTGCCGGTGGAGACCGGCGAGATGATCTCGTCGATCATCCGCGAGCACGCGCCCGGAGATTACGCGGTCAGCGTCGTCAGCAATCCGGAGTTCCTGCGTGAGGGCTCGGCGGTTTCCGACTTCTTGAAGCCCGACCGCGTCGTCGTCGGCTGCAGCGACGCGACCGCCGAGGCAGCGATGCGCGATCTCTACGCGCCGCTCGACGCGCCCCTCGTCGTCACCGACGTGCGCACGTCCGAGATGATCAAGTACGCCGCGAACGCGTTCCTTGCGACGAAGATCTCGTTCATCAACGAGATCGCGAACATCTGCGAACTGCTGGACGTCGACGTGCGCGCGGTGTGCGCCGGAATCGGATACGACCAGCGCATCGGGACGAAGTTCCTCAACCCGGGGATCGGCTACGGCGGTTCGTGCTTCCCCAAGGACGTGCGCGCCCTCGAGCAGCTTGCCGTCGAGCGGGACTACCCCGCGCCGCTGCTGCATTCGGTCGAGCTCGTCAACCGCCGTCAGGTCGAGAGGACCGTGATGAAGTTCGAACGCGAATTGGGCGGATTGAATGGGAAGACGATCGCGGTGCTGGGGCTCGCGTTCAAGCCGAACACCGACGACGTGCGCGACGCCCCGGCGATCGCGATCATCCAGCGGCTGCTCGACCGCGGCGCAAAAGTGCGAGCGCACGATCCGATCGCGAACGCGGCCGCAGCGCAGGTTCTCGGCCCGAACGTCGCGCTTCACGATACGATGTACGACGCCGTCGAAGGCGCCGACGCACTGCTGCTCGCGACCGAGTGGAACGAGTTCCGGTCGCTGGATTTCACGCGTTGTGCGAAAGCCATGCGCGGCGACCTGATCCTCGACGGGCGGAACATCTTCGAGCCGGAAAAGGTCCGCGCCGCGGGACTGCGCTATCTCGGCGTCGGCCGCGTCAAGCTGCGCGGGAAAGGGTCGGTCGTCTACGAGACGCCGGTGTCGTACTCGGCGACGCAATCGTAGCCGGTCGGCTCGTCCGCCCTCGCTCGAAAAAAGTCGAGCGTTTTTTGAAGCCCGTCACGTAAGGCGACTTTCGGCTCCCATTCGAGCAGCGTGCGCGCTTTCGTGATGTCCGGCCGACGGCGGGCGGGGTCGTCGGGAGGCAGCGCAACATCGATTGTTCGTAGTTCGACCTCGGCGAGTTCGGCGACGATCGCCGCCAACTCGCGAATCGTGAACTCACCAGGGTTTCCGATGTTGACGACGTTTCCGCTGAGCCCCGGTCGGGTGGCAAGACGCACGATCCCGTCGAGCAAGTCATCGACGTAACAAAAGCTGCGGGTTTGGCTTCCGTCGCCGTAGACGGTGAGCGGCTCACCGCGCAGCGCCGAGACGCAGAAATTCGGGATGACCCGCCCGTCGCCGGCCTGCATCCGCGGGCCGTAGGTGTTGAAAATGCGGACGATGCGCGCGTCGATTCCCAGCTTGCGGACGGCGGTCGTCACGTACGCCTCGCCGTAACGCTTCGATTCGTCGTAACACGAACGGACACCGACCGGGTTGACGTTGCCCCAGTACGACTCCCTCTGCGGATGCTCGAGCGGGTCACCGTAGCTTTCGCTCGTCGATGCGTACAGGAGCGTCGATCCGGCGGCTTGAGAAAAGCCGACGGCGTGCATCGTGCCGACGGCGTTTACGGCCATCGTCTCGAGCGCGAGTCGCTCGTAGTGGACGGGGCTGGCCGGTGAAGCGAGGTGAAAGACGACGTCAGGACGCTGTAGCGGCGTCGCTAGGGATGACGTCCACTCGCGCCACGGCTGCGAGACGTCGGCGTGCACAAACGTAAAGCGCGCCGTTGCACGAGCGTCGTCAAGATTGCGGCCGTCCCCGGTCGCCAGGTTGTCGATTCCGACGACGTTCCAGTCGTCCCGCATCAATTGATCGACGAGGTGGGACCCGAGAAATCCGGCCGCACCGGTAATGTACGCGAGCACGATCGCGGGTTCAGCGGACCGGAGCGTCCGGCCTGCGCTTCCACAACCGAACGCTCTCAGCGTCGACGGCGATCGCATAGGATGCCATGACGATGCGCTGGAGCTGCGGAAAGCTTTCAATGCCTTGCGTGCGCCGGTCATGATAGGCGAAGGCTTCGGGGCCGACGGCTTCGAGCACGAAGTCGGGGCGGTTCTTGACGAAGTCGCGCAGATAGCGGTCGCGATAATGCTCCCGGAACGGACGCGGTTCGATTTGGAATTGCGAGATCGAATCGCGCGTTCCCATGACCGCGTCCGCATACACGAGATACTGCGGCATCCATCCCCACATCACGACGCGCTGACCTCTTCCGACGATCCCCTGAATGCTCGGAGCCCGGCGGTCGATGGGCGCCTGCACCGTGAGCGGATCGTGGTTCAAGTACGGGTTCGTTCGAAGCGCGCCTTGCGTTACCGGTGCGAGAGCAACAAGAGCTCCGCCCATTACCGATACCGGAAAGACCCAGCGCGGTGCGGATCCGCTACGAAGTGTCGACTGGAACGAGCCGATCGTCGTGGCGATTACCCCGGTCACGCCCGGAATCAGCCACAAAAGATAGGGAAGAAACGGCGTGTACGGCGTTTCGATCGAAACGATTGCTGCGATCACCATCAGCATCGAGACGGCAAGCGAACCCGCGACCTTCCTCGAGAATCCGCGCTGTGGGAAGCGCCTCGCGAGGACGATTGACCCGATCGCAAAGGCGGCGATTGTGAGAATCGCCGCCGAAAAGAACGCCGCGAACGGCCCGTCTTGAAAGAAGAACGGGATGCCGGCGATGGTGCAGCAGTTTCCGGCGACGTAGACGCGCGGGAATACGATGTACGAAATCCAAAAGTCCCGGATTCCGCCGTGGACCGCGACCGCTGAGAGAACGATCGTGGGCACGGAGAGAAGTCCGCCGAGCAGCGCGACGAACGTCGCCGCGCGAATGTTGCGTGGCGTTCCGACGCATACAGCGAAGGCACAGGTGACGACGAGCAGTGCGGCGATCGGCGCGGCCTGCAACTTCGCAAACGGCATCGCACCGCCGGCGATGCCGATCAGCCCGGCGCACAGCGGATTTCGGCTCGTACCGCCGGCAAGTTCCGCGAGACACGCACAGGCGATCGCCGCCATCGCGAGCGGCAGCAGTTCGCTGACATAGGAGACATAGGCGCCGTCGAGTCCAGCGCACAGCAGCGCGAACGGCAGCAGTACGGCGATGCGTGCCGGAATCTCTCCCCACAGCCGTCGACCGGCTGCGTACAGACCCACGAGCAGCACGACCAGCAGCAGCGTTCCGATGAGCCTGCTGCCGGGAAGCGTCGGCGCTAGCCCCAAAAGCGCCGGCGCGCTCACGACGATCGAGTTCAGCGGTCCGCTGGTCGTCCCGTCGAAATCGACCCAGGGCACGGGGTGCCGCAAGAACGTAATGGCCTGCGCGGTCATCGGCGCTTCGTCGGCGTTCAACACTGCGCCGGATGTCATGCTGGGCAAGCGTATCCACAGCAGCGCGGCAGCGAGCATTCCGCAAAAGGTCAACGGCGACTGCACGACGCCGCGTGACCCGTTTCGGCGGTAGCGCAGTGGGATTCCGGCAGACACGGCTGTCAACACGAGAAGGGTCCAGGCGACGGCGAACCAAGGATCGACGGGTGCGATTGGGATGAGTTCCGTCCGGACTTCAGCGATGCCGATCCAGCCGCGAAAGTCGCGCGATGCATCGACGCCGTGCAGTCGCACCGTGCGTCCGAACCATCCGGGTGGAACGAAGAACCGGACACGGGTCCACGCTTCACCCGGATCTCGTGAGGGCACAAGCGGGTAGCGGGCGCCGTTATCGGCGCGCTCGAGGTAAACGGCCTCACCGGCTCGGGTGGGATAGCCGTCGACGAAGAACGAGACCGCCGTCAGCACAACGAATGGTTCGGAGACGAGCTGGCCGACGTTGCGGTCGGATCCGTTCCACGACCCGAAGCGTCGATCGTGCACGGCCTCAACGTTCAGCGACGCGTATTCCCCGTTTTGGGCGAAACCGCCGGATGGGTGGAGCACGGCGGGCGCTCGCGAGGATTGCCATGCGAACCCGATTACGGCGACGGAGACGACGGCGAGCAGCCACCACTGTATCGCGTTCCGTACCGGCACCCGCCGCCGTTCTCCGCAGTTCGCGAAGCGTTCCTTGTTGAAGGCTCCGTGGCGACGACGCCGTAGCCAACGCAACGCAATGATTCCACACGCGTGCATACTCGTCGCCGGCGGCGCAGGATTCGTAGGGTCCAGCCTGGCGCTGCGCCTCCGCGCTGCGAATCCCGAAGCACGAATCGTCGTTGCCGACAATTTGAAGCGGCGGGGATCGGAATGGAATCTTCCGCGACTTGCCGCGGCCCGGGTGGAATTCGTTCACGCCGACATCCGTCGCCCCGACGACTTGGTCATCCCGAAGACACGTTTCGATCTGATCGTCGACTGCTCCGCCGAACCGTCCGTTCTCGCGGCGTACGAGAGCGGGCCCTCGTACGTCGTCGATACGAATCTGGTCGGATCGGTCAACCTGTTCGACCTTGCCCGCCGTGACGGCGCCGACGTCGTGTTCATCTCCACCAGCCGCGTGTACCCCGTGGCGGCGATCGAGGCGATCGCGTACGAAGAAGCACCGACGCGGTTCGTCATCGCACCGGAGCAGGCGATCCGGGGCGTGACTTCGGCGGGCATCGGTGAGGACTTTCCGCTGGAGGGGGCACGCTCGCTGTACGGGACGACGAAGCTCGCCTGCGAGATGATCCTCGAGGAGTACGCGCAGATGTACGGTCTGCGCTACGTCATCGACCGATGCGGGGTGATCACCGGTCCGTGGCAGATGGGCAAGGTTGACCAGGGCGTTTTCGCGCTGTGGATGGGGCGTCACTATTTCAAGCGCCCGCTCAGTTTCATCGGCTACGGCGGAACGGGCAAGCAGGTTCGCGATTTCGTCGCCGTCGACGAGCTGGCCGACCTCGTACTCGATCAGATCGGCCGGATCGACGCCCTTCCCCGGCGGGTTTACAACGTCGGCGGGGGGACGGCGTCGAGCCTCTCCCTGCTCGAGTTGACGCAACTGTGCGAGGAGGTGACCGGCAACCGGGTGGAGATGACGCGCGTTGCGGAGAACCGCCCATCCGATGTCCGGCTGTACATTACGGACAACGCGCGGGTGACCGGTGATCTGAACTGGTTTCCGTGCCAAACGCCGAAACAGACGATGGAGCAGCTCTACTCCTGGATCCGGGAGAACGAACGGCTCGTCGCGCCGCTTTGGTCGTAACCTTTCTGCAGGAGCACATACTGTCCGATGTCCGTCGTCGTCGTCACCGGTTCCGCTGGGCTGATCGGCTCCGAAGCCGTCGCGTATTTCGCCGAGCGCGGTCACGAGATCGTGGGGATCGACAACAACTTCCGTCAGCAGTTTTTCGGCGCTGACGCGTCGACCGAGTGGAACCGGCTGTCGCTGGCATCCCGCTTTCCGCGCAACTACACGCACGTCGCGGCGGATATCCGTGATGCCGATGCGATGTCGGAACTCTTCGCAAAATACGGGAAGAAGATCGCGCTGGTGATCCATGCCGCCGCGCAGCCCTCGCACGATTGGGCCGCGAGCGACCCGCAGATGGATTTCACGGTAAACGCCAACGGCACGCTGTCGATCCTCGAGGCGACGCGCCGGCACGCGCCCGAGGCGGTGTTCATCTTCACCTCGACCAACAAAGTCTACGGCGACGCACCCAACGAATTGCCGCTGGTGGAGCTCGAGACGCGCTGGGAGATCGACCGCGCCCATCCCTACTGGGAAGGCATCGACGAGCGGCTGCGGATCGATCAGTCGAAGCACTCGCTCTTCGGCGCATCGAAGGTCGCGGCGGACGTGCTGGTTCAGGAGTACGGCCGCTATTTTTCGATGCCGACGGCGGTCTTTCGCGGCGGGTGCCTCACCGGGCCGAATCATTCGGGCACGAAACTGCACGGGTTCCTGGCCTATCTCCTCAAGTGCACCGTGACCGCGACGCCGTATCAGGTGTTCGGCTACAAGGGAAAACAGGTCCGCGACAACATTCACTCCCACGACCTCGTGTCGGCCTTCGATCACGTCTTCCAGAGCCCGCGCTGCGGTGAGGTGTACAACGCCGGCGGAACGCGCTTCTCGAACTGCTCGATGATCGAGGCGATCGCGCTGTGCGAAGAGATCTCCGGGCGGAAACTCGTCTGGACCTACACGGAGACGAATCGCATCGGGGATCACATCTGGTACATCAGCGACATGGCGAAGTTCCGCGCACATTATCCCGGCTGGACGCAGCAGTACGACCTCCGGTCCCTCACGCAGGAGATGTTCGACAAGAACGTCGATCGCTGGCTCGCCGAGAGCGAGCGCGAGCGAGCCGGTGTCTGAGCTGTACTCGATCGTCATCCCCGCGCACAACGAGGAAGCAACGGTCGAGGCGACCCTGCTCGATCTCGCCGAGACGCTAGCGGCGGAGCAGATTCCGTTCGAGATCGTCGTGGTCGACGATCACTCGACCGATCGCACCTCCGAGGTGATCGCCTTGGTCAGCGCGCGATGGCCGCAGGTGCGGTGCGTGCGCAATCTTCGCCCGGGCGGCTTCGGCAACGCGATTCATACCGGGCTCGACAATTTCTCCGGCGACGCCGTCTGCATCGTGATGGCCGATGCGTCAGACGACGCGCGGGACGTCGTCGGATACTGGCGGCTGCTGCAGCATGGGTACGATTGCGCCTTCGGTTCGCGCTTCATGCGCGGTGCACGCGTGGTCGATTATCCGTGGCTGAAGCGCGCGCTCAACCGCGGCGCAAACGCCTTCATCGCGGCCGTGATGGGGATCCGCTACAACGATGTCACCAACGCGTTCAAAGCCTACCGGCGCGAGGTGATCGACGGCGTCCGTCCGATCCTCTCGCCGCATTTCAACATCACGGTAGAGATCCCGCTCAAAGCGATCGTGCGCGGCTACAGCTGGAATGTGATCCCGACGAATTGGTACAACCGCAAAGGCGGCGTCTCCAAGTTCAAGATCAAAGAGATGGGCAGCCGCTACCTCTTCATCGTGTTGTACGCGCTGATCGAGAAGTGGTTTTCGCGCGGCGACTATCGCCGGCGAGCCGACGTCGAGGAGCCGGCGTCCGGCGCGCCGACGCGCAGCGTACACGTGTAGTGATGGGGCCGACGGCAAGACGCGCTGTTATCGACCTGCGTTCGTCATAGCCGGATCCGGCATCGTGCACCGCACGAATCGAACGTGGTCGATCGGCCGGTACATGCCGGCAACTTCATCGAACACTGCGCATTCAACGCGATGTTCGCTCGAGGTCGCACGGAGCGGAATGTGAATGTCGAAGCCGACGTCTTGATGATACACTTCGAAGATCGCGGCAACGTCCGGCCGTAACGATCCATAGGGCGCGTTGAGGACCAGTTCGCCATCGATGAATACGCCTATGGCGTCTCCCCGGCGCGATGCGTCGATGTAGCCCCAGCCGCGCACGATGAGCGTCCCGGCTTCAAGAGACACATCGTCGAGATGGCCGAATGCCGGTTTGTTCGACACTGACTCCGCTTGGCTTCCGAATCGTTCCTCGGATGTCGCGGCGACGTCCGCAATGTACCGAGCCACAACATCGGAGGCGCGACCGTCCGCAACAATCTCTCCCGAATCGATGAGGATTGCGCGCTCGCAATGATTTGCAATGAAGCTCAGGTCGTGCGATACGAGCACGATTGTCGAGTGCTCGTCCCAAAAGCGCTGGATTCGCGCCGTGGATTTGTTTCGAAACGCCTCGTCGCCGACGGAGAGAACTTCGTCGATCAAGAGAACTTCCGGCCGCACGTCGGTGGCAATCGCAAAGCTGAGACGCGCGGACATTCCTGACGAAAGCGTCTTGAGGGGAGCGTTGCCGTAATTTTCAAGTTCCGCAAATTGGAGAATTTCGGGAATACGCTGCTTCATGTGAGACCGTGAGAACCCAAGCAGCACGCCGTAGAACACGATGTTCTCGATCACGGTAAGGTCGGGATCGAAGCCCGCTCCTAACTCGATGAGGGCCGCCAGGCTCCCCTCCACCGTAACGGTGCCTTGCGTCGGCGCGATTATGCCCGCGGCCAGCTTCAGAAGCGTGGATTTGCCGCTGCCGTTGCGCCCGATTAGTGCGACCTTCTCTCCGCGATTGATGGTCACGTCGACGGCGTGTATCGTACGCCTTCGTGTAGTCCGCGCGTGCTGGCGGCGCAGCAGTCGAAAGACGGTGCCTTTGAGATCGTAAGCGTACTCTTCCTGAGTTCGACGCCAAAGCGTAACGTTGGAGAAGTGGATTGCGGGTCTCACAGCAGGTCGAGAAAGTCTCGGCGCAGAGGCGCGAAGATGGCGATTCCGAGTGCGAAGACCGCAAAGCCGGTAACGACCGGAAGCGCGATTGCACGGAGATGAGGCATCTGCGGATTCAGCACGATATCGCGCAGAGAACTGACGATCACCGCGACGGGATTGAGTTCCAGGTACGTGCGAACGCTCGGCGGCACGAAGCTCGCCGGGTAGAAGACGGGTGTAGTCATGTAGATGATGAACGTCACGACTTCATAGAGGTACGCCAGGTCTCGAAAATAGACGTAGAGCGCGGCGAGGGCCAGAGCGACCCCCATCGACGTAAGGATAAGGCCCGCGAGAGGGCCTGCGATCGCTGCCACATTGATGATGGAATGCGTCCGCAAAAGCGCAACGATCATCAGGAGCGGAACCGTACCGATGACCAATTGGAACGTGTTCGCGGTCACGGTGCTCACGGGAAAGGCGCTGCAGGGAAGAGCAATCTTATTCAGGAGCGGCCCTCCCGCGACGATAGAGCTCAGTGCCTGCGAGGTTGCCGAGGAAAAAAACGCGAGGACAGACAGAGCAACGAAGACGGCGAGAACGTAATCGAAAATCGAACCGCCGTAATACTTTGCAAACGCCGTGCCGAAAATTGCCGTATAGACGCCCGTCATGAGCAGCGGATTCGAAAGCGACCAAAAAACGCCGAGCGAGGAACCGCGGTAGCGGATTTTGAGATTGCGCGCCGCGAGCGTGGAAACAAGGGCGGCATACGTAGCGAAACGGCCGCTGAAGGAGGTTTTCTGCTGCGATGCGGTTGTCAACACCGTCATTCGCGGCCTCGCTTGACGCCGGCTAATCTGAGCTTGAGGCGCCATAGCGGGCTAGCAGTAAGTGCGTCGATGTCCTCAGCGACAACCGCTTCGGCGCTGTGTACCGCCTCGAGTTCGTGGCTAAGTAGGTCGTTTACATCCGCCAAGGCGCCGCGAAGCGCTGCGATCTCGCGGCTATGGGCGTCGATGCGTTGGCGCAGCAGGCGATTCTCCGTGTCGAGCCTTTCGATTTGCGTTAAATCGGTCGCTCGGGTGGAACGAAGGCTGGAGAGCTCCTCTTGCGCTGCACGCGCTCGATGTGTATTGACGATGACGTGCGCCATCGTTTGAAGCAGGCGCGATGTCAGAGGCTCCGCGGAGCGACGAAACAGCAATAAATTCCGCAGGGTCCCATCGCCCGAGGCAATGAAATCCACGTGCAGGCCCGCTTGGGCAAGGGCAATGAGCCAAGAATACGCGACGCCCGCCGTCGGGCGTCCGACCTCACTCCAGTCCCACGAGAGAAGCACAGTATCTGACCGGTCGCTCAATTCGCGGATCAGGGTATCCCGTGCGGAGGCTGACCCAGCGGGCAGGCCGAGCGCCGTGGCGAGACCGAATCGGCCTGGTCGGGGAGACGGATAGCGCGTCACGTCGATCGCTTGATCCTCAAGCGCCGATGCCAGCACCCCTCCGTCGTTGGAGGCATCATAGACCGAATCCGCGGCCAGCGCCCGGCAGAAGTCCGTCGCCGCACGCGCGTCGCTTTCGGCGGGAAGAAGCGCCGCCCCGTGGTTCGTAGTGCCCGCCGCCGTTGAAATCGCAGTCATCAGCGACATTCGGATTCGCGTTTCCGCGGTGCGTGCCTGTGCATGATCGGCCTGAGAGGGTCGGGAAGAGGGTGCACCGATGAGCAGTTCGGAAATCGGGCGAACCCATGCGCTTGCCGTCGAGTTTGCCGCCAGCCGTGCGCGGCTACGTGAACTGCAACGCGCCTATGCTGCGATGGACCGCAGCAAATTCGCTCGTCTTCGTTCGATGCTGGCGCTCGCCGGCCGCCTTGCCGGTACCCGCACCGGGCGTCTTGCTGCATATAGCGATGAGCGGGGAGAACTGCCCAGCGCAGCGGGCCGTGATGCCGGGCCATTCGCACGCTCCGAATACGAACAGTGGCTTTTGACGCACGCGGCGCAACCTCACGAACTCGAATTGCAGCGGTCGCTCTCGCGCCTGCTTCCCCTGCGCCCCGTCATCAGTGTCGTCATGCCCGTGTACGAAACTCCACGGCGCTACTTGATCGAAGCGATCGAATCTGTCCTTGCTCAATCCTACCCGTACTGGACCCTGTGCATCGCGGATGATAATTCGCCGTCGCCCCACATTCGTGAGATATTGGAGCGATATGCCGCCGGCGACGAACGCATTCGCGTCGCGTTTCGTCTGCAAAACGGGCACATCTCCGAGGCGTCCAATTCCGCGATTGCGATGGCGACGGGCGAGTATATCGGTCTGCTGGATCACGACGATCTCATCGCACCTGATGCGCTTTTCGAAGTCGCGCACGCAGTGAATGTCGATCCAGAAATCGACATGATTTATACCGACGAAGACAAGTTGGACGAGAACGGCAAGCGGCAGGAGCCGTTCTTTAAGCCCGATTGGTCCCCGGACTCATTTCTCTCGAAGATGTACACGTCGCACTTTGGCATTTACCGGCGCAGCATCGTCGAAAAGATCGGCGGGTTCCGCCCTGAACTTAACGGCAGTCAGGACTACGATCTCGTTCTGCGCTTTACCGAAAGCAGCCAGCGCATTCACCATATCCCACGGGTGCTGTATAGCTGGCGTAAGCACGCCGAGTCGGCGGCGGGGAGCACGGACGCGAAGCCGTACGCGTACATTGCGGCTCGGAAGGCTATCGCAGAGGCGATGGAGCGGCGCGGCGAGCCGGGACGGGTGGATCCCGTTCCGAACTGCCATGGCTTATATATTCCGCGATACGAACTCCGCAAGCCCGGCAAGGTCTCGATCGTCATCCCATCGCGGGACAAAGCCGATATCCTCGATCATTGTCTAAAGTCCATTTTCCTCAAATCGACCTATCACGATTTCGAAGTGCTGATCGTCGACAATGGCTCGAAGAAAAAGGAGACCGACGTCGTCTTACGCCGCTGGCGAAAGTGGGACGAGCAGCGGTTCCGCGTAATCGAACGCGATGAGCCGTTCAACTTCTCGCGGCTCATCAATGCTGGTGCCGCTGCGAGCGATTCGCCGTATCTGCTCTTTCTCAACAACGATACCGAGGTGATCACCCAAGAATGGATCGAGATGATGCTCGAACAGGTGCAGCGCAAGTCGATCGGCGCCGTCGGCGTCAAGCTCCTTTTCCCGGATAACACCCTCCAGCACGCCGGAATCGTGCTGGGTCTTGGCGGCGCGGCCGGTCATGTAAATTATCGCATGCAGCGGTACGAGCTGAACCACTTCGGTGCCGTGGTTACCGTCAACAATTATAGCGCCGTCACCGCTGCATGCATGATGGTCCGCCGCGAGGCGTTCGAAGCAGTACATGGATTCGACGAAGATTTTTCCATCGCGTACAACGACGTGGACTTCTGTCTTCGCCTAGGCGCTCGCGGCCTGCGAAACGTCTATCTCCCTCACGTCGAATTGTATCACCACGAATCCCTATCGCGTGGATCCGATCTTGATCGAAGCCGTGCCGAGCGAAATCTCATCGAACAAGAAATGCTGATCAAGCGCTGGTCTATTCGTGAGCGGCCCGATCCGTATTACAACGTGAATCTCGCGCTTACCGCCCCATACTTCAAGTTGGCGATCGTCCCGGACGAACGCGAAGTCTTTCGTGACGAGCTTTTGATCCGGACGTAGTCTCCCACGACGATCACGCAGGATACGGGCTTTCGATCACCTCCGAGAGATCAACATCCCATCGCAGAGTCGTGTGCCCGATCTTTCGAACCAGGACGGACGAGGAGAGATAGCCGGGCGCGTCGGCCGCATGCCCCGGGCTGCAGCGAACAGGGACAATAAAGGCGGGCTCTCCGACGTGTGCTTCGAGCACCTCGAATCCCGTCGCTCGATTGAAGAGTGCCGGCCAAGCGTCGTTCGAGAAGCGCCAGAAGTCCCAGGGTGCGTCGTGCACGGCGTACGTTTGGTGCGTCATGAAATAGCCGACGCCGCCGATGCTGAGAACGCGATTGAGTTCTAGGACAAATTTCCACGGCATGAGCAAATGTTCGAATACTGAGATCGCCATCGCGGCTTGAAAAGATTCCGGGGAAAAGTACGATGCGAGCGCGTGCGCATCGCCTACGACGTCGACATTGTCACCCGGCCGCATGTCAAAGCCGACATAGTTCCAACCCGCAGGAACGAACTGACGGTAGGTGTTTCCGGATCGAGCGCGGGCGCCGATCTCCAAGAAGTTTCCCGGCGGCAGGGCCGTGGTGATGGCGATGAACTTGCCGGTTAGCCGGTGAGCCGGCTCGGAGCCTTTATCACGCGTCCCTAAGTCGTCAAGTGTGGCCGTTGTGCCGTCGGAAAACCAGGCAAACAACGTCGCGTTGATCACGATATCATCAGGCTGTTCGACGGACGTATAGAGTGCAAAACGGCAATCTGCGGCCTCCGCTCCGTAGGCCGCTTCGACATCCTGGCTCGGCAAGCCGCAAAGGACGCTTACCGACGCGCCTCGTGCGAAGCGCAACTCGAGTCGCACCAGATTGCGGGTGGGGGAAAAGAGCCAGCCTTCGATGCCGAGCGTTCGATTAAAGATACTGAAGCGATCAATATGCGAAAAGGTCGCGATCCCCGCGTCGGTCATGCTCTGCCGGCCGCAAAGCGCGGCGTCGATGGGCGAAAGCGGGCCGAATCGAGCGAGCGAGCCTGCGTTTCGGGATCGCACAGAAAAGCATAGACGTGGTCCATCTCAGGGTTCCAATCGGCATGGAATCGTGCAATTGTCTCGAATCCGCCGAAGCGCAGTTTTTCCGCGTACAGATCGTCGAACGCGACGCGCTCGACGGCGTCAGCCAATCCGCTTGGCGACGGCAACGCCAGGTGCGCGTTCTCGCCGTCGCGGTAGAACCAGCTATTCCATCGGTTCACGTTTGCTACTACCGGGCATCCTGAAGCCATCAGTTCCAACGGAATGTATGAGGGGTGGCGCGTCATCATCAACGCAACACCGACATCGCAAGAACGATAAAGGGCAGGAGTTTCTTCGAAGGGCAACAGGCCGAGTGACGTAATCGCACCGGCGACCTGGTACTCGGCCGCAGAGAAATCGCCCCCCGCTGCGATCAGTTCGATGCCCGGACCGTGTCGCATACGCAGACGCCGTACCGCTGCGCAGATTAGTTCAAAAGCGTTCCGCGGCGTGCCTGGACGCGCATAGACGAAGACACGCCTCGTACGCAGCGGATCCAGTTGGCGCGGTTCCCGTGCTTTCGGACGAAAAACCGTGTGGTCCACCGCGGGTGTAAACCAGGTTGCAGAGCCGCCGAATTCCTCGGCATACGAACGCGCGAGTGAGATCGTGTTGGCGATCCCGTAAAATCCGAGGCGATAGGTGTTCTCCACCATCGCGCTGGTCGTGCCCGCTGCGTAAAACCCGGGTTCCCAATCCTGAATGAAATAGAACTTTCTCGGCGTCCGTTGAAATCGTGCGAGGGCATACGCCGTCGTCCACAAGCTGCATATCGCCGCATCGCACGGCGGCACATCTTGGAGCGCCGCCGTCGAGTCGCCGATGGTGACGTCGTCAACCCTCAGTTCCGGCAACCAACGACGCATGAGGTCGACATACGTTGCCCGGTCTCCGCTGCCGCACAGAACGAAGTGATTGTTTACGTGATACGTGTTAGCGAAGTGCGCGGCAAAACGGAGGATCGTCGCGATTCCACCGAACGCAGCGACGGTAAACGTCGGTAAAAACCATGCAATCGAGGTGGTCGGACGCAAGCCGGTCGTCGGTTGCGAACGGTAGGCAGCGATCTCACTTTCATCCAAGTCGAACCACTCAACGACGTGCTCTGCCTCCGTGCGGCTTCGCGGCGGCGTCATCGATCGGCGACGCAGGAACTGAGTGACGTAATCGTACGGCGTCTGCTCATCGGGATGCCGTGGAGCGAGCGGTTTCCGCCAATGGCTCAAGTTCGGGGAGAAGTACGGGTCGCCGGCCTCGAGATACGGCCGATAATAGACCGCCGAGACGGCGAAATCACCGTCCGGTATCTCGTGTCCGCGCGTTGCCGACTCGAGGTGATAAAGCCGAGCGTACGGCGTGTACACATTGCGAAAACCGCGCCTGTATGCTTCGATCCCAAACGCAACGTCGCTGCCGCAAAGAATGAAGGCCTCGTCGAAACCTCCGACGGTATCGAACACGTCGCGTCGAACCGCCAAACACGCACCGGTCACTGCCAGATAGTTGCGATACCACAGCGGACTGCCGTGCGCATTCCCGACCGATACAGCCGTGTCCGCGAACGGATGGTTCGCGAAGCCCTCGAGGCCGACGACGATCCCGGCGTGCTGCACGTCACCGTTTGCACGCAACAGCAACGCGCCGACCGCTCCGATCTCGGGATGCAGCGCCCAGCCGGCCAGTTCGTCAACCCAATCGCCGTCGATGACCTCGACATCGTTGTTGAGGAATATCAGCAACTCGCCAGCACTATGTCGTACGGCAAAATTATTGACGGCGCTCCAGTTGAACGGCAACGCGTAGTCGAGTATGCGTATGCGCGGATCGCGACGCAGTTCCTCGTAGTAGGCGAAGGTTGTCTGGTTGCAGCTGCCGGTATCGACCACCACGATCTCGATGGCTTCATACCGAGTGCGTTCGATGATCGACGAGATCGCAGCACGAAGAAGGTCAACCTTGTCCTTCGTCGGGATGATGATGGACGCGAGCGGTTTCCGAGGCCATCGCCAGCCGATCCGAACGTGCCCCTCATCATTAACGTGGGCATGCGCGGGCAAGCCTTTGCGGCTGAAATGACGGTTCAGTGACCTGGACTGGCTACGGCCCACTCCCTCCTTCGCTCGGTGGGAAAGCGCGGTCGATCCGTCATGCCGGCGCCAATGGTAAAGCACGCGGGGCACGTGAATGATGCGCTGCGTCCGCTCGGCAAGGCGCAGATGCAAGTCCCAATCTTGGGCCCCGTCGAGATCCTCCGCCATTCCTCCGATGTCGCGCAAGAGGCCTGCCCGTACGACCGTGAGATGAGTAAGGTAGTTGGCAGCATAGAGGAGTTCCGGGGACCATTCAGGTTTAAAAAGCGGATCGCCGAGCGAGCCATCCCGGTCGTCAATGTAATCGAAGTCGGAGTAGACGACGTCCGCTGCGCCGAAGGCCTTTACGACGTGAAAGAGCGCGTCGGGAGTCAACGCGTCGTCATGGTCGACGAACGCGATCCAATCGCCGCGACATGCGGCGATTGCAGCGTTCGTATTACCACCGATGCCCTTGTTGCGGGGCAATTCGTTGATGATGAATCGCTCGTCAGCGTCAGCGAACTGCCGTAAGAGTTTGATGTTTTCATCATCTTCATCTGCCGTGACGACCAGACAGGCCTCCCAATAGGGATAACTCTGATCGGCAAGAGACTCGAGCATTTCCCGAAGCATGTACGAATGCGGCCGCCAGATTGGAACGGCAATCGATACGAGAGGATAATCGCCGATAAGACTCTGCGTTCTTTGCGATGCGAGTTCGGTCTCGTCGGGACAATTGTGCATGTACCACGCCCGGTAATCCGGGTCGCGGAATGCGCGCCGCGCAGGAAGTGAAAGGGTCAACTTGGCTCCTAGGCGACGTTGAGGGTAATCGTTTGCGGTACGCGGACGAGCGGCGACGTTGCCGAATCGCCCAGCGCTACCTGCACGGTATGATGTCCCGCCCCGATTCCTCGAAGCGGCACGTGCAGCCGAAAGCCGCAGCCGCCCATCTCCGGGGTTGCGTAGACCTCCGCAACGTCGGGCCTGAATCCGGTCGCGCCGGCAACATGAACTACGGTTTCGTCGATAAACGCGAAGCCCGCAGTGTACTTGCGCATGCGATCGCGATCGAACCCCCAACCCCGGATGACCAGTGTGTCGGTTTCTCTCGCACGTGAGGGCTGCGCCGCTTCCGGGTTGTCCGCTCCTGCAATAAAAGCGGTGTCGATGCGTCCGTTCGGCAAGATGGGAAGTTGCCGTAATCCGTAGAGACTGCCGGCTTCAGCGAGGAAAAGGACGTGAGGTTCTGCGAGGCGCCAACCATCAGCCGTCACCTCAACGTACTTTCTGCCGGCTCCGATGACGGCGCTAGAGATCACCGCTTGAAAGCCGGTAGCTCCGTAATGCTCACCGAGTAGAACTCGGACATCCGGCCGGTCCAGCCCGACCGTGACGGGGAAGCATCGACCGTCGATGTTGACGGCCATTACCGCTTGCGCCTGATCGTCGCGGGCAGCCCATCCCGTGATCACGACCGAACTCCCCAGTGGAATCCTCCCGCCCGCCGGTTGCGGAACAGCATAAATCTCGTCTACGTATCCGCGCACCTTCATGTGAGACGCCAAGGTCGACACGACGGCATTATCTGTCTCCTGCCGGTCAAAATCCTCGTTGACCAGGGGATCGCGACAAGGGTCCAAATATGTTGCGGACCATGTCGACACTGCGCGAACTGACGTTCACCGGCGAACGCTATGTCCCGGGTCTAATGGGACAGATTCGCTACGAGCATGTGCACCGCTATGCTATTGCGAGACGTCTCGCCGCCGGACGACGCGTTCTGGACGTCGCTTCGGGCGAAGGATACGGTACCGCGCTGCTTGCTACTACGGCAGCCCAGGCCGTCGGCGTCGACATCGACGAAAGCTCCGTCGAGCGCGCCAGAAGTGTGTACTATGCTTCCAACCTGCGGTTTGTCGTCGGATCGGCGAGTGCACTGCCTCTTGCCGACGCAGGCTTTGACTTCGTATCGTCGTTTGAAACGCTTGAACACATCGCCGAGCACGAACGCATGGTCGATGAAATCAAACGCGTGCTAGCGCCCGGCGGTACGCTCGTCATCTCGACTCCGAACAAGCGTGTGTATTCGGATATTCCGCAGTATTCCAATCCGTTCCACGTCCGCGAACTGTACTTTTCAGAGTTTCGGGAATTGCTCTCCGCTCGCTTTCGTCACGTCAGAATTTATGGACAGCGCATCGCGGCAGCGTCGGTAGTGCACCCCCTTGCAAACGCCGTCGTCGAACGTCCGATATGGTTCGCCGGCCGGGGTGATGACGTGCTCGACGCCCTGCCGGCACTCATCGATCCAACGTATTTCCTTGCGGTCGCCAGTGACGAACCGATCGAAGACCTGGTCGAGTCTGCATTTCTGGACCCGTCGGATGACGTCTTCGGCGCTACCGCTCGGGAAATGCAGGCTTTGCGCAATATGGTGGAGCGACTCGATGGAACGTTGCCGGGCGAATTGAGCGCCGGCCGGGCGGCACTCACGTCTACAAATACAAGCCGAAATGATCTGCGGGCCGAACTGGATGCGGTGCACGAAGCGTTTCGCGTAGCGGACGCGGAGCGTTTGCACAATGCAAATCGCTACGACGAATTAGCGGAACTTTATAATAGGGAACGCGCCGAGCGAGAGCGTGATGCATATAACCTGCGCGAGCGGCTTGACGAGTCTGACAGGAAGATTCGATCATTGGAAGAGGATGCGCGCGACGCACACGCAGCTTTTGAGAAAGCCGATGCGCTGCGGATATACCAAGAGAGCCGTTATGAAGAGTTGGAAGCGCTTTATAAATCCGACGGATCGGAAAAGCTGCAGCAGGTGACGTCGCTGCAGGCCCGGGTTCTTGAGCTCGAAGCTTCGCTCAGCGAGGCGGAGCATTCCCGTGCTGCGCTCGAGGTCGAAAGAGGGGAGATCCAGCGGGAGATGCTGGGCTGGGCAGATCGCGCGCGAATCGTGGAACGCGAACTTGCCCAAACCATCGAACAACACGCACGCGAGGTATCGGTCAGGGAAGCAGGCTACACGCAGGCCTTGAGCGAGCAGATCCTGCGCGGAAGCGAACAGCTCGGGCGCGCTCGTGCCGAGCGCGATGCTCTGCAGAACCGTGCAGCGGTTCTTCAGGACGACGCGGACCAAGCTCGGGCTGCGCTTGAATCGGAGCGCGAACGATGGGCTCAGATGGAACGAGAGTTGCGTTCGCTTGCAGACGCAGCGCACGAGGCCCTGCAAAGCGTGGTCGACTCGAAATCGTGGCGACTGACCCGGCCTCTCAGGCTCCTCGCCCGTCGATTTGGTGCGGATGACCGCTGACGTTCAGCTCGACGAACGCGCGACCGCCGAGCAGCCCGGATTGTCGGGAGCGGCGACCGCCGCATGCCTTCTCGTCGCGTGCCTATTCCCAATCACCATCGCGGCGATGCTGGTGCGTTGGGCTGTCAATGCTCCGCAATGGGATGAATGGGAAGTCGCCAGCCTCGTTATCAGAATGCATCAGCACACCCTGAGTTTCGCGGATTTATGGGCGCAGCACAACGAGCATCGGATGTTCGTCCCGTACTCTTTAATGCTGTTGCTCGCACAGTGGCGCGGCTGGAACGTCGTCCGCGAAGAATTGATCGGCATCGCGTTCGTCGTGTGCGCACAGGCATTATTCTTCGATCTGCTGCGTCGTTCTGCGTCTCGCGTTGCGCTGGGAATATCCTTCCTCTTCGGAAGCGCCATCCTTTACAGCGCCTCGCAGGCGGGCAATTGGATGTGGGGCTTCCAGCTCGCGTGGTTCATGATCGTTTTTTTCGTGTTCGCGATGGTGTGGCTGCTGATCGTTGGACGGGAGGCACCGCTTGCTTTCCGCCTCGCCATCGGCGTCGGGTTTCTCGCGAGCTACACGATGTCATCGGGGCTCCTGCTTTGGCCCGCTGGGCTGTGCTTGATTCTCCTGGACCGCCGTGTTGACGGCCCCAAACAGACGATCGCTTGGATCGCCGCTGCCGGCGTCGCGACCGTGCTGTATCTGCATGGCTGGTCGCGGGGCGGCCTGCAATCGGATCCCACGTACGTGTTGACCCATCCCTTTGAGGTCCTTGGGTACCTCTTTGCGTACTTCGGTGCGCCGTTAGCCTGGTCGAGCGCACCAGAGATCGCACTGCCGATGTGTATCGGGGCCGTAGGGGTCGCTGCATTCGGTGCCTATGCAATATCATACGCACGCCGCAAACAGCACGGTCGCGGGGACCTCGAAGCGCCGTGGCTCGCACTCGGGATTTTCGCTCTGCTGGCCGGGACGATGACCGACATCGGACGGGCGGCGTTCGGGATAGATCAGGCGCTGGCGAGCCGCTATACGACGTATTCCGGGCTGCTGTGGATCGCGCTGGTCGGATTGACGGTGTGCGCTCTGCGCAGGGCGCCGCTCTCGATCAAGTTGCGGTCTGCCGTGCTTGTCAGCGCAGCGGCGTCCGCGGTGCTCTCTTTACGATCCGATGTGAATGGTGTTGCGGAGATGCGCCGTATCCAGGCGCACGATATCCGGTCTCTTGTCACGCTAAGGCACTTTTGGACCGCGAGCGACGCCGATCTGCGCATGCTGTATCCAAACCCCGTGACGGTACGAGGCTATGCGGCGCAACTTGTGCTCGTCCATGACGGTCCGTTCCGCCCCTGATCGACCCGAATCGTATCACTGACGCACGAGCCGCACTCGCGTCGGATGGTCCGGGATCAGATACACGCCGGTCCGGTGCGCATCCAGCACGTAGAAGCGAAGTCGATGAGCACCTTTTGCAAGATGCGCCGTCTCAAGCAGCGCCTTGTATCCCGTTGCTTCCAGTGCCGGGTTTCCTAGCGCTGCGGCGACGTCCGGGCGAGAAAGGCCATAGCGCGCGACGATCGGGCGACCATCGTCGACGCGTACGAGGACGCCGCCTGCGGGAGCATTTGCGGGGGCGTCGATCGCCCAGCCTTTCACGCTCAGGGGCGACGGGTCTCCGGCTGAAAGGAGAACCGTCCGGTCGGCGCCGAGCACGGTTCGTTCCGCTCCGCGACCGACCGATACGGCTTCAATGGTGGCTTGCGTTTCCCCGGATTTCATCGGTAGCGTTTGAGCCCAGTCGTCCTTAAGCTTGGACGGCATGGGTCGAACCGCCGGGGCGCGCGGCAAGCCTTGCGGCGTGCCCGCGTGGACGTCGAGTGAAAAGGCTTCTATGGTGATTCCTCCCGCGATGACGACCAAGACGAGCGGCAGGAACTTCGCGATCACGAGCGAGGGCGTCAACGAAGCGTAGCGCTTCGTATCGACAGGAACACCGAAATTGCAGCGCTTACGAGGGAAAAGAACGCAGCCATAAAGATGGCGACTTTGCCGACGGCACCGAAGGTTCGTGATTGCTGCGAAGTGTCTACGACGAAGGGCTCGGAGAATCCGACCCATCCTTCAAACGTCGTTGCACGATCGACAGCGTGGATCCGAAAGCGCTTCGCTCCGGCAACCTCACGAATCGGAACGTGAAATTGAACCCACCGTTCACCTGGATTCGATGCCGTCACTTGCAACGGCACGATGCGGTCTCCGGCATCGACATCGACCGACAGCGAAAGTCCCGGTCGCGCAGGATATCCGGAAACCATCAACGCGATATCCGGCACGGCATCGTACCATGCGGTCGAAGCGTCTCCCGTGTTCCTGTCTCCGTTGATAAACGATCCGTAGAGTCGAACATTCTGAGGCGTCATACTTTGATCGGTAGCCGGAAAGACGGCACCCGGCTGAAAGCCGCTGCCCGCAACAGCCGGATATGATTTCGGTACGAGCAGCGTTGCCGTCGTATTCTGCACTTGGAGCGAACCGATCGCCTCGATGACGCAGAGGAATGCAAGCGCAGCAGATCCGGCGGCGATCTGAAGCCAAAGTTTGAGGGTCATCGTGTTGCATCCCTTCGCAGTTGAGCTGATGGGTCGCGCGTAAGAAAGCGCCGGCGGCGCAACGCTTGTACGCCGCGCGCAAATCATCTCCTAGCCGCTGCGGCATCGTGGGGAGGGAAAAGGCCTGTATTGCCGCATCCCAGGCGGGTGCCCGAATGGGATAGCGCCGTCCAGGGCTCCATGCGCGGAGCGCGTGGTGCTCTCATCCGTCGGTTTCTGCGCCGTTTCGAAACCGAACAAGGTCGAGTCGTTGTAATCTGGGCTCTCACGGCGGTCGTGTTGATATGCCGGTGCCCAAGTACGGTCTTACACGCACAGTTCTGGGCGGAAGACGCGCTGGTCTACTTCCACGATCGTCTGCTGATCGGGTCCTTCGCGACCTTGGCTTTGCCCCACTTGGGATACCTCGTCCTGCTGCAGCGCTGCATCGCTGATATCGCGGCCGCTTTCCCTACGGCTCTGCAGCCGACGATCTACAGCGTCGTTGCGTTTGCGCTCGCCGCGGGATCGCTTGCGCCATTTGCCTTGAGGCCGTTCCGTTATATTATTCGATCCGACGCAGCACGCGTGACAGCAGTCGTTCTCGTTGCGAGCGCGACCTCCGCATACGAACTACTCGGCAACGTCACGAACGTGCAGTGGTATCTAGCAATAGGCGGTATTCTACTGATCGCGCTCCCCGCCCGAAACGTCGCACGGATGAACGCGGCGCGACGCCTGAGCCTCTGCGTGCTCGGTGCCGTGCTCTGCTGGAGTTCCCCGGAAATGCTGGTCGCCGCCCCGATTCTTCTCTGGCAGCTCGTCAAGCGGAGGGGGCGAGCGTCGATCGCAATTACCATGCTTGGCGCACTGCTCGTCGAGACGATTGTGCTCTTCGTGGGCTCGCGGATGTTCGGCGCGGAGGCACTGGGAGCGTCGCCTTCCAGCAACACGGGTACCGTTGCAGCGTCGTTCGGGATCGTTCCCGCCACCTTGATCGCCTATGCGTATCGCTCCGTCCTTACACTCACCCTCGGCGGAGAAACAGTAAAGTCGATCTCCGCACTGGGCCTCGTCACGCCGCCGCTCGTTGCCGTCGCGTCGGCGCTCTCCGTCGGAGCGGCACTTTTCGCAAACGGGACCAGGATGCAGCGCAGAGTTCTCATCGTCGGAGCGTACTTAATCGTCTCGTCTATCGCGGTGGCGCTTGCCGCCAGAAACCTCTCCGGCGACTACGAACGTCTTACACGCATTCCTGGATGGGGCGGTGAGCGATACTTTTTCGCTGCTGAATGCATCACAATCGTGCTCTGCGTAATGTTTTCGGAACGGGTCGGTTCCGGGCGAAAGCGATTGAAGCCGGTCGCATCGGCGTTGCCGATTCTCGTGTTCGCCGCCGGATTGTTCCTCAACTACCGCGTCCCGCCGCTCGCGGATTTGCACTGGCAGGCGTACGCGCCCGCGATCGACGCTTGGCGCGCTGCGTATACAAGAGGTGATGCTCGCGCCCTCAGCGTTCCGGTCAATCCGGGCGGCCCGTGGTTTCTCGATCTTCCGGCCAACCGAGCACGCCTACAGGGGGATGGTCGACACCGCAGCGCGCTCGCGATGGACCAGCGCACCAACGTGCGGGCGTCTGCCCGTCGCGCAGTGCCCCGCGTGGTTAGAACGTCTTCACTCTCGCCAGTCCGCTGCCGCGGAAGATCTCCGTCACTTTGTCGATGGTATCCGGCTTCGCGAAATACGCAACGACGCTGCGGCCCGCTTGCAGCGCGTCGATGTAGTTGTCGACCTGGTCGTCCGGAATCTCCAAGTCGCCGAGCCGGTCGCCGAGCTTCTCGTTGCGGAAGTAGTGCGTGCCGTACCCGCCGGCCGTCGGCACACCGCTGGTCACCCCGGGGACGCCGGTGCCCTGCCCGCCGCCCGTCATCAGTCCGGGGTTCATCAAACCGCTGCGGGACGCGGAGCCCTGCGTCGAATCATCGGGACCGATCAGCTGAATCGGATCGAGCGTAAGCCCGGCCGCTTTCAGTGCCGCTTCGACGGCGCTGATGTCGCCGTTTTGGGAGATGCCGGTCACGACCAGACCCACGGAGTACCTCTCGAATCGGTGCGGATGAGTTGAACGAAGGCGCGATGTTCGCGGCGTTCGCGTACGCGCCTTTTTGCGGCTGCGCTAACCGCCCAGGTGGCGGATCGCGGTCGCCAATCGCGCGATCCCTTCGTCGATCCGCGGCTCCGGCATCGCGGAGAAGTTGAGCCGCATCCCGTCGCCGCGATCGCGGTGCGGATAGAACGGCCGGCCCGGGACGAACACGACCCCGTCGCGCACCGCATGCTCGAACAGTTCTTCGGTATCGATCCCGGCGCCGACCGTCACCCACAAGAACATCCCGCCGCCCGGCACGTTCCAGCGGACGTGCGCCGGCATCTGCGCCGCGAGCGCGGCGACCATCGCATCGCGCCGCGCACGATACGTCGCACGCACGGTGTTGAGATGACCGCGCAGTCGGGCCTCGTCTTCGACGTACGCGTGGAATACGTACTGCGCGTAGGTGCTCGAGTGCAGGTCGGCGCCTTGCTTCGCGGTGACGATCTTCTCGCGCAGCGTGCGATCCGGAATCACCATCCACGCGACGCGCAGTCCGGGCGCGACCATCTTCGATCCGGTGCCCAAGTACGTCACGGCGCCGTTCGCGGCGTGCGAGAGCAGGGCCGGCGGCGCGTGCTGTTCGAAGGCGATCTCGCCGTAGGGATCGTCCTCGAGGATCGGCACGCCGTAACGCGCGCAAATCGCGACGATCTCGGGACGGCGCTCCGCTGCCAGCGTTCGCCCTGTGGGGTTCTCATAGTTCGCGACCAGATACAGGAACTTCGGCAGCGGGTCGGCGTTCGCGAACGCGCGCTCGAGCGCCGCCGGGACGATCCCGTTCTCGTCGGACTCCGCCGGAAGATACGCCGGCTCGAACGCGTCGAACGCCTGAATCGCGCCGAGGTACGAGGGGTTCTCCAGCGCGACGATGTCGCCGGCGTCGAGGAAGACGCGGCCGTAGAGATCGAGCCCTTGCTGCGAGCCGCCGGTGATCACGACGTCGTCGGCGTCGACCGCGACCCCGTGCTGGGCCCTCATCCGCGCCGCCACCCACTCCCGCAGTTCGGTGACGCCGTCGGTCACCGAGTACTGCAGCGCGCTCGCGCCGCGGGTCCGCATCACCCGGTCCTGCGCAGCAGAGATCTCCGCGACCGGAAACAGTTCGGCGGCGGGCAGGCCGCCGCCGAACGAGATGACGTCCGGATTCTGTGTGACCTTGAGCATCTCGCGAATCGTCGAGGGCTTGAGCCGCTCGCACCGCCGCGCGAGACGCTGGGGCTTCACCAGGATGTCCATCAGGACGTTCCTGTTCCCGGGATCAGCGCCACCCCTGCATCGGCGGGCCGCCGATCGGCGCCCGGCGGACCGCGCCGTCGAGCTCGGTCGAGCGGACGAAGGTAAGGATCGCCGCCCCCAACCCCACCAGCCACACCAGCGCGGTGACCACCCAGCCGACGATCGGCACGATCTCGGCCGCGGAAACCACCACCAGGCCCAGGATCAGCGCGACCAGCGGCGAGGGCGTCGTGGTCGGCATCACCAGCTCCGCCAGCCGGCGCCCCACGACCAGCGCGATTGCCCCCTGCCCGATCCACAGCCCGGCGAAGATCGCGGCGACCTCGAGCACGATCAGCGGGATCCCGATGATGCTGATGGCCAGCAGAATCGTCACCGGCAGGATCAGCACCGCGGCGACCGCTCCGGCGAGCGCGGCGAGCGCGGGATGGCGTTCGACGCGGGCGAGCGCGACGCGCATCCGCAGCGGGAAAAGCAGGAAGACGAGAACGACGACCGCGCTCGAGGCGAGATTCCCAACGAGCCGGCGATCTTGTTCCGCGATCACCGAGATCCCGGCCGGGACGAATGCGCGCACGACGTCGTTGGTCACGCTGTAGTTGTGACCGTCGACCTCGCCGCCCTCGGCGAGCGTGCAGCTGCCGAACAGCGCGACGCAGTCGCCGCGGACGCGGCCGTAGACGGTCGCGTCGCCGAAGACGACGTTGAGGTTGCCGTCGACGGTCTCGCCCTGTTCGACCGTGTAATCGGTAAACAGCCGCGTGACGTCGCCGTCGTGGCCGCGCGCGTCCGCCGGCGTCGCGCCGAACGCGCCTGCGAGGGCGAAGAAGAACGCGAAGAGCGCGACGAGGCGAAGACGGATCACGAACGGATCCGCTCGACCAGACGCGGCCGCACGACGGTGAAGCCGACGACCAGTGCGAACGCGATCGCGAGATCGACGACGACGGCCGTGCCGAGCAGCGCGCCCAACGCACCGACGTCGTCCGCGATGTGCAGGCCGGCATGCCCGACCGCGCCGAGCGTGCGCAGAACCTGCGCGGAGAGTCCGAACGCCGCATCCCCGAACGCGCGCACCGCGTCGGCCGCGAGCAGAAACGCCGCGCCGATCAGCAGCCACGCCGCGATGAGATACGACATGAGATAGGCGAAGACCGGAGCCGCCGAGACCTGCGGACGCGACGCGCTCCGCACGTCGGCCATCACCGCGAACGTGAAGTTCGCCGGCAGCTCGATTGCGCGCGGCGACGACAGCAGCGCATCGACCGCGCGCAGTTCTTCGAGCACGCCTTTGCAGCGGCCGCACGCGTTCAGGTGCGCGATCAGCCGCGCGCGCTGGGCGGGGACGAGCGTGTTGTCGAGGTAGCCCTCGAACAGGGCTTCAGACGAGCTGCAGCTCACCGAACCCCTCCTTCACCCGGAACGTCCGGGTCGCGCAGTTTCCCTGGGCCGCCGCTTCTCGCTCGCGCATCTTGTGCGCCAGCGCCAGCTTGCCGCGATGGATGAGCGTCTTCACGTTGCCGAGCGAGAGCCCCATCGTGGTCGCGATCGTCTGATAGTCCATGTTGTCGTAGAAGCGCAGCGAGAGCACCGTGCGCGTCCGTTCCGGGAGCTCCGCGAGCGCGGCGCGCACTTCAGCTTCGGCCTCGGCGCGCAGCACGCCGCCGGCCGGGTCGGCGTCACTCGACGCGTCGGGCAGGCTGTTCTCGAGGGTCTGCTCTTCGCCGAGCTCGGCGAGCGCGGGACGGCGCAGCGAGCGGCCGAGGAACGTGCGCACGACGTTGCGCGCGATATGATAGAGCCAGGTGGAGAAGCGGCCCAGATCGGGGTTGAACGTGCCGAGGTGCGCGTAGGCGCGCAGGAACGTCTCCTGCGTGAGGTCGGCGACGTCCGACGGCTGCCGGATCGAGGCGCCGATGAACGATGCGATCGAGCGCTTGTACCGCTCGACCAGCATAGCGAAGGCCTCGCGATCGCCGTCCAGGATGGCTTGGACCAGGCGTTCGTCGTGGAGCTCGGGGACCATCTGCTGCATGGCCATGTGCGTACTGCTACGTACCGCACCGCGCCCCGAAAGTTTCCGCCGTCGCGGGAGAGTGTTTCGGGCCGGTGGAACACGGCCGACCGAGATGACACACCGCTGGCTCGTCACGGGTGGGCTGGGCTTCATCGGCTCGGCGTTCGTCCGCAACGTCCTGCGCGAACGCCCCGCAATCGCCGTCACCGTCCTCGACGCGATGACCTACGCCGGGAATCCGGCCAACGTCGAAGAGGTCGCGGGCGACCCCCGTTACCGGTTCGTCCGCGGCGACATCGCCGACGCGGCGGCGGTCGAGGAAGCGATCGGCGACGGGGTGGACGCGATCGTCAACTTCGCGGCCGAGACGCACGTCGACCGGTCGATCCTCGATCCCGAAGCCTTCATCCGCACCGACGTGATGGGGACGCACGTCCTGCTCGAGGCGGTCCGCCGGCGCGGGATTCCCCGGTTTCTCCAGGTCTCGACGGACGAGGTCTACGGCCACGTCGCGGAAGGCGCCTCGCGCGAGCGGGATCCGATCCGGCCGCGCAGCCCGTACGCGGCCTCGAAGGCCGGCGGCGACCTCCAGGTGCTCGCGTACCACACCACCTACGGCACGCCGGTCCTGATCACGCGCGGGTCCAACACCTACGGCCCCTACCAATACCCGGAGAAACTGATCCCGCTGTTCGTCACCAATCTGATCGACGGCGAGCAGGTGCCCGTGTACGGTGACGGCCTGCAAGTGCGCGACTGGCTCCACGTCGACGATCATGCCCGCGGCATCGCGCACGTCCTCGAACACGGCGTCCCGGGCGAAGTCTACAACCTCGGCGGCGGCAACAGCCGCACCAACCTCGAGATCACGCGCCGGCTGCTCGAGCTCACCGGCCGCTCGTACGAGACGAGCGTTCGCCACGTCGCCGACCGCGAGGGACACGACCGCCGTTACGCGCTCGACGCGTCGAAGGCGCGCGCGCTCGGATGGACGCCGGCCGTTCCGTTCGAAACCGGTCTCGCGGAGACGGCGGCGTGGTATCGCTCGCGCGAGGCGTGGTGGCGGCCGATCAAGTCCGGTGACTTCCGTTCCTACTATCAGCGCCAGTACGCACACCGTTAGGAGTCCTCGTGAAAGGGATCATTCTCGCCGGCGGGCTCGGATCGCGATTGCGGCCGCTGACGAAAGTCACCAACAAGCATCTGCTTCCGATCTACGACAAGCCGATGATCTACTATCCGCTCGAAACGCTGTGCCGGGCGGGGATCGACGAGATCATGATCGTGACCGGCGGCAACAACGCCGGCGACTTTCTGCGTCTGCTCGGCAACGGCCGCGACTTCGGGCTGCCGCACATCGCGTACACGTACCAGGAAGGCGAAGGCGGGATCGCCGATGCGCTCAAGCTGTGCGAGCACTTCGCCGCGGGCGACCGCGTCGTCGTGGTTCTCGGCGACAACATCATCCAAGACGACATCACGCCGCACGTGCAGCGCTTCATCGAGCAGCCGTCGGGGTGCCGTCTGCTGCTGAAGGAAGTCGACGATCCGGAACGGTTCGGCGTGGCGAAGTTCGACGGCGACCGGATCGTGGGGATCGAGGAGAAGCCCGCGCATCCCAAGAGCCGTCATGCAGTGACCGGGATCTACATGTACGACGGCCGAGTGTTCGACTACGCGCGGGATCTCAAGCCGTCCAAGCGCGGCGAACTCGAGATCACCGACGTCAACAACGCCTACATCGCGGCCGGCGACTGCTATTACGACGAACTCTCGGGCTGGTGGACCGATGCGGGCCAGTTCGAGTCGCTCTACCGCGCGACGTGTCTGGTGGCCGAAGAGCGGATGAAGAAGCTGGCCCCTGCGTGATCGCACGCCGGATCGCGGTCGTCGGCGCGAGCGGACAGCTCGGATCGGCGCT